>CAKZOC010000118.1 GCA_937136025.1 uncultured Bacteroidota bacterium
TATCGATTTCCTTTTTTCGCTTTTGAAGAAAGTCCGAATCAAGCGGGATTGTAAAATAGCCCTCAGGATTCACGCTGCCAATTTTTCTGGGTTCCTGAAAGCCCGTAATAATATCACCCGCTCCAAATTTCCATTCGGGAAGCGTTCCCTGAATGGCTTCCTGTGCGGCACCAAGATGAATGGCAAAAAAGATCGCGGTGTATAAAAACGCTTTCGGAAACCGATTGACCCGGGGAATGGCCGGAGAAAAGTGCTCCTGTATCTCCCTCAAAAAGAAAGACGACTCATTCGGGAAGAAAAACAAATTGCATGTCCGAAGGCAATTTAGAAATGCTGGCAATACTTTCCTTAACCGGATAGGTTTTTCCACCCTCATCTGTAAATATTTCTGATATCTCATACTTAACTAGGTTCCACCCGGGCTTCAGGTCTAGATTATAGGTTGTATTCCGCGTATACATCTCATCTCCGTTTACCGGATAAGAATCCACTGAACACTCCCCTTTGGCAACTCCCGGTTTATCTACGTAATACCAATCAACGGCATACCCGACCTGGTTTTCATATGCCCCGAGTTTGATATATCCTTCTGCAAAGTCTCTGTTGCTGGCCGGGACAAGCCTTCCAAATTTTTCTTTCTTCTCCATATTGGCCAGCATAAATCCAAGTACCGCCATGGTGGTGAGTTCCTGATCCCCATTGACCAATTCTAAATTACCCTGAGCGCATTGGCAAGATTCCCCGAGTGTCATGAGTTGTGAGGTGAATTTTTTGTCTGGATTTGAATTCTCAGCTTCCATCTTCTGTTTCACCTCTGCGAGGTATCCCGGTTTCAGGGCAATTTCAAAATTTCCCGAATCGTCAATCGATCCTACTTCCGTAAGTGTAAAAACCCCGGTATAGACCTCACCGACACCATGAGTCCACCCATCAATACTTCCCGATATGGATTCCTGTCCACGGCTCTGACTGGTAAAAATAGTCAGAGTCAAAAGTAATAAAACCGTATTTTTCATTTTTTTTGGTTTTTGTTGCCTTTCCGGGTGTTACTTCCCCCCGAAATTTTGATAATTCGCAGTGGTTATGGTTTGAGGTGCGCGTTCGAGACGGGTACATACCATTTTAGCGTCAAATTCATTTTTAGTCTTATCCTCTATCACCATCTCCATAATCATTCCTGATTTGTTGCCATCCCGTATCCATTCCATATCAAAGTTTTCAGGAAAATGCTCATTTTTCTTGTACATATCGCTGAAACTTACCTCGGTCTCAAAAGTTGTGTATACCGTTGTTTTATATTGGGCATCTTCCATTTCAAAACCCCTGCAGGAATATCCGAGTATCTCTTTGGCAGGAATTTCTTTGATTTCATATCCGTCCTGGGGCGAGAACTCCTCTCCCTCCAGAAATTGTTCAGGGATTTTTGAGGCGGTCATAAAGCGGGTATCATTATTATTCATGAACATCAGGGTCATCATTTTATCTGCGTCAAAAACCATCAGAATAGAGGTTCCCTGTTGCTCTATATTCATCCCCCAGTAGGGAGATCCTTCCTTGAGCAAATAGGTCATCGGAATGGGCTCTTCTAACTGATCTGTATACATGGTGAGTTCATAGGCCCATTCAAAATCATAAGAGTCCGGAATATCCTCCGGATTCACCGGATCGCCGCCCATGGGAAAACCTGCGTTCTCCCCTATGCCGCCCTCAAGTAAATCCTCAAAGGCCTTATCCATTAGTTTATCGGCTTCTCCCGCCGCTTTGGCTGCGATTTTTTCGGTGACCACATCCTCCACCTGTCTTTCTACTTTTTGTTTAAGTTTTTTGAGGAATTGCCCCTGCAGGTTTCCGCCGATGAGCAAAAGTGCCAGCAGCAAGCCGGCTTTTTTCAAACGTTTCATATTTGTGATGTTTTTAAGTGGGCCAGGGCGGGGGATACTCATCCGTAAAATCCGGGAGACGAAGGCCATTAGTCCATAATGTATCTCGTAGAAGTAAAATACGAAATATACCCGGGTATATAAGGCAGCAATGTAGGAAGAAACAAAATTGGTGTATGCATTACGGATTATACCTTGTATTCCGCGGATCAGAGTGTTAACAGAGGTGCAAAATCATGATTTTCAAGGGCTGAGCGGGTGCCCCCAAAGGTTTTATGATCTGATATTTCCACAGTATAAACGGGGCTGGCCAGGCCCGAAATCCAAAGCGCATAACGCTGTAAAAAGAATCTGATTACAGTTCCCGAATCCAGATGTTCCGATAGCTCACCCGGCTGTTATCCCCATGATCCTGGAGCCGGATTGGCCCTTTACCATGAGGCGGGTTCTTCGGCCAACCGATATAAGGGGTAGTGCCTTTGATTTCGACGTGATCCTGGACCAGAACCCCGTTGTGAATTACGGTAATCGTCCCGGATTTTACTTTATTTCCCATTGAGTCAAATTCCGGGGCGCGATAAAAAATGTCATAGGTGTTCCACTCTCCGCTCGGTACTGAGGCCATGGCCAGAGGTATATGTTGTTTGTATACCGATCCGACCTGTCCGTTGACATAGGTCTTATTGTCATTATTATCCAATACCTGCACCTCGTAGAGGTTGTTCAGAAAAACACCGCTATTGCCACGACTCTGGCCAGCACCCTGAATATCGGCAGGTGAGCGCCATTCCAGGTGTAACTGAAGATCCCCAAAATTCCGTTTGGTCTGTATATCACCTGCGGTGTCCCGGACCGTCATACTCCCATCCTTATTCAGGTGCCAGATAACCTCGGAACTGTCCCGGGTCATAATCCATTCTTCGAATCCACTTCCATCAAAGAGCACCAGGGCGTCAGAGGGTGCCCCGTTTTGGCCCCGGGGTGCCACCACGGGGGGAACGGGTTGGTATACCTCCGTTTCTTCAGGAGTACTCGGTTCCTGTCCCTGGTATTCCGGATATGTAATGCCAGGAGCCGTCGGTGGCTCTGGTGGCTGGGGTGGGGCGGGTTCTTTTTGTCCGCAGGCCACAAACAAAATTCCCACTAATAGGATAGAACAGATCCTGATCATAATATTAAAGTGATTTTATTTTTATGTTTCGGTAGGCTACGATGTCCCCGTGATCCTGAAGGCCAATTTTTCCCGTTTGGGATTTTCCAAAGCCTTCCCACCCCTTAAATTTCGATTTTTCCACCATAGCATCCCAGGCGGCATTGCCTAAAGGGAACGAAAGTATTTCCGTTCCGTTCAGGACTACTTTGCCCCTTTCCGATTTGTAATCCACGGTGATTTCGCATAGGTTCCATTCCCCGGCGGGCCGGGTCACATCGGACGCAGGAGCCACCATGTCGTATAGTGCCCCTGCCTGATGCGTGTCTCCATTGGAAGCGTCCGGGTGCCTCTCATTATCGAGGACCTGGATTTCAGGACCGGTCTCATAGGGTTGGCCGTATTTCGGGTCTTCCACAATGCCCCAGAAGATTCCTGAATTCCCGCCCTCTGAGATTTTCCATTCCAGGGAAAGGACGAAACTGGTGTATTCTTTCCGGCTTACCAGGTTATAACTCTCACCCTCAGGGCCATTGGCCGGCGGGTAAAAAACCAGAGCCCCATCTTCCATTTTCCAGGCAGCAGGAACCTCAGGGGACCGATACCCTTTCCAGGCGTCCATAGAGCTGCCGTCAAAAAGCACCTCCCAGGGGTCGGTCTCTTCAAGCACCATTTCCGAATCTTGTTGCATGTCGTTTTTATCGGGAGCTGGTTTCTCCTTACAGCCGATGCCCAGCAGCATCAACATACACAGGCCTAATGTCGTTGTTTTCATAAATCTGGATTTTGTCCGAGAATTTTTCGAAGCATTTCTTTATCGACAGCTCCCCCGGCAAAGTCGTCAAATGTTTTTTCCGTGGCTTCAATGATGTGATCCTGAATAAACCGGGCACCTTCCCGTGCGCCCTGCTCCGGGGACTTGATACAACACTCCCATTCCATAACCGCCCAGACATCACATCCGTACTGCGTGAGCTTGGAAAAAATGGTTTTGAAGTCAATCTGTCCATCCCCCAAAGACCGATACCGTCCGGCACGGTCTCCCCAATCATTGTACCCCCCGAAGGCTCCTTTTTTACCCGTTGGATTAAACTCCGAGTCCTTCACATGGAAAGACCGGATAAACTCGTGGTAGTGATCGATGTATTCTATATAGTCGAGTTGTTGCAGCACAAAATGGCTTGGATCGTAAAGGATATTCACCCTGGGATGGTTGCCGGTAGCTTTCAAAAATCGCTCAAAAGTATCCCCGTCGTGCAAATCCTCCCCCGGATGAATTTCATAACACACATCCACACCTTCCGCATCGAAATGGTCCAGGATGGGCTTCCAGCGTTTGGCCAGCTCCTCAAAACCCATTTCCACAAGTCCCGGAGGTCTTTGCGGCCAGGGGTGCCAGGTATGCCAGAGCAAAGCCCCTGAAAAAGTGGCATGGGCTTTAATGCCTAAACGGCGACTCGCGGTAGCGGCCTTTTTGACAACCTCCACGGCCCATTGGGTCCGCGCCTTTGGGTTGTTTTTAACGGCATCGGGCGCAAAATTATCAAACATCAGGTCGTAGGCCGGATGTACGGCTACCAACTGCCCTTGCAGGTGGGTGGAGAGCTCTGTGATTTCAAGGCCATAGGAGCCGATGATCCCCTTCAGTTCGTCGCAGTACGTCTGGCTTTCAGCCGCCTTATCCAAATCGATCAGGAAGGACTCCCAGGTCGGAATCTGAATCCCTTTATACCCCAGATCTGCCGCCCATTGGCACATCCCTTCCAGGGAATTAAAAGGAGCTTTGCTGTCTACAAATTGCGCCAGGAACACGGCCGGGCCTTTAATCGTTTTCATAAATACCACAAAATTTGTTAGCTGTTTTTGCCCATCAGGTTTTGCTATAATATCCTATATTTAACAGATGTTTCGGAAAAGCGACCTGAGCCCTACAGGCGGGTCATAAATATAGAAAAATACTGAGGAATTCGTGACCACAAATAACAACAACGCTTCAGAAACGTATGACGCCATTGTCGTAGGCACGGGAATAACCGGCGGCTGGGCCGCCAAAGAACTTTGTGAGAATGGCCTGAAAACCCTGGTGCTCGAGCGGGGGCCCATGGTCAACCATATCACCGATTATCCCACGATGAATCTGGATGACTGGGACCTCCCCAATGGCAATCAACTCACAGCACAGGAACGCAAACAGTATCATAAGCAACTGAGAGTAGGGTGGGCACCACGACCGGATGTCGCTCATTTTTTTGTAAATGATCTGGAACATCCCTACCAGGAAACCCAGCGCTTTGACTGGATTCGCGGGTATCAGGTAGGTGGGCGTTCACTCACCTGGGGCAGACAGAGTTATCGGTGGAGTGATCTGGATTTTGAAGCCAACCTCAAAGAAGGTATCGGCGTAGACTGGCCGGTGCGGTACAGGGATATAGCCCCCTGGTATGACAAGGTGGAATCCTATATTGGCGTGAGCGGAGAGGCTCTGGGCCTGGACCAGCTCCCGGATGGGGTATTTCAACCCCCTATGGACCTTACCTGCCCCGAAGAGGATCTTAAAACCGCCCTTTCGCAAAAGTTTGAAGACGGAAGGGTACTGACCATTGGGAGGGTGGCCCATGTTACGGATACCGCTAAGGTTCCGGAAGGACGCAATCCCTGCCAGTACAGGAACCGCTGTTGGAGGGGATGTCCTTTTGGCGGGTATTTCAGCAGTAATTCTTCCACCCTGCCTGCGGCGGAACGCACCGGGAATATGACCCTCAGACCTCACTCTATAGTGCATGAAGTCCTGTATGACGAGGCTTCAGGACTGGCCACCGGGGTACGGATCATCGATTCAGAAACACGTGAAACACATACTTTTAAGGCCGGGATCGTTTTTCTCTGCGCCTCGGCCATGGCTTCCGTTGGAATTCTATTGCAGTCGAAATCTGCCCGATTCCCGGAAGGCATTGGTAACACCCACGACCAATTGGGTCGGTATATCATGGACCACCACTACCAGCTGGGAGCGAATGCGAAAGTTCCCGGCTACCTCGATAAATATTATAAAGGGCGGCGACCGAACGGCTTCTATATCCCGCGGTTTGTAAATCTGGACGGGCAACCGAAACGCGAATACCTCCGGGGATTTGGATACCAGGGAGGAGCGTCCCGGGGAGACTGGTCGGAAGCCGTAGCAGAATTGGGGTATGGAGCGGATTTAAAGGCGGGCGTACTTCAACCGGGTACCTGGCAAATTGGAGCCACCGGTTTTGGTGAAATGTTGCCCTATTGGGAAAACCGGGTTGGGTTGAGCTCCACGGAGAAAGATCAATGGGGTCTCCCCCAACTGGATTTTGATGTGAGCTTTAAAGAAAATGAATATCGAATGCGCGAGGATATCCTCAGGGAAATAACCCGTATGTTCAACGCTGCAGGTTTTACGGAGGTCGAGCCATATGAAAATGAGACCGGACCCGGCCTGGGTATTCACGAAATGGGCGGGGCCCGGATGGGGTACGATGTGAGGACTTCCGTGGTGAACAAGAACAATCAGGTACATGAGGTGCCGAACATCTATGTGACCGATGGCGCTTTTATGACGTCCTCCTCCTGTGTGAACCCCTCCCTGACCTATATGGCCTTCACGGCCCGGGCCGCAAATCACGCCGCCCAGAAATTCAAAAATGGGGGTTTTAAATAATGTGAATTCAAACGTATGAAGAATCCATCTATAGCTTCACTTTGGAAAGCTTTTGTACAAGATCATCCGGATTACAGCAATATGCAGGAGCCACCTGCAGGTTATTTCGGAGCCACGGAAGAAGTCGCCAATACCTGCGCCCAGTTAGCGCAAAACGGTCAGAAAAGATGCACCTCCCACTCGCTGATAGGGCTTCAGCAAAGAGGGGAGCCCCTGCCTAAAATCGGAGATCTGAATATTGTGACTGACTTTAACGGATATGCCCATTGCATCATCCGAACTACAAAAGTCCGGCTCAGGCCTTTCTTTAGTATTTCGCCCGAATATGCAAAACTGGAAGGTGAAGGTGACGGCTCCCTGGAGTACTGGAAGCGCGTACATTGGGAATACTACACCCAGGAACTGGAGCCTTTCGGAAAAGTTCCCCGCGAAAGTATGATTGTGGTTTGTGAGGAGTTTGAAACGATCTATGAGCGACCCTGAAATACCCAAATTCTCCCAATGATTTCGCCCCACACAGGAATCTCCTCATCAGATTAATCCAGCGTAACCCATGTATTTCCCGATTTATGGGAAGCGACCGTAGCCTCGATGAAATTTAAGCCGCGAACCCCATCGGTCATGGTTGGAAATTCCCCGGGGTCAAATTCCGCCCCGCGTATGGCCCGGGCCACCCCTCTGTAGATATTCCCCATAGCATCGAAAATCCCCTCGGGATGCCCTGCTGGCAGTTTAGTTCCGTCCAGAGAAAGGTCGGAATTATAGGTGTGACCCGGTTTATAGACCTGTAAGGGTTCTGTATCGCTTAGCTTATAAAGAAAGTTCGGCCGTTCCTGTTCCCAGACAAGACCGCCCTTTTCGCCGTAGATCCGAATGGCCAGTCCATTTTCTTCTCCGGTAGCCACCTGACTCGCCCGGATCACTCCTTTTACGTGGTCTCCCATCCGTATGAGCACTGTGCCGTCGACATCCATAACGTTGTCCTGATACAAGTAATTGAAGTCACACAAAAGGGACTTTATCTGTAACCCTGTGGTGTATTCAATCATATTAAAGGCATGCACTCCTATATCTCCCATACAGGAGCTGATCCCTGCTTTGGTCGGGTCGAGCCTCCAGACGGTCTTCCGTTTTTCGGCATCGTGGATAATCGGGTTAATCCACCCCTGATAATATCGGGCATCCACTTTATGAATCTTACCCAGGGCACCCGAGCGCACCAGTTCCCGCATTTGACGTACCATGGGATACCCGGTATAGGTATGTGTTACCGCGAAAATAGTTCCGGCCTTCTTATGTGCGTCCCGCAGTATTTTGGCTTCCTCATACGTCGTGGTCATCGGTTTTTCGCAAATCACATGAAAACCGTTGTCCAAAAGTTTTTTGGCCATGGGGAAATGCAAAAAGTTAGGCGTTTGCACGGAACACACCTGAATCCGCTCCGATTCGGGTAATTTCAATTCTTCTGAAATCAGGGTGTCGAAATCCGGATAAATGCGATTTAAGGGAATGTCTATTTCTTTGGCGAAATCCAGGCTCTCCTGGTGGTTCGGACTGAAGACGGCCCCCACAATGTCGTAATTATCAAACATATGGGCTGCAACCCTGTGCAGAATTCCGATCAGGGAATCACCTCCACCCCCCAGAATTCCAAGACGTATTTTCTTTGGCATAATTTAAACTTCAATATTAATTTTTGTATTCAATCACCTCGTTTTTAAAGAATAGTGCAAAGAGGACAGATACCCCAAGCGCAAAAAGGGCCGGGAAGGTCCAGATGCCATTCCAGTCGTGACTGTTTTCTGAGATGAGGTTCATGTCGTAAATCTTACCGGCTACCCAAAACCCGATGAGCATTCCCAATCCGTAGGTGGCCAGTGTAATGAGTCCCTGAGCGGCACTTTTGTATTTTTCTCCGGCTTTGGAGTCCGTGTAAATCTGTCCGGATACAAAAAAGAAATCATAACAAATTCCGTGAAGGGCGATACCGAGAATGAGCATAAACGCCAGATCTCCGGCATTGCCATAGGCAAAAAGGAAATAGCGAATGGTCCATGCCAGCATTCCGGCCATAATGGTCTTTTTAAATCCGAATTTTTTAAAGAAAAACGGCAGCAACAACATAAAGAGCACCTCAGAGGCCTGGCCTATCGTCATTTTTCCCGTCGGATTGTCTACCCCGATTTCAGAGAGAAACGGGTTGGCATTCTGATAGTAAAAAGCCAGGGGAATACAGATAAGTATAGAGGACACAAAAAAGATCAGGAAATTTCGGTCCTTCAGTAATTTCAGCGCATCCAGGCCCAGAAGGGTAGAGATTCCCACCTTCTCGTTCCGGTCTGCCGTCGGAGGCGTTTTGGGAAGGAAAAAACTGAATACCCCAAGAAGGGCGGAGGCGATAGCCACCAGTAAAAAGGTGTTCTTTAACATGCCTTCAGCTCTTGCCTCAGGTGAATCCCATAGGAAAACATAACTGATCAGCAGCCCGGCAACAATCCAGCCGATAGTGCCAAATACCCGGACCAGGGAAAACTCTTTAGCCGGGTCCTTCATTTGATTGAAGGAAATGGAATTCACCAGCGCCAGGGTAGGCATATAAATGATCATATACCCCAGCACATAAGGGTAGAAGTTGGCAAAATCAACTGAAGTGTACATTTGGTACATCAAAACAGCGCCCAGCAGGTGCAGGACCCCCAGGATGCGTTCCGCATTAAAATACCTGTCGGCAACAAGCCCGATGATAAACGGTGCGATGATGGCTCCCCAGGATTGGGTGGAAAAGGCCATGGCGATTTCACCTCCATCGGCCTTGAGGTTATCCCCCAAAAAGGTCCCCAGGGTCACAAACCATCCGCCCCAGATGAAGAATTCCAGAAACATCATCAGGGAAAGTTGAATTTTAACGGTAGATTTCATGGAGTGTTGGTTTAGCGTTTGTAATAAATGTAATCCTGTTCGGGGGGCTCGATGCCGTTGGCGCGCAAATCCATCAGGATCTGCCCCCTGTGGTGGGTGGAATGATTGATGATATGAAAAAGTATATCCTGCAGACTCCTCGTAAAATGACTTCCTTCCGAGTCTTCGTATTTAATCCGCCGTTCCCAAAATTCGGTATTGGTTATAATTTCGAAGGAATTCCGCTGATTGTCATAGTGGATCTCTTCCCATGCCCGGGGCTCGTGTTCCTGCCATACCCCGAATTCCGAATGTTGTTCCAGAATCCGGGCGTTCCAAATATGATGGGCGTTGAGAATGTGGTTGAAAAGTTCAACGCTTTTTTCCGGAACGACCTCCAAGTCTGCAAAAGTGGATATCAGTTGCTTGTTTGAATGGTAATTGTAATCAAATACCTGATGGAAAAATGCTTTCATAGGGTTTTTGGTCTTAGGAGACCTTTTTTGCCGCTTTGAGAAGCAGCTCGCGCGTGGCGCGTATTCCCTCTTCCTCATTCAGTACATCGCCCTCATATTCAACCCCGACAAACCCGGTGTATCCTGCATCTTTTACGATCTGCAGCATCTGGACATAATCGATGGCTACTTCATTTCCCGAAGCGTCAAAGTTATTGGATTTGGCGCTGACAGCCTTTGCAAAAGGCATGAGCTCCCGGACACCCTTGTAGCGATCGTATTGATCAATGCAACCCGAATCACCCCCCTTTATACA
>CAKZOC010000119.1 GCA_937136025.1 uncultured Bacteroidota bacterium
TTGGACTATTTATTGAAACAAAAGAAGGGTATTTCAGGAGGACATGTGATTTTTGTCACCTCCAGCGTGCCCGGTGAAGGGAAGTCCTTTGTCTCATCAAACCTGGCGATGATTTACGCGAAGGCCAATAAAAAAGTACTCCTTATTGGCGGGGATATCCGTAATCCGAAGATCAATCAGTTTTATTCGAGCAAGAATGTGGACAAATTAAAGCGGGTTTCGGGCAATCCAGAGAATAATGGCCTGACGGAATTCCTTATTAATGATAAGCTTTCACCCCGGGACATCACCAATACGATGCTGGTGTCTGACCAGACGATCGATATTATATATTCCGGGAAACTGATGCCCAATCCGGCAGAACTCCTGATGAGTGACCGCCTGGAAAGGTTGGTTTCAGAAGTTAGGGATAAATATGATTATATTATTGTGGATACAGCCCCCGTTGTTGTGGTTTCGGATACCATGCTGATCACTAAATTTGCGGATCTCATCCTTTATGTAACGCGCGCCGGGTATACGGACACGAAGATTCTGGATTTCCCACTGAAGATGAATGAAGAGGGCAAAATGAACAATCTTACCTTTGTCGTCAATGCCGTAAAAGACACCAAACTGGGTTATGGCGGAAAATATGGATATGGATATGGAAAGGCTACTAAGAAATGGTGGAAAATTGCGAGCTGATTAGCAATTTAAAAATCTTAATAATACATAAGAGCATAGGTAATCCATAAACCAGAAAACTTTAGTAAAAGGTATTAATTGTATTTTGAATCACGGGAAGGAGGCGATCAGCCTCCTTCTCTTTTAGCTGCAATTCCTTTATGGCATTCAAGTGTTTTAAAGAATGGGTGTCCGTTCCAATAAAATCAAACATGCCGGTTGCGAGCAGTTGATGGGCCTTTTTCTGGATGTCCTTACCATAATAGGGGCCAAGGGAAAGCATATTCATTTGAAACAGGATGCCTTTTTGTTTGTATTCCTGATATTTCCCGGGGGTCTGGTGCAGGTACATATAGCGTTCCGGATGTGCGAGAATAGGGGTGAGGCCTCTCTTCGAAATCTGTACGATAGCCTCGTCAAAATTAAGCGAGGGCTGCAGGTAGGACATTTCTACCAGGATGTATGAACCTTTTATCGGCATGATCCCGTCCTGGCTGAGCA
>CAKZOC010000120.1 GCA_937136025.1 uncultured Bacteroidota bacterium
AAAATCCATATCCAGACCGGCAACGACTACACGGATACCGCTGTTGGCTAAATCATTGCATACGGTGACTATTTCATCATCAAAAAACTGGGCTTCATCTATACCCACCACATGGCAATCATCCGCCAGCAATCTGATATTGGCGGCCGCGGGCACGGGGGTAGATCTGATTTCATTTTCATCGTGGGAAACCACCTTTTCCTCGTGGTACCGGGTATCGACAATCGGCTTGAAGATCTCCACCTTTTGACGGGCGAACTGCGCACGTCTCAGACGTCGGATAAGTTCTTCTGTTTTACCCGAAAACATGGAGCCACAGATCACTTCGATCCAACCGAATTGTTCTTCCGGGTTAACGGTGTTTTCGAGAAACATTTCGTATTTTTAGACTAAATTTTATGCTTCTACCGTTTTGCATTTGGTAGCGGTTATAAAAGTATGAAAAATACGGGCCGGGAGTTGTGGTCCAGAAGAAAACGCCATGAAACGGAAATTAAGAGCTGAATTGATAGGATTGGCCAGCAGGATTATTTCAGATACTGAAATGTCGGAGCTGCCACAAATTTATGAACAGGCGCGGAATCTCTATGAGAAACTTGCGGTACTCAACTTTATTGAAGAAAAACTTCAGGACCTCGAAGTGGATGTAAGCAAGAGTTCGGTTGCTTCTAAATTTGAAAAAATGGCCTCTGCGGTCCTCAATGAGAATAAGGGAGTGCCTGAGAACAGCCCCCATGAGGAAGATATTATTATTCCCGGAATCGACACCATCAAGCATATGGTTTCTGAGATGCCCGGCGGGGAAGAACTTGAAGAAATTTTGGCCCAATTCTTAAACAACAATGACTTTGTTAAGAACGACAAGGAAACGGTAACCCCGACAGCTGCGGATCTGGAAGCCGCACGACCGTCGAAATCTCTGAACGATACCCTTACCGCCAAAGATATTTCGGTGGGTTTAAATGACCGTCTCGCCTTTGTCAAGCACTTGTTTAATGACAGTACCGAAGACTTTAATCGTATTCTTTCCCAGTTAAACACTATGGATTCTCATGAGAATTCAGTGGCGTTTATCCGAAAAATGGTAAAGCCGGAGTATCAGGACTGGAAGGGTAAAGAAGAATACGAAACGCGATTTCTCGCGATGATCGAAAGGCGTTTTTCTTAAAATTTATATCTGATAATAGTAAGGCCGGAATGCGCTGCGCATTTTCGGCCTTTGTTTCTTAAAAGCGTATGCATGGATCCCTTTATATTGTCCCCACACCTATTGGGAATCTGGGAGACATTACCCTCAGGGCACTGGAAGTTCTGAAATCTGTAACCCTGATCCTTGCGGAGGATACAAGGACCAGCGGAAAATTATTAAAGCACTACGACATCTCTACGCCCCTGCGATCCTATCACATGCACAATGAGCATCGTATTTTAACCCAGTTAGTCACCCGAATTAAGGCGGGAGAGACCATGGCATTGATTTCAGATGCGGGGACTCCGGGAATCTCAGACCCGGGTTTTCTTTTGATCAGGGAATGCCTGAAGGAGGGGATCGAAGTGAATTGTCTGCCGGGAGCGACTGCACTGATACCTGCTCTGGTCAACAGTGGTTTTCCAACCGATCGGTTCGTCTTTGAAGGGTTCCTTCCCCTTAAGAAAGGTCGCCAAACCCGTTTACAACTCCTCTCCGGGGAATCACGGACGCTGGTCTTTTATGAAAGTCCGCACAAACTCCTGAGAACCCTCACCCAATTTGTGGAATACTTTGGGGGCGATCGGCAGATCTCCGTTTCCCGGGAACTCACTAAAATGTATGAGGAAACGCTGAGAGGCACAACCTCCGAGGTCTTAGCACATTTCGAGGACAACCCTCCAAAAGGCGAGTTGGTCCTCGTCGTAGAAGGCAGAAAATAGCCATACCTGACGCATGTCCCGGCCTTGGTCTCAATAGGCGCTGCCGTCGTGTTTTCCTTCTACCCACCCATATTTTGAAAGGTATTTTTTTCCGCTTTCCACGGCCCCATCTTCTATATCCGTGCCCATGGAATCATTCCAGCGATTGAGATAACCAAAAAGCGAGATGACACCTAGAATCTCGACGATTTCTCCGTCATCCCAATGGGCGTGCAGCCTTTTTTTAAGATCCGCGTCCACGGTATTCGGAACCTGAGAAGCGGCAAGGGCAAAATCCAGGGCGGCGCGTTCTGCCTCATTAAAAGATTCGTGTGTGCGGTATTGCCAGATGTTATCGAGTTTTTCCGCCTCCGCGCCATAGCGTTCCGCGGCTCGAATGGAGTGGGCCTGGCAGTACCGGCATCCGGCCGCATTGCTGCTCACCCAGGCGATCATGCGTTTCAGGGCCGAAGTGACCTTCCCTTCATTGGCCATAACCGCCTTGTTTAAGGCGATAAAAGCCTTTGAAATCGCCGGGCGGTGTTGCATGGTCAGGACGGAATTCGGACAAAAGCCCAGCGTTTCATTAAAGAACTCGGCCAGCTTCCAGGTTTCCGGATCTGTGTTCGGGTCAAGGGGATTCACCAGGGCCATAACAGGGGGATTTTTATTGTATTTTTGATCCTTACAAGTAACGAAAAAATTATGGCTTCCACCAATTTTGTTAAAACCCGATGGATGGGGGATATGGCTTTTGAGAGCGATAACCCCTCCGGACAAACCTTTAAAATAGACGCAAGCCCGGAAGAGGGAGGTCATGGGGACGGACTCAGACCCAAGGCGCTCATGCTCAGCTCCCTTGCAGGGTGTTCTGGTTTGGATGTGGCCTTTATCATCCGGAAGATGAAACTGGAAATCGACCGATTTCATATCGATATTCAGGCGAAGCTCAGCGAATCTCAGCCTCAGACCTATGAAGAGGTTGAAATGGAGTTTCATTTCTTCGGAAAAACCCTGAATGAAGCGAAGTTAAAACGGGCCGTAAAACTATCTGTAGACACTTATTGCGGCGTGATGAAAATGTTCCGGACTTTCGCCGAGGTATCGGTAAGTTCTCATTTTCACCACGAATAGCCGGGCTGCTTTCCCGGATTTCAAATTCTGAAGGGGTATTTCAGACCCTTGTTGTACCGTAAACCTAAAGTATTGATGCGCTGGACATTTAAACCCGCACCGAATCCTGAAACGACCGCTGCTTTGGCAGAGGCACTTCGTATAGACCCTCTTATTGCAGGACTTCTGGTTCAGCGCGGGATTGAGGATTATGAGCAGGCGCGCTTGTTTTTCCGACCAGAACTGGAACATCTGCATGATCCTTTCCTCATGAAGGATATGGACCGGGCCACAGCGCGTATCGAAAGGGCTATAGCGGATGGAGAGCGTATTCTGGTCTACGGGGATTACGATGTGGACGGGACAACGGCTGTCTCGCTTCTGACGGCGTATCTCGAATCTGAATATCCGAATGTGGCGTCCTATATTCCCGACCGGTATCTGGAGGGATACGGAATTTCCTTCCGGGGCATCGATTTTGCAGAGGACAACGAGTTTCAGCTGATCATCGCCCTGGATTGTGGCATCAAAGCTGTGGAGCAGGTGACCTATGCGCAGTCGAAAGGGATCGATTTCATTATTTGCGACCATCACAGACCCGGAGAAGTACTTCCCCCTGCTGTGGCTGTGCTGGATCCGAAGCGCGCAGACTGTTCGTACCCCTACACCGATCTTTGTGGATGTGGGGTGGGATTCAAGCTTATTCAGGCCCTGCAGCTGCGAAAAGGTCTGCCTGTGGAATCCCTGCGCCCCTATCTGGACCTGGTGGCCGTAGCCATTGCAGCGGATATCGTGCCTATTACAGGCGAAAATCGGATCCTGACTTACTATGGCCTGCAAGTGATTAATGAAGATCCCCGGCCTGGCCTAAGGGCTTTAATGAAAGATATTCAAAGAGCGCACTATCAGGTTTCTGACCTGGTATTTCAACTGGCACCCCGATTGAACGCGGCAGGAAGATTAAGACACGGAGACCAGGCCGTACAACTGCTTACCGAACGCGATTGGGAACAGGCCAGGCGCTACGCCCTTGAGATCGAGGCATTGAACGAGCAGCGCAAGGGTTTGGACCAGCAGATGACAGAAGAAGCGTTGTCCATAATCCGGGAAAACGGTGAAGAGTCCGACATGAGCACCGTTGTATATCGGGACACCTGGCATAAAGGTGTTATTGGGATCGTCGCATCCCGACTTATGGAAACCTATTACCGACCTACCCTGGTCTTTACCAGGAGTGGTGAAAAACTTGCCGCCTCCGCCCGATCTGTCAGGGGGTTCGATGTGTATCAGGCCCTCGAAGCCTGTGCGGATACGATCGAACAGTTCGGAGGCCACACCTATGCTGCGGGTCTGACTCTGGAGGAAGGGAAGTACGAGGAATTTAAGAGGCGTTTTGAGGCCGTAGTGGCAGAGACCCTTTTGCCGGAACACCGCTTACCTGAAATACAGATAGACATGCCGATTCGCCTGGAGGAGATTACTCCAAAGCTCTGGAGGATTTTAAAGGAGTTCGCCCCATTTGGTCCGGGGAACCCCAGTCCTGTATTCGCGTCGGGCCCATTAAAGGATACGGGCTATGCGCGTACAGTGGGAGGCAATGGCGCTCATCTGAAGGTATCGGTAACCCAGGATGGCGCGGGACCATTCGCAGGTATCGGATTTGGACTGGGAGCCCAGCGGGAACGGGTAGAACAGGGAGCGCGTTTTTGGGCGGCATTCTCACTTGACGAAAATACCTGGCAGGGCAACACCAGTTTGCAGTTAAAAATAAGGGATATCAGGGACGAAGCCCCTTAAGATTCTTTTTCGAAGTACTCTAATTTCAGCGCATTCCCGTCAAAAACGCCGTAACTGAAATAACCGATCCAATCTCCCAGGTTGATATATCGGGATTCCCCGGGCAGGGCAATGTTTAAGGGAAGATGGCGATGTCCGAAAATAAAATAGTCAAAATGTTCTTTTTCCAGTTTCTTTTTGGCGTATTGCACCAGCCATTCCTTGTCCTCACCTAAAAATTGCACATCTTCTTCTCCCGAAATCATTCGGTTCCTGACCGAAAAGTACTGCGCCATCCGGACACCGAAATCCGGATGCAACCAGCGAAACAACCATTGTGAAGCCGGGTTTGTAAAGACTTTTTTCATTCGCTTAAATCCCTTATCCCCCGGACCGAGTCCATCTCCGTGGCCGATTAAGAATTTTTTTCCGCCGATCTCGAAAATCTGAGGCTGGTGATATACAGGGATATTGAGTTCTTCCTCAAAATATCCATTCATCCACAAATCGTGATTGCCCACAAAGTAATAGACCGGAATACCGCTGTCTGTGATTTCAGCAAGTTTCCCCAAAGTACGGGTAAACCCTTTGGGAACAACCGTTTTGTATTCGAACCAGAAATCGAATAAATCTCCCAGCAGAAAGATGGCAGCCGCGTCCGCGCGAAGGGATTCGAGCCACTTCACAAACTTCTTTTCACGGGGTTGGCTGAGCTGTGAAGTAGGGGCCCCCAGGTGATTGTCGCTGGCGAAATAAATCTTTTTTCCCGAAGGGACTTCAATGGAATTCATCGTCTGTAAAAATAAGGATCTCCCGGGAACTTTAGTCCTTAGAGGTCCTGGAATGGAGATTAACTGTTTTCACTCGCAACCCATTCAGCATAGGCTGTTCCCGTTTCCCGTAGTTTCAGGGAATGCAATTGAATGCCTTCGGGCAGGCGTTTTCGAATTTTATGTGCAAAATCGATCACCATGTTTTCTGAGGTGGGCTGGTAGTCTGCCAGAATCACTTTGTGTCCGTTTTCTTTGAGGGTGTTGGCCAATGCCAGATGGGGGGTATTGCCGTTAAATACTGTGGCGTGATCAAAAGGATCCACGATTTCTTCCTTTACTATGGTTTTCAGATCCCCGAAGTCGATCACCATTCCGAGTTTTTTATGGCCCATGTCCTGAATGGGAGTGCCAATTACGGTTACAGAGAGGTGGTAACTGTGCCCGTGCACATTGCGGCACTTACCGTCATATCCAAACAGGGCATGTCCGGTTTCAAATGTAAATTCTTTGGTAATCCGTATGCGTGCCATACTGTGTCTTTTTAAGGCTGTAAAAGTAGCAATAATGTCTGACCAGGGCCTTATATGGATGGATGGAGTTCACTAACTTGCAGGAATATGGCGCGTACCCGGCTAAAATCCATTAAAGAAAAGGATCGGATCGATCTGAAGGATTCCTTTAAAGGATGGCGTTCAATACCCCGGTTTTTTTCGGAAATCTACAGGGCAGCGCCCGGACTTTTTCTGATCAATACCCTTGCCCGCTTTCTCAAAGCTTTCAGTCCTGTAGTCCTGCTTTGGATCGGGAAGCTGATCATAGATGAAATTGTGCGCCTGCTTGAGGTTGGAACGGCGGATATCGACCAGCTCTGGGTGTATGTAGGTATTGAATTAGGGGTCGCCCTGCTATCGGATTTGTTGGGTCGGGTAGTGAATTTAACCGATGGACTTCTGGGAGACCTGTACTCGAATTCCTCCTCTGAACGCATCATCAGAAAGGCCCAGGAGCTCACCCTCGAACAACTCGAAGATCCTGAATTCTACGACAAGCTGGAGCGGGCACGAACGCAGACCAACAGTCGGGTGAACCTGATGAGCAATGTTCTGGGACAGGCCGAAGGGCTGCTCTCGGTGAGTTCCCTGATCGCGGGATTGATCTATTTTGAACCCTGGCTGATTCTGTTGTTGATTCTGAGTGTGATTCCCTCTTTTATCAATGAGATAAAATACTCTTCAGACCGGTATTCCCTGGCCCGCAGCTGGACCAGTGAGCGAAGGGAACTGGACTACCTCAGGTATATAGGGGCAAATAGTCAGACGGCCAAGGAAGTCAAGCTCTTCGGGTTAACCGGTTTTATAGCCCGGCGATTTAAGAACCTCGCGCATGAGTATTACCTGCTCAATCGCAAACTCGCTATCCGGCAGAGTGTCTTTGGCGGTTTGTTTAACCTTTTAGGAATTCTTTCTTATTACGGGGCCTATGTGCTGATCATCTACCAAACGCTTGGGGGGTTTCTCACCCTGGGGGAACTCACCTTCCTCTCCGGATCCTTTAACCGGCTTCAGGGAAGCCTCCAGTCTTTTTTTTCCAGGTTTACGCGAATTTCTGAAAGTGCATTGTACCTGAAAGACTATTTTGATTTTATCGACCTTAAAATCCCTAAACCTGAACAAGAGCCGATTCCCATGCCCGAGAAAATCCGTAGTGGATTTGAGTTTAAGGATGTTCATTTTACCTATCCCGGGGCGAATGCTCCAACGTTAAAAGGGATTTCTTTTACGTTGAAGGCCGGCGAGAAAATGGCATTTGTCGGACAAAATGGAGCGGGAAAAACAACATTGATCAAGCTCGTCCTGAGGTTTTATGAGCCGACAAAAGGGACTATTCTCCTGGATGGCACAGACATTTCACGCTTTGATAAACAAGCGTATCGGGAGCGGTTCGGGGTTATTTTTCAGGATTTTTTCCGGTACGAGTTTACGATACGCGAGAATATCGCCGTGGGCAATATCGACGCCCTTGAGGATACCCCTCTGATACAGGAGGCTGCCCGGAAAAGTCTGGCAGACCAGGTCATTGCAGCATTGAGCGAAGGATTGGAGCAACAACTGGGCCGTCGGTTTAACAGGGGACAGGATCTCAGTGGCGGTCAGTGGCAGAAAGTCGCCCTGGCCCGGGCCTATATGAAGGATGCAGAGGTTATGGTGCTCGATGAGCCTACAGCATCCCTGGACGCCCGCGCAGAATACGAGGTTTTCAAGCGTTTTATCGCCCTCACCAAAGGCCGGACGAGTATTATCATTTCGCATCGGTTCAGCACCGTGCGTATGGCCGACCGTATTCTGGTTCTGGAGGACGGGAGGATCCTGGAGTTGGGCACCCATGAGGAGCTGCTTCAGAAAGACGATCTCTATGCAGAGCTGTTCCGGTTGCAGGCAGCCGGGTATCAGTAATTCAAAAAGTAAAAAAATTACGGGTAGTTTCCGAACGATAATCCAT
The DNA here is from genome assembly GCA_937136025.1 of uncultured Bacteroidota bacterium. Taxonomy (GTDB): domain Bacteria; phylum Bacteroidota; class Bacteroidia; order Flavobacteriales; family Flavobacteriaceae; genus Robiginitalea. Next base: position 8,052 of record CAKZOC010000120.1, read on the forward strand.
GAATAAAGATTCTATTTCCCTACCTTGAAGATCGTATTCAGAAAAGAGCTATTGCTCATTGAGAACAGTAAAGTAACAGTAGGTTTTGAGCGTCGAACAACCCCATATGAAAGGCAAAAGGAGCAAAGGTCATTTGCTGCGTTTCCTCATGGCGTTTATCGTACTTTTTCTGGGCGGTTTTGTCTGTGAAATCCAAGCCCAGGATTCAGCCAGTGACAGTATTTCCACCCCTTTCCGCAAAGGGCGCTGGCTGAGCGGACTCAACGGGTCTTTCAGCTCTGCCACCCTGAAGGCCGAATCTACAGAAAACCTGATTTCCAATAACGCCTATGGCCTGGGGATTTTTACGGGCACCTTTATAAAGGATCGCTGGTTTGTCGGATTCAACATATTTGCAGAAAGCAGCAGTGGACGGGGACTGATAGATCGGGAAACGGAAGCGCTGCTCATCGGACCCTCGGCGACCTATTATTTTCTCGATGAAACTTATGGATCCTTATACCTCTCTGTCCTGCCCGGTTATTTACGGGTAAGGGAATCAAATTCTTTTGAGTTTGAGAACCAAGTCTTTCGCGAGACATTTGAAGGTCCGGGTTTTGGGGCGCGAATGCGGCTCGGGTTCGCTTATGTGATTTCTGACCGGATTGTGCTCGATGTGGGCGTGGGGTCTACATTGGCATGGGTGGAGACCACTTTTTCTTCGGATATCCGGGGAAACAGCAGAAATCAATCGATCTTTTCCAATTCGACCTTTTTCACCTTCGGGTTTAATGTGCTGTTGGATGAATTCTTTTTCTAATGCGAAAAGTTTTTTTATTCATAATGATCATCGGTTTTGCATTGCCTTCTTTGGGTCAATCCAGAGATAAGGCGATTTTGCGAAGCGACACCCTGAAAACAGGAAAAAACCTCAAGCTTATTGGAATTCCGGTAGTCTTCAGTACCCCGGAAACCGGATTCGGATTCGGGGGAGGGGGACAGCTTTTCTTTACTGGTGAAAGCAATACGTTCAGGGACCGGCGTTCTAACATCCTCTTCACAGGGATATATACCGCCAATTCGCAGATTGTCCTTCAAGTCCTGCCGCAATTATATTTTGGGAAGGGCGATTATTATCTGGACGGATCCTATGAATTTCGGATTTATCCGAATAAATTCTGGGGGATTGGGAATGACACGCCGGATTCGAATGAAGAAAACTACGACATGACCAGCCACAAACT
>CAKZOC010000121.1 GCA_937136025.1 uncultured Bacteroidota bacterium
ATTATCGGAGCAGGTACTGGTGGCACAGCAGGCGCATATGAAATGCGTGAAAAGCTAGGCAAAGATCATCAGATTACTTTGATTAATGAGCGTGAAGATTTCCAGTTTGTACCTTCAAATCCATGGGTCGCAGTCGGCTGGCGTGAGCGCTCGGGGACATCCATTGAGGTCGAGAAGTATCTTCAAAAGAAAAAGACTATCATTAACTGAGCTCTAACGGACATAAAACTGCCTTAAGGCACTCTTTGTACCTTCCGATGTGATTCCTTGTCGCCAACCGCTAAAGAATGACACTATTTTTTAGAGGATCCGATGTAATTCCACAGTGCGATGGACTATTTTAGTTGAAGGGAACAAGCCTGTCCAGGCTGGAACGAAACTTTGCACCAAGAAGAAGTCACAGCTCGTGAAATCCTGCGGCTCGAAACAAGGTTTTAATATTCATAAACACAGCACTTATGACACTAAAAAAATATCAGACACTCATCATTTTAATTACCCTGAACAGCGCATTGCTCATGGGGCAGCAGGAAAGAAAACCTGTTTCAACCTTGAAGGTCACCACCCTCTCCACCATGCTGGCCAACACCAAAGGCATTGGCGAATGGGGATATGCAGCCCTCATAGAAGTAGATGGAAAGAAAATACTATTCGATACAGGCGCCAGGCCGGAGACGGTCTTAAATAATGCCCGGGAGTTGGGTGTTGATTTATCAGATGTGGAGGACGTCTTTTTAAGCCACAATCACTGGGATCATACCGGTGGCCTGCTCACCCTCAGGGAGGCGCTCAAAAAAAGCAATCCCAATGCCCTTTCAAGAATTCATGTGGGGAAAGGCATTTTCAGCAAACGCGTGAATTCCGACAATCCCCTTTTGGCCACAAAAGAGGCCTTGGAAAAAGATAATGTGGAGTTTATTGTCTATTCCGGGCAACGCGAATTATTCCCCGGAGTCTGGATCACAGGGCCCATAAAAAGAATACATGACGAGCGCAACTGGTCCGGAAATGGTAAGATTGAAACCGAAGAAGGGGCCATAGAAGATACCATTCCCGAAGATCAGTCATTGGTGATTGATACCGCCAATGGCTATGTGCTGATTTCAGGGTGCGGGCATGCCGGGCTTGTCAACACCCTGGAGCACATCCATACAAATATTGGTGCTGGCGAGGTGTCCACCATCATCGGAGGCTTTCATTTAGTGCAGGCATCCGATAAGCAATTGAACTGGACGGCGGGTAAACTAAAGGATTTTGGCGTTTCAAAAATAATGGGGTCGCATTGTACGGGAATCCATGCGCTGTACTCCCTGAAAGAATCCCTGGGACTCAATCGTGGTGATGCCGTTGTGGGGTCTGTGGGGGATAGTTTTAGTTTAGAAACCGGAATAAAAGCGGGTATCATTGCCCGGTAAGGCATGTCCTGTGAAAGCTTACTGACAAAAACATGATCCAGTTCTTCAGACGCATCCGGCAAAACCTGCTTTCAGAAGGGAAAACAGGCAAGTACCTCACCTACGCCCTGGGCGAGATTATTCTGGTCGTTATTGGTATTTTGATCGCCCTGCAAATCAATACCTGGAATGAAGGCCGGAAGGAGATTAAAAAGTCGAAAGCCTTACTGGAAGAATTCAGAAAAGATCTGGTCAGGGATACCCTGGAATCCAATTATGTCCTCGGAAAGTTAGAAGATCAGGTAAAACTGGAACGCTGGGCCCTGACATTGGTTTCCTATGATCCGAGCCATAGAGATAGTCTGAGAAAAGTGTTTTTAGGCCCCTATTACCAGCAACCCATAACGGTTCGCACCTTCAATAAACTGCAAAATTCTGAAAACCCGAACCTCACAGGTTTTCCAGATCTGCAAAACGAACTTACCCAGTATTATACCGACACCAAATACCTTTTAGATGCGTATAATGAAGAAGAAAAACATCACGCCTTTGAGAACGAAATAAATCAAATCATACGTTCCAAAATGGAAATCGATGTAGCGGATTTTCCTTTGCTTCCCCGGGATAACAACCAGCCTGAGGCCATGCTGGATTTTGCGCAAAGCATTCAGGGAAGGAATTATATCAAGGAGAATTATATGCGCAGAAAAGGAATGATACGGTATTTTCAAAGCCTTAAACAGCAGGCAAAGGAAATCATTGAGCTGATTGACCTGAGTCTGAAAAAGGATTCACTGTAAGCGAGAGCACGAAATGAATATGAAAAAAACACTCCCCATCCTCCTATTCTTAATTTTTGGACTTAGCAATTGCAATCAGAAAACCGAAATCCAGAAAGTAGTATATTCTAAAGAACCTGTTCCAAGTCCTGTGCCATTTGCGCCGGGAGTGATCTCTACAGAAGACCACAGCGAATTTGAACTTGCGTTTTCGCCGGACGGCCTGACTACGTATTTCTCAAGAAGGGCCCCGGAACAAAAGCAGAAAATATATATCAGCCATTTCAAAGATGGGCAGTGGTCCGAACCTAAACGTGTCGACTTTTCGACGGACCGGGACGAGGCCGCTTCCATTACTCCGGACGGCAAATACCTCTTCTTTGGTTCAGAACGACCCATTCCAAACATGCCTAACAAAGGCAACTTCGACATGAATATTTGGATGATGGAAAACACTGATAACGGCTGGAGTGAACCCAAACCTTTACCGGAACCCATCAACGCCGTTCAAAGGGAAAATGAAGAATGGCCCTCCTCTAACAATAATTTCCTCTTTACCCATGACAACACGACCTTTTACTTCACCACAATGAAGCGTGGAACAAAATCTGTTAAACTCTACGAAACCAATTTTGATGGCAAGAGTTTCACGGAACCCATAGAAGTAAAAGGAATCTTCAGTGACGCGCAGTACTGGATATACTCAGCGGTAATTTCCCCGGATGGAAAGTATTTGCTTTTCAATTCTTACGGTGCCCCGGGCGGAGCGGGAGGCGAAGACATTTTTGTATCGAAAAAAATGAAGGATGGATGGAGTGAAGCTAAATCCATCGGAAATTTAATAAACACCAAAAATGAGGAAAGCAGCCCCAGGTTTTCAAGAGATGGAAAGTATTTTTTCTTTTCCCGGGCCGAAAATTTGGGCAACTATGAATACGGGGAATGGAATATTCTCTTTCTTGAAACTGATTATTTGAATTTGGAATCGATTTTTTGAGTCTGTAGGTTGTGTAAAATTGACCCTCCAAATTGAGCCGCCCCTCCGTATCGCATAAAAATCCTTAATTTAATCAAGTCAATACAGCTTGGTGATAAACCACAGGCGACCCTGTTTTGCCAACCACCCCCCTTTGGAGACAAGGGCCGAGCCGCAGGTTAACCTCGCTCAGGCTGCCGACTGTTATACATGAAGAATACAACCTTGTTGAAAATCCAAAGCCTTTAAAAAATTATCTATTTTGCCTAGAAGCTTCCTTTATATCCTCCTTATTCCACTAATTATTTCGTGTGCCGATTCACAACCTCAAACCCAAAAAGAAAGCGCGTATTACAGGGGTGAAGCAGATTCCATACATGCGCAGAACATAGAAGGCAATTTAATTCCCATGTACTCTGTAGCGGGGAGGGTCAGGAGAATGAGCATTCCCGAGATGATGAAAAAGGACAGCATCCCAGGGGTGAGCATCGCTTTTGTGGACAATGGGCAAATAGCATGGACCAAACATTACGGATATGCCAACCTCGAAGATTCAATCCCCGTAAGGAACGAAACCGTCTTTACCGGAGCCTCCCTAAGCAAACCTGTTACGGCCATTGCGGCTTTGAACTTAGTTGAAAAGGGGGTTCTCAATTTGGACGAGGACGTTAACCTCAAATTGGAAGAATGGAAGGTTCCTGAAATCGAACTCACCGCAAATGAAAAAGTAACCCTGCGAAGGCTTATGGGTCACAACGCCGGAATCAAGAATGATCTATGGAGTAGTTATTTGCCCTGGGAGCCCGTCCCCACCCTGAACCAAATGCTTGCCGGAGAGCCCCCTTCGGTTGATCCTGCTACATCGGTCATTTCCCGGCCCGGTAGTACAACGAAGTATTCCAATCCCGGGTATTCCATTATTCAGAAACTCATGATGGATGTTACGGACCAGGCTTTCGAACAAATCATTGACGAGCTTATTTTTGACCCTGCCGGGATGGAGAATTCCTCAATGGAGCAGCCTATGCCCGACAAGCTGATGAAGCGCAGGGCTATTGGGTATACCGAGGACCTTGAAGCTTATCCTTACAGGCTTTTCCCCTATCAGGCGGCTGGCGGTATTTGGACCACCCCAACAGACATCGCCAGGTTTATGATTACACTGCTCGATGACTACCATAAAGGGAGCAACACCCTGGTTTCCCAAGAAATGGCTCAGACCATTTTTGGAAAAAATATGGGCAGATTTGTTTTTCCGCTTTGGAATTGGGGAGATGATATTGTTTTTACACATTACGGAAGCAATCAGGGTTTTAACTGCATCATGTATGGTTCGATTGATAAAAATCAGGGGATTGTAGTGATGACCAATAGTGACAACGCCTTTGGTTTTTTCGATTACATTCAGAGGGCCGTGAACGATGAATACCAATGGGAGTATGTGAAGCCCGAAATATTAACCCCGGTAGATTCGGATACGGGTTGGGCAGACAGATTTTTAGGAGATTACCTATGGAGGGGAAGGCGACTAAGGCTTTCGAGGGAGAACAACCTATTGTTTTTGGGTATAGATGATGAAAAATATTCGCTCACATCCACAGGCGAGCGGGTGTTCGTTCTTGAAGAAATTCCATTAAAAATAACATTCCCGACAGGTGCCGATGACTACAGAATGACCATCTGGGGATCAGGTGGGGCGCCCGCCAAAATTGAAAAGATTGCGAAATAAAACACAAAAAGGGAGAAGCGAAAATGACACCTTTGCCTAACCGAATCTAAGCTAAATCCAAAGATGAATATTCCGACCAATTACATGAAAAATTATGCCTTGATTCTAATTTTATGTCTGGTTTTTCAGGGGACTGTACTTTCCCAAAACAGCGTGAATGGTTTACAGGATGCAGCAACAGATACGCGTTTCGAAACATTGGTGTGGTCAGATGAGTTTGAAGGCAATGGACCTGTAGATGCTAAAAAATGGTTTCACCAGACCCAACTGCCACCAGGAGGAAGTTGGTTTGGTGGAATAATAAACCATTACACAGATCGAAAGGAAAATACCTATCAAAAAGACGGCCTCTTACACCTGGTTGCCAAAAAAGAAGTGTTCAAAGACCAGGGTGAAGTGAAAAACTACACCTCAGCCCGATTGAATTCAAAATTCACCTTTACTTATGGACGGGTAGAGATTAAGGCAAAAATGCCCAAAGGGGTTGGTACATGGCCGGCCATCTGGATGTTGAATAAAAACATTGACGAGGATGGCGCCTACTGGGATAATGAAGGGTTTGGCAAGGTGAAATGGCCCTACTGCGGGGAAATTGATATTCTCGAACACTGGGGAAAGAACCAGGACTACGTGTCCAGTGCACTCCATAATGGGTCAGGTTATGGAGGGGAGGTCGAAAATCTTGGTGGGCGGCGCGTGGCTGGAGTATCCGATCAATTTCACGTCTATGTGATGGAATGGACTCAGGACAAAATGGAATTCAGTATTGATGGGGTCGTTCACTATGTTTACGAACCCCCGAAGAGAGATTCCAATACCTGGCCCTATGATTCGGAATACTATTTAATTCTGAATATTGCCATTGAACCGGACATTGATCCTGAATTTACTGAAAGTACGCTGGAGGTGGATTATATCAGATTATATCAATAAAGCCCTCATAAATTCATTCAAAATTATGATTCTACAGATTGTTAAATTGAGATCCAACCTTTCGGAGGAAGACCTCTTAAGCAAGGCAAGAGAAAGGGAACCCCAGTTTAAGGCGATTCCCGGGCTTGTCCAGAAATATTATGTAAAAACAAGCCAACAGGGAGAATACGGGGGAGTATACGTTTGGGATTCTCCTGAATCGCTTCAGTCCTTCCAAAAAACTGATTTGGCCAAGAGTATTCCAGAAGCCTATGAAATTGTAACGGCTCCGGGTATTGAAATCATGGATATCCTCTTTCAACTGAGAAATGACTAAACCCTCAGGGGAGCAAATCTGTCCGGATTGGAATTATATTTGGCCTGAATTTGTTCCTTTGCAGGGAACTCAATTTGGCAAACCTGAAGTTTCAAACCTCAACAGCAGGTCTTTAATCCTATTATTCTATGTCTAAATACTACACCTTTATTTTTTTACTTCTTGCTATTCATAGCGTAAGCTGGTCACAAAATGACACCTTATATCTGAACAATGGAGATATGATTGTAGGGGATCTCAAAGGAATGGACAAGGGCGTTCTGACCATTGAACCAAGTTATTCAGACTCAGACTTTAAAATCACCTGGGAGGATATAAAAAAAATGACGGCGACACAACGCTACCTGATTACCCTTTCTGATGGGCAAAGAATCAACGGAACATTTAACAGTGCGGATGATGGAAAAATATTTATTGACAATGAGGAAGGAGAGGATGTGACCGTAGACCAAATAGAAATTGTAAATATTAAAAGTATTGATAGCGGATTTTTAAGCCGGCTCTCAGCGAATATTGACTTCGGGCTTTCCCTGACAAAAGCCAATAATCAAAAACAATTAAACGGGAATCTGAGATTGGGCTATCTCGAGGACCGATGGTCAGCAGAATTATATTACAATACACTGATCACTACTCAGGATAATGTATCGGATATTCAACGAAATGATGCCGGTATCGGTTACCGCTACTTCCTGCCTGGAGACTGGAATCTCGGAATAGACCTGAATTTTCTTTCAAATACAGAACAGTCTTTAGATTTACGGTCTACCGGAAAGCTGGGAGTCGGTAATTTTGTTAAACGAACAAATTCACTTTACTGGAATGTTACCGCGGGGGTCGCGTTCACAGGTGAGAAGTATGCCCCGGTTACTGATCCGGATGACGGAACAACGACAACAGCCCCCAGCAGGCAGTCTCTTGAAGGTTTTGTTGGAACAGAGTTAAACCTATATGACATTGGCGATTTAAACCTGCTCACAACTCTGGTCGTCTACCCAACCCTTATTTCGGATAAATCTGTTGAATCCGGACGTGTTCGTACAGACTTTAGATTCGATGCAAAATATGATGATATCTTTATTAAAGATTTTTATGTCAGGGCAGGTTTTACCCTGAACTATGACAACCGACCTGTTGAAGCCGGAAGAGAAGTCGATTATATCTTTACTACCGGTTTAGGCTGGAAATGGTAGTTCCCTCTATGGCGAAATGCGACTGGATTACAACAATTAATTTGCCTGGGATTATGCGAAAAAGCATACTTCCCACGGAAAAAATCAGGAGAAACTTTAGAAAAAATCACGCTGTTTGATTCTCATGAACCGAAAATAATTCGGGAAAATCAAGGTAAAGCCCGGTAACGGACAGGACTTTTCAACCCAAAATATAAGAGTTAAGAACCTAATTTCTAAAAAATGAAAGTGCTAAAAAATTTGATTTTCGCCTTAATGCTGAGCATCCTTGCAATTTCATGTGGTGCCTCCGACGAAGTTGAACACGGAAAAGCGACAAAAGAACTCATAACGCTTTTAGAGAATGACCCTGCTCTTAAGTCCATGCTGGAATCTTCGATAGCCAAAGCCAAAGCGATCAATCCGGACCGAAATACCAACCCGGCCCAGACCCTGGACGAGTACTATGAATTTATAACGTGGGCCGAAACCACTATGCCGTGGGCTATTGTTGAGAAAGAAACATATCCCGAAATTTTTGACAATATATTTCAGGGCTTCTGCGCCTTCTATTTCCTGATAGACCAGCCCCTGCCGGAGTTGGAAGGAAAAGGGCTGGTGAACAATTCGTTACAATATTACGAGCCCTTTACAGAATGGTTGACCACTTTTAACAAAGCCTGGGGCAACTACCTCGATACAGAAGCCTCCTGGAATGAAGCAAACTATCAATTGGCTTTAAACGATCCGAATTTCGGGCTGCAGCATGGCTGGTATGAAGATCCTTCGAACTGGAAGACTTTCAACCAGTTTTTTGCCCGGTATTTAAAATCTCCCGAGATGCGGCCTGTTGCCAGTGCGGATGTAGATTCGGTTGTCGTATCCTTTGCAGATTCACAACCCCAGGGTGTCTGGGCCATCGACAGCAGTTCAAATCTTGTGAACGCGGAAGGTGTTCCCGTAAAGTCTGCCACGCTCAAGTCCGTGGCCGCCCTGATCGGGGATGACAGTGCGTACAAAGACGCTTTTGCCAATGGCACACTTACGCACTCCTTTTTAAATGTGAACGACTATCACCGGTATCACTTTCCTCTTAGTGGCACCGTTAAAGAGCTGAGAATCATTCAGGGGATCAACCCCACGGGCGGACAACTTTGGTGGGACGGCGAAAACGAGCGTTATGCCTTTAATCCAACTGCCAAAACGGGATGGCAATCTGTAGAAACGCGCGGATGCCTTATCCTGGAGACTGCTGATTATGGACTTGTTGCTCTATTGCCTATAGGTATGGGCGTTGTGGGTTCTGTAAATTTTGAAGATCATCTCGCCCCCGGGGCAATCGTCAAAAAAGGGGATATGCTGGGTCATTTTGCCTTCGGAGGGTCGGACTTTGTCATGATCTTCCAGGAGCATGTGCATTTTCAACTGCAAGCCCCTATGGAAGCGGACGGGGAATCTTACAAACACATTCTGATGGGGGAGCGCCTGGGATCCCTTACAAAGAAATGACTGTGAAGCCATACGAACATGAAGATTAAAATTGTCCCCAACTTTTTTTCAATCGTCATAGCCCTGATTGTGGGTGGCGCCCTGCTTCGTGAGTTCGATTTTCAGGACATGACCTTTGAAAATCCTGCGTTGGCGGTAGTTTACTCCATTGCCTTTATCCTCTCCGTTGGATTTATGATTAAGAGATCCAAAAACAAATAAAACGAGTCCACTCCCGCCCTTCCGCTTATGCGGGCTTCCCGTGGACTCAATATTTTTCGTTATCTTGAAAGTGAATGGGCAATTTATCCGGACAGCATTGCCCATTTTAAAATAATTCGCCGGGGCAAATCGCAGCATATGAAGACAAAAAATCTACTCAAGGGTTCCTTCAACGTATTTACATTGCTCCTGTTGCTCATTATAGCCACGGTACTTATCGCAGTGCCCTTTCTTCTATTAGATCACTTTTTTAGCCTGGAAGTGGCTTATCTGGCCTACATCATGGTCGTCTTCGTTCCTCCGGTCTATGCCTTTATAAAACGGCGCATCTTCAATTCCACAAAACCCTCCTAGAGTCTTGGATGATTATCCAAAAACCTCGGCTGAAGTCATCCTAAAGAGAAGAGCCTTACCTCTGAAAAGGCCTGAGACGATGTGTTTAGATTTCCGGTCGGAGGTAAATTCTCGAATCACGCTTCCCGGTTCTATTCAAAAAAAGCGGCTTACCTTTACGGGAATGACCCAAGTGCTGAGTCGCGATGGGATGATAAATTGAAACAATGATCAAAAAATTAGTCTTTATTACAACCCTTTCGGTGTTCTTGTCCGGATGCAATATGAATCCCAGCAAGGAAGCGAGAATTCAGAAACTTGAAACGGAGATCCGGCAATCTTTAGATAAAATCGACGCCCTGGAGACCCGGGTTCAAACGCTAGAAAGCCAGAACGAAGCACTTCAAAAGAGGCTTCTTGAGATTCAGGATCAATAGTGAAAATCGATGGTTACTGAATCGCGACCGCTTTAAGAAACCTTCAAAACAATGGCCTGTTCAGCCTTTCAGAAACGAGCTTAAAAAAACCACAACATGATTCACCCAAACTACCCAAAGTCCTTTTCTCATATAGGGATTACAGTTCCTGACATAAAAAAGGCTGTAGATTTTTACAGCCGCGTGATGGGGTGGTATATCATTATGCCCCCTTCCAAAGTCCTGAAGGAAAGTGAAACGGCCATCGGGCAGATGTGCATCGATGTTTTCGGAGAGGACTGGGACGTTTTTGAAATTGCCCATATGTCCACTTCAGATGGTATTGGCATTGAATTGTTCGCCTTCCCCCATGGGATCAAAGAAGCACCGGATTTCAACCCGTTTAACACCGGGCTTTTTCATTTCTGTGTGCAAGACCCGGATATTGAGAATTTAATGCAGAAAATCGTCGAAAATGGAGGAAAACAACGCATGCCCATACGCGAATACTACCCCAATGAAAAACCATACAAAATGGTTTATGTAGAAGACCCCTTTGGCATTGTGTTCGAAATTTACTCCCATAGCTACGAACTGACCTACTCTTCAGGGGCCTATCAGAAATAATACCTCTGAACCCAGGGGCTAAAAAGGATCTTTAAGAAAATAAAAACCACCTAACCATGATATTCAAGACGTTTAAAACGCTTCTCTTTGTTTTCCTGTTTTCCATTTGTTTTATGGGGACTGCCCAGGTCAACTGGACAAACGACGGCGATTCTTATTTTAAACTGGAAAATAACGAGCTCAAAACCTATACCCTCCCGGGGCATGAGTCCACAACGGTTATTTCCAAAGCACAACTCACTCCTGAAGGTCACTCAGAACCCCTGGAAGTTGCCCATTTTTCGTTTTCATCAGATCAGCAGAAAATACTCCTGTTTACAAATACCCAACGGGTTTGGAGGTTGAACACCAAAGGAGATTACTGGGTTTTTGACTTTAAAACCCATACGTTGAAGCAGCTTGGGCAAGGCCTTCCCCCGGCCTCCCTGATGTTTGCCAAATTCTCCCCGGATGGCACCAAAATCGCCTATGTTTCGGAAAACAACATCTATAGCGAAGACTACCAAAGCGGCAACATTCAACCCTTAACGACCAACGGCACTGTTACTTTAATTAACGGGACTTTTGACTGGGCGTATGAGGAAGAATTTTTCTGCAGAGATGGTTTTCGATGGAGCCCGGACAGCCAATCTATAGCCTACTGGCAAATCGATGCCAGTGCGATAAAGAAATTTTATATGATTGACAATACAGATTCGATCTATTCACAACTCATCCCTTTGGAGTATCCTAAAGTGGGGGAAAGCCCGTCTGCCTGCCGGGTAGGAGTGGTACAACTCTCGGATGCCGAAACTACCTGGATGAATATCCCGGGAGACCCCTCCCAGAATTATCTGGTAAGAATGGAATATATTCCAAATACCAATGCGCTTTTACTCCAGCAGTTAAACCGTAAACAAAACAAGAGCACACTCTACAGGGCAGACGCTTTAAACGGAAGGGCAGAATCGATTTTTGAAGAATCGGATGAGGCCTGGGTAGATATGTTTCAACTGGGCAATCCCTATGCCATAGACTACACCAACAACTTCAGTTTTCTGGAGAAAACAAAGGGTATTCTCTGGGCTTCTGAAAAAGACGGTTGGCGGCACCTGTACCAGGTTTCTTTAGAGGGAAAGCCCGAGGTTCTGATCACCAAAGGGGACTTCGATGTGATAGATGTTAAGCACATCAATGCCAAAGAAGGGAATGTGTATTACCTGGCCTCACCCGGGAATGCCACCCAGAAGTATTTGTACAAATCAAAACTAAACGGAAAAGGGAAAAACGAAAGGCTGAGCCCCGAAAGCCTTGCGGGTACCCATGATTATTCCTTTTCTTCCAACGGCGTCTATGCCCAGCATACTTTCTCAAATCACTTTACCCCTTCGTCAAAGGAATTCATAACCGTCTCCAACCACAAAGCCCTGACTCTAGAGGAAAGCATCACAGACAATCTTAAAAACATAGAAAAGGAGCCGACCATGGAGTTTTTTACCATTACCACGGAAGACGGCGTTGAAATGGACGGATGGATGGTAAAACCGATCCCTTTTGATCCCTCCAAAAAGTACCCGGTAGTCTTTTATGTCTATTCTGAACCGGCGGGCACAACGGTAAATGATACCTATAACGTCGGACGGAACTGGTTTTATCAGGGCAATATGGCTGAGGATGGGTATGTTTATATTTCTCTGGACAACAGGGGTACGCCTGCTCCCAAAGGACGGCAATGGAGGAAGTCTATTTACAGAAAAATTGGTGTGGTGAATATCCGGGATCAGGCTATGGCCGCCCGTGAAGTTCTAAAATGGGATTTTGTGGACCCGGAACGGGTCGCGGTTTGGGGCCATAGCGGTGGGGGTTCGGCTACCCTGAATTTAATGTTTAAGCATCCCGATATCTATAAAACCGGTATTTCGCTGGCCGCAGTCGCCTATCAGCTGACCTATGACAATATCTACCAGGAACGCTACATGGGTTTACCCCAGGAAAACAAAGAAGATTTTATTATGGGATCTCCCGTTACCCATGCGAAGCATTTAGAGGGAAATTTGCTTTATATACACGGGACCGGAGATGACAATGTCCACTATCAAAATGCGGAATTACTAATAAACGAACTGATTAAACACAATAAGCAATTTCAATTCATGCCGTATCCGAATCGCTCCCACGGGTTTAGTGAAGGAGAGGGCACCTGGGATCACCTCTCCACTTTATACACGAATTACCTCAAACTTCACTGCCCTCCGGGAGGAAGGTAAGTCATAGGGAGCCCTGCCTATTCAGATTTTCCCGACAGTGGCGGAATCGATATGACCTCCGGGAAAGGGACGGCCAGCTTTCGGGTATAGCCATAGCGAATCAGGGCGTAGAGCAATAATCCAAAGGGGCCGGTCATCAGCGTAAAAAATAGGGGGACGACCATTAATAACCGGTTGACGCCTATCCTTCGGGCGTCCAAAGCGATCACCATGGCCGCAAACAGATCAAAGGCCAGGTAGTGGACCCACCCGATTAAAATGGCCTTGGGGCTTGAAAATGCCTGGGCCAGACCCGCCAGGGATGAACCGGCCTCAGGGTCAAAGCTTCCTAAATCTCCAAATAACAAAACGGCATAGGTGATGGCAAGTGTCAGGATGATGAGATAAAAGACAATTCTCCCGGTATACTTCCAGGACGGTGCAAAAAGCAACAACAGCCACCCGGGTAAAATCCAGGTATTGGCGATGGTAAAAAGTGTTTCCAGATCAAACTCCATAGTACCCCTCAAGATACGGTTTTTTGAATATCGAATTAAAACAGAATTCACCATGCCCTTTTAACCCGCGGCCCTAAATTGGAATTCTTTCCCTTTTAAAAACCCACGTTTAATACTATGGTAACCTCCTTTGAAGTGGAATTCCGGAGATTTGTTTCTCAATAATCATTTAAGCTTCGTTTGAATTAGTTTGGTTGTAAAGAGCCGGTCGGATTGGGCCGGCTTTTTCATGAAAACACACTTCATATCGGTTTTTCAATCCTTACGTCTGGAGCTTCGAGAATTGCAAACTTCCGGTGAAAAGCGCTTTTTATCGATAAGTGGGGCACGATAGTGCAGTTCATCGATAAAACGAGGGGTCAGTCCATTTCGCTGGCGTCATAACCCAGAAGGGCTGAAATTTGTAAGTGAAAATGAATCCCTAAATCCTATCATTATGAAAACAACATTACTACTTAGAGACATTTATTTCGAAGCGTTCAGAGAACTTGGAAATTTTGTTGTCCGAAATTACTTCAAGGCTTTTGCCTGGTTCAGCTTTGCCATGTTCGCTACGGTAATCTATGCATTCGTATTCAGAATAGCTACTGGTTTCGCCTTTGTATAAAGGCAGAAACACGTGTAACATCTTAGAATTTGTAAAAATGCCCCTGACGGGACTCTTTTACGCGAACACTAGTGATTATGAAAAATAGCCCAACCCTTTCGATTTTTTACCAGGTCAGCAGTACCCTGCACCGCTACAGAGGAGCCATCCTCTTCTGGATTTACCTTATGGCCATTGTGATTTATGCTACCCGTTTGGTAGAATACTAGATCCAATACCCCCGAAACAAATACGGTCATGATCCCTGCCCGGGAACCCGGAGTGGCAAAGGACATCCGATCCGGATACCTTGGCACTTCAACCCTTAAGACCGATGGTATTTGTGCTTTCTATATAATATCTTTGTAGTTGAACACATACCCGTCTTTGTTCCTGATAACAGACGGGTAGTTTTAACGACTACAAGCCTTGTTGAGGTCTTCTTCCCGCGCCCTTCTTATTTTCACCCGGAATCCGGTTCCCGGAAAATGCAAAACCAGGTTGGCCGCCGCAATCGGTGAACAGGCAGCCCTGAATATCTACATTTATTTACTGCAGCATACAGCCTCCCAATGCGCCGGGCTTCCAGACGTACAAAAATTCGTGTATTTCAGTGAATCCTTAGGCGATGGCGCAATCTGGGACACCGACACATTTGATTATCGGCTGCAGCAAGGCGCGGATTTAGGGCTGCGGATGCAACGGGCTTTTGAGGATGCTTTTAAGTCCGGGTATCGCGAAGTGATTGTCATAGGGAGTGACCTGCTCGAGCTGCACACTTCCGATCTTGAGCGTGCCTTTGACCTCTTGTCTGAAAACGAGGCCGTCCTCGGACCCGCCCAGGATGGAGGATATTACCTTCTCGGGCTTACGAAGCCCATTCCGGGTATTTTTCAGAACAAAGCCTGGGGCACAAAAACCGTTCTCAAAGAGACCCTTGGCGACCTCCGGAAATTTAAAACGGCCCTCTTGCCGGAACGAAATGATATTGATCAGTACGAGGATATCGAGGGAAACCCGGTATTTGAACCCTTTTTAAAAAAGACTAAATGACTCAAAAACAAGTATCGGCCTCCCTGGACTTTCTCAAGGGAAAAGGCTTTATGAATCCTGAAATAGGTATTGTCCTGGGCTCCGGACTCGGCCGGATGGCAGACGAAATTGAAGATGCCAAAATCGCGCATTACCACAACATTCCATTCTTCCCGTTAGCCACGGTTGAATTTCATAGCGGAAAGCTCGTATACGGGACGTTGGAAGGTAAAAAGGTAGTGGTCATGCAGGGCAGGTTCCACCTTTATGAAGGATACGCCTTTACGGAAGTCACCTATCCCATACGGGTGATGCACGGTTTGGGCGTTCAAAAACTACTGATATCAAATGCTGCAGGCGCTGTAAACCTCGGTTTTAAGAAAGGTGAAATGATGCTTCTTGAGGACCATATCAACCTCCAGGGGGGGTCTCCTCTGGCATTTAAAAATGTTACAGAATTCGGAGAACGGTTTGTAGACATGAGCGCTCCATATGATGCCGGTTTGCGAGAGGGCCTCCTCCGGATTAGCAGTGAAAAAGGAATTACGCTCAGAAGTGGCGTGTACGCAGCGGTTACCGGACCTCAACTGGAAACACGGGCCGAATACCGCATGTTGAAAACCCTTGGAGCGGATGCTGTGGGAATGAGTACGGTGCCCGAGGTGATCGTGGCGAACCAACTGAGTTTACCGGTTGCCGCCCTTTCGGTCCTGACCGATGAATGCGACCCGGATCATTTGGCTCCGGTGAATGTCGCAGAGATTATTAAAATCGCCAATGAAACTGAACCCCACATGGTCACCTTATTCCGGGGACTTATCGCCAGCCTCTAAATGCAGCGGATCTGTAAGTAATCTCCACCCGCTACTACTAAACCATAAATCATTCTTATTTAAAACCTTTTTCTCCCATGAGTTATCTTCAAGCCACCTCAGATCTGTACAAAGAAGCGGCGTTGACACCCGATGTCGGGCTATGTTGTACGACCAATCCGATCTGGCAGCTCCCCGGACTCTCCATTCCCACTAAAATGCTGGAAATGAACTACGGCTGTGGAAGCACCGTATCGGCCCAGGATCTGACGGCAAATCCGAAGATTTTGTACGCCGGGGTCGGAGGCGGTATGGAACTGCTTCAATTCGCCTATTTCTCAAGACAAAAAGGCGGGGTTATAGGAGTAGATATCGTAGAAGAAATGCTGGAGGCCAGTCGGGAGAATTTTAAAATTGCCGAAGCCGAAAATCCGTGGTTTTCTTCTGATTTTGTGGAACTGGTCCACGGAGATGCCCTCAACCTGCCCGTCCCGGACCAGAGTGTGGATGTGGCGGCCCAGAATTGCCTTTTCAATATTTTTAAGGAAGAAGACCTGCGCAAAGCTGTGGCAGAAATGTACCGGGTGCTGAAACCCCACGGCCGCCTGGTGATGAGCGACCCGGTTTGCGATGTCCCCCTGAGTGATACCCTTCGCAATGACGACCGCCTGAGAGCCCTGTGTCTCAGCGGCAGCATCCCCGTTAAGGACTATATTAAAATACTCACCGATACCGGTTTCGGGACTATTGAAGTGCGTGCCAGACGCCTGTATCGAGTCCTCAGTCCGAACCACTATCCAGTTGATACCCTCATTCCGATTGAGTCCATTGAAGTGGCGGCCATCAAAGATCCGATGCCTGAAGATGGGCCGTGTATTTTCACCGGAAAGACAGCTATCTATTACGGGAAGGAGGACTACTACGACGATCAGAAGGGGCACATACTCTTACAGAATCAGCCTTTGGCCGTTTGCGACAAGACCGCGAAAGCCCTCAGCACGCTCCCTGCGGAAATCTACGTAAGTGAGAGCACCTGGCACTATACAGGCGGAGGCTGCTGCTGAATTTTCAAAATGTAAACCCCGAGGACTCTGGAGTCTGAAGACTTTCCAACCCTATGTGCCGAGCTGTTTTTTTTATGTTGCTCCTTTTGGTTACCTCCAGTGGCCTGCCTCAGGACAAAAGGGTTTCTCCCGGGAGTTCGACAACTCCCCCCCACTCCCCCTGGGAAATCTTGCTGCAAGAGCATGTTCATGACGACGGAAGGGTCGACTATAAAGGTTTCCTCAAAGATCAGCAGCGGTTGAATTCTTATTTGGGAGCACTTGCCTTAAATCCTCCTCAGGAGGATTGGACGCCCCAGGCGAGAATGGCCTATTACATCAATCTGTACAATGCGGGGACTGTAGCCCTGATCCTGGAAAATTATCCTGTAAAAAGCATCCGGGATATTGACAGGCCCTGGGCAAAAAAAAGAGTCCGGGTGGGCACTGAATGGCTTTCTCTCTCAGATATTGAACACAAAATTTTACGCAAAATGGGAGATGCCCGAATTCACTTTGCCATCAACTGTGCATCGATTTCGTGTCCGAAGCTGCCTAAATACGCCTTTACAGAAGCGAAAATCGAATCCCAGCTCGAAAGGGCCGCCCGCGGGTTTATCAATGATCCCGAGCGCAATACCCTTAATGCGGACAAGGCTGAAGTATCCAAAATCTTTAAATGGTTTCGTTCGGATTTTAAAGCTGATGAGGGTTCTCTAGTCGAATACCTGAATCGCTTTCTGGAAAAGCCCATCCCAAAGGGCACTTCGGTTGGTTTTTTGCCCTACGACTGGGCTTTAAATGACATCGACCCGTGACCGAGCTGAGCATTATTATTCCCACGCTGAATGAAGCTCCACGTCTGACGTTTTTGCTGCCCTATCTCCAGAGAAACCTGGAAGCCCCCGCAAACGTTGAGATCATTATCGCCGATGGAGGAAGTTCAGATGGCACACAAGACATGGGCCGGAAACTGGGAGCTGTTGTTCTGAGTACTCCTACTGGCCGGGCCGTTCAGATGAATGCGGGCGCAGAAAAAGCCCGGGGACGCATTCTGTACTTTCTGCATGCCGATTCCATACCCCCGAAAAATTTCTATTCCGAAATTCTCAAAACCCTTGAAAAAAGAGATACGGCCGGTTGTTTCAGACTTCGCTTTGAACCTTCCAATCCCACGCTGGACGCTTTTGCATGGTGCACCCGACTGAACATACCCTTGTGCCGGGGTGGAGATCAGTCCCTCTTTCTACCTCGCATCTGGTTTGAAGCTCTGGGGGGTTTTGACGAGCGCTATCGGATCTACGAAGACAATGAACTGATCGGAAGGCTTTACCGACAATACACCTTTACGGTCCTTACCCCGGAGCTTGTGACCTCCTCGCGCCGCTATCAGCAACTCGGCACTTATCGCCTCCAGTTTTATTACGCCATGGTACATTTAAAAAAATTCTTCGGAGCCTCCCCCGAGGCGCTGTATCGCTATTATAAAAACCATGTTCAGGGCGGGGGCGAAATCAGTGCTTCTGGAAGTAGTCGCGAATAACGCCTTCTGCAGGTTTATTCTGGGGCGTAAACCGATTGTCCCCGGGGCCCCCGGCTCTGGAATGATGTATAAACCATTTCCAGACAAAGCCTCCTGCAAACCAATCCTCCGACCAGAATTCTTCAAACAGGGCTTCTTTGGCATTGGCCTGGGCTTCCAGGTTAACCGCCTCTTCATTGCGATCGACCAGCCAGGGTTTTTTGGCGGTATAATCCATACTGCGGTACCCGAACTCCGTAAAGAGGACCGGCCTGCCCACAGTCTGTTGAAGGGCCTCGATTTCGGCTTTCCATCTTCCCCAACCCGCCCGCAGTTCGGCTACCCCGGGATTTCGGGCTTCCGAGAGCGGAAAATAGGCATCGATCCCGATAAGGTCCAGGTCCTGCCAAAAAGAAATCCGTTTGTACTCATCCCAGTTCGCGGCGTAGGTGAGCTTTCCTGAATACCGTTCCCGGACATTGCGGATGAGCCATTTCCAGTACGCAGGCCTGTGCTTCACAAAGGTTTCGAGCTCGGTACCGATACAAAACAGGCCTACTCCGGTTGCCTCTGCCAGTTCCGCATAGGTCAGAATAAAATCGGCATAATGCCATTCCAAACGCTTCCAATCCTCCTCGGAGGTCATTTCCAATTCCCCCGTAAAGATTCCCCTCCATATCCAGAGTTGCGGTTTGAGCATCACCCGGATCCCGTTCTTGTGGAGCAGGTCGATATACTGCCGGGCTCCCTGTCGGGTCTCCCCAAACCACTGCCGTTCGGTATCAAAAATGATCTCAGGGCTACCCATCTCCCGGATAAACCCAAAAGGCATTACAGCCGCGTAGCCCGCATGTACCGCTCGAAGGGCCTCTATGTGCTCTAAGTCCGCGGGCTCCCGCGAAGCCACAAAACTCACCCCGTTGATTTTTTCAAGGTCAGGGGCCGTACAGCCGTAACAAAAGAGCAAGAAAAGGAGGGCAATTCGCCTCATATAAAAATTTTTATCCCGAATTAAAGGTACATATTAATCAAAGATTGCACACCGGAACTGTTAAGTTTGTAACTTCATTGCGACTGATAAAAAACGAGAAGGCCCGGGCATGCATATTGTAATTATTGGAAATGGAATTTCAGGAATTACCGCTGCACGACATATTCGCAAAGGCTCGGATTATAAAATCACCGTAGTCTCCTCTGAAAGCGACCACTTTTTCTCACGTACCGCCCTGATGTATATCTATATGGGGCATATGAAATACGAACACACCAAGCCTTATGAGGATTCCTTCTGGAAAAAGAACCGTATCGGGCTCATGAGGGCTAAAGTTACGGCCGTGGTTCCGGCATCAAAATCGCTGGTTCTGGAAGATGGCGGAGCACTGAGTTACGACAAACTCATTATCGCCTCGGGCTCCCAGCCCAATCGTTTCGGTTGGCCCGGACAGGATCTCAAAGGAGTTCAGGGGCTGTATTCCCTCCAGGATCTGGAGGCGCTGGAGGTCCATGCTCCGGATAAAAAACAATGCCGGCGTGCTGTGATAGTGGGTGGAGGCCTCATTGGTATTGAATTGGCCGAGATGCTGCGCAGCCGTAATATTCCTGTGACCTTCCTGGTTCGGGAATCGAGTTTCTGGAACGGCGTATTGCCGAAAGGGGAGTCGGCCATGATAAACGAGCATATTCGCCAGCACCACGTAGACCTGCGCCTGGGTACCAACCTGAAGGAAATCCTTTCGGACGAATCGGGAAGGGCGCGGGCCGTCATCACCGACCAGGACGAAGAAATCGAATGTGACCTGGTAGGCCTCACGGCCGGAGTACGACCCAATATCGGTTTTCTCGAAAATTCGGGCATAGAAACCGACAAAGGGGTACTGGTAGACCGGTATTTACAAACCAATATCCGCGATGTTTATGCCATCGGTGATTGTGCCCAACAGCGCATCCCTATCGGGAAACGTCGGGCTGTGGAAGCCGTTTGGTACACCGGACGTATGATGGGTGAAACCCTGGCCCGGACAATATGCGGGCAGGATATGGAATACAGACCGGGACACTGGTTTAATTCCGCCAAATTCTTTGATATTGAATACCAGACCTATGGATGGGTATCCGGGTCCGGGAGCATGGATCCCGAAGAACAACATTTTCACTGGAGACATCCCAATGAACTCCTCTGCCTGACGATAGCCTACGATGTAAAAACCCGAAAATTTCTGGGAATCAACACCTTTGGGATCCGATTGCGGCATGAAGTGGTAGACCAGTGGCTGACTCAGGAACTCACCATAGACCAGGTGCTGGAACGTCTCCCAGAGGCGAATTTTGACCCGGAACAGTACCGCCGGTATGAAGGTGACATCTTACACACATTTACCTCTAATACCGAACAAACGCTATGACGACCCTGGAATCTATGTCCCTGGCCGGAGGACCTCCTAAAAGTTTGAAAAACGGTCAAAAGCTGGCGGTTTTTCTCGGCCTTTCGAGTGTATGTATTCTTCTGCTCGCCACTTTTGGTTTTGATTTTCCAAACCAGGGGTTCTGGCTGACAGCCTCCCTGATCGGGATCTTAATGGGAGTCATCGGGTTCAGCTGGGCAACCTATAAGGGGGAACCCAAGGGAATCAAAAATCACGGGGTACAGTTTAAATCCATTTCCGGACGAGGCCTTTGGGCCTGGGCCCTGGGGATTGTACTGACCACATTCTACATCGTTCTGTATTTCTATCCGGAGTACCTCGGCCTGGTCAAAGACGGCCCCAACCGGGGGTTGATTTCTCTTTTTGACCCCTTGAGCCGCTCCTTAAGTGGCAATCCGGCCAGCCAGTGGTTTGTTTACGGCACCCTTTATACCCTGGCTATTTTAGCCTTCGGGATCAAGTTTCTCTGGAAGTACCGCCACAACCGGTATCAGCGTCTCAGAACCCTGAGCGTAATGTTTTTCCAAACCGCTTTTGCCTTTATCATTCCTGAAATCATGGCGCGGCTCAATGGGGATCTTCCGTACTACGACCTGAAAAACATCTGGCCCCTGAATTATTATAACTTCGAGCGGTATCGGGTCAACGCCTTTATCGATTCCGGGGATATCGGCCTTGGGATGCTCATCTTCGGGATACTCTCCATCCTGGTCATCACCCCCCTGCTCACCTATTTTTACGGAAAACGCTGGTACTGTTCCTGGGTGTGCGGCTGCGGGGGTCTGGCAGAAACGGCAGGGGACTCCTTTCGACAACTCAGCGATAAAAGCACGTTTGCCTGGAAGGTAGAACGGTGGGTGGTGCACAGTGTCCTTGTTTTTGTGGTCCTGATGACTACCGCCGTTATCTACTCCTATCTGGGTTCCGATAACAGCAAATACTGGCTCAGTAAATCCCAGTTTCTTATGGGAGTGGGTGTGCTGCTGACCGCTATCTTCACCTGGGTCATGGTCTTCAGGCGAAAGGCCCTTAAAAAAGATGCCCTCTACGGGGCTGCAGGCTACATGATTATTATTCTTGGCCTGTTAGCCATCCACGGCTTCAGCGATGCCAAACACATCTTTATCTTCTCCTCCGAAAGCCTGAGAAAGACCTATAGTTTTCTCATCGGAAGTATATTTTCCGGGGTTATCGGAACGGGCTTTTACCCGATTTTCGGCAATCGGGTATGGTGCCGGTTTGGCTGTCCTATGGCGGCGATCCTCGGTCTGCAACAACGGCTCTTCTCCCGCTTCCGCATTACCACCAACGGCGGACAGTGCATCTCCTGCGGAAATTGCTCCACCTATTGTGAAATGGGTATAGATGTGCGCGCTTACGCACAGAAGGGAGCAAACATAGTCCGCGCGAGTTGTGTGGGTTGTGGAATTTGCTCCGCGGTCTGCCCCAGGGGCGTGTTGAAACTCGAAAACGGTCCGCGCAAGGGAAGGATTAACCCCAGGGAAGTGCTGTTGGGCAACGACGTAAACCTGATGGAGTTAGCCAATCAAAATTCAGATACGGCCTATTGAATCCCTCCCGCTTTTTAACCCTTCAGAATCTCCATGCAAACTATTGCTCTTATTATTCCGGCTTACAATGAAGAAAAATCCATCGGGAATGTCCTGTCTGACATCCCGTCAATGGTCTCAGAAACAGTAGTGGTAGACAACAATTCCACCGACCGCACCGCTGAAAAAGCCAGAGCCGGGGGCGCAACCGTACTTCATGAATCCAGGAAAGGTTATGGTTACGCCTGTCTGAAAGGTATTGATTATCTGAGCAAAAGATCCAGGAGGCCCGATATTATCGTATTTATGGATGGTGACTATTCCGACTACCCTGAGGAACTGCCCGCTGTAGTCGCTCCTATTTTGGAGGAGGGTAAGGATATGGTCATAGGGGCTCGGGTGAAAAGCCTGCGGGAAGAGGGTTCAATGACCCCTCAACAGGTGTTTGGAAACGCCCTGGCCACAACTCTGATGAAAGTGCTTTTCGGAGCCACATATACAGACCTGGGGCCTTTCAGAGCGATCCGGTTTGACGCTTTGGAGTCCCTGGAAATGGAAGACAAGACCTATGGCTGGACGGTTGAAATGCAGCTCAAAGCTCTGAAAAAAAAGCTTGCATACACTGAAGTCCCAGTGCGTTACAGAAAAAGAATTGGGGTCTCAAAGGTCTCCGGCACGGTAAAAGGTAGTATCTTTGCGGGCGTTAAAATCTTAGGCTGGATTTTTAAATATAGTTTAAAATAAAACATGGGACTAACCATCGCTTACATTATCATCGGGATTTACACGCTGTCGCTCCTGCTCATCTTTATGTATAGCCTGGCTCAGCTGAATTTGCTGGTCAACTACCTCGGGCAGAGACGAAACCAGAAGGAAGCGCCGAAATTCAACCTGATGGACCCCCGGGAGATTCCGCTGGTGACGGTGCAGCTCCCTATTTACAATGAACAATACGTCATCGAGCGGCTGCTGGCCAATATCGCCCTGCTCGAATACCCTAAGAGCAAACTGGAAATACAGGTGCTTGACGATTCCACAGACGACTCCGTACAGGAAACAGCGGAAAGGATTGCAGCCCTGGCAAAAACCGGTCTGGACATTCAGCATATTTGCAGATCAAACCGGGAAGGCTTTAAAGCAGGGGCCCTTAAAGAAGGACTTAAGATCGCTAAGGGCGAGTTTATCGCCATTTTTGATGCGGACTTCCTGCCTGATGCCGATTGGCTTAAAAAGACAGTTCCTTACTTTAAGGATGCAGAGATTGGGGTAGTCCAAACCCGTTGGGGGCATATCAACCGCGATTATTCTACCCTCACGCGGATACAGGCTTTCGCTCTGGACGCCCACTTTACGCTGGAGCAAGTTGGTCGCAATGCCAAAGGGCATTTTATCAACTTCAACGGTACGGCCGGGATCTGGAGAAAAGAGTGTATTCTCGACGCAGGAAATTGGGAAGGGGATACCTTAACAGAAGATCTCGACCTCAGTTACCGGGCACAATTAAAAAACTGGAAGTTCAAATACCTGGAAAATGTGGAAACTCCGGCCGAGCTTCCTGTAGTTATCAGCGCAGCCCGGTCCCAACAATTTCGCTGGAACAAAGGCGGTGCAGAGAACTTCCGCAAGACCGTTTGGAGCGTATTGCAGGCAAAGAACATTCCTTTTAAAACCAAATTTCACGGGGTCATGCACCTGTTGAACAGCTCCATGTTCCTCTGTGTTTTCCTGGTGGCTATTCTCAGCATTCCGATGTTGTACATCAAAAACTCCTTCGGACATCTGGCATTGGTTTTCGAGCTCACCAGTTTCTTTATCGTCAGTACCATCATTCTTTTTGTCTGCTACTGGTTTACCTATAAAAGCATTCAGGGAAGCGGACTGGATAACTTCGTGTCGTACATTAAGCTGTTTTTCACCTTCTTTTCGGTGGCGCTCGGCTTCTCTCTACACAATAGCGTAGCCGTTCTCGAAGGGCATATGGGCAAGCGGTCTGAATTTGTGCGCACCCCTAAGTTTAACATCAATAGTCTTAAAGACAGTTGGAAGGGAAATAAGTACCTGGTCAAGAAAATCTCCCCAAATACCATTCTGGAGTTTGGACTGATGCTCTATTTCCTTTTTGGAATGTACAGCGCCATTCCCCTGAATGATTTCGGACTTTTTCCGTTTCACTTCATGCTCTTCCTCGGGTTCGGCTTTGTGTTTTTGAAATCCGTTACCTCTAAAGTATAAATCAGCTTCCGGACCTGCGACCTGAGTCGGGTAAAACCTCTGAATAGGAGGAATACCCCATCATCTGAAGACCCCTGGGATTCAGGGATGAAAATCAGCGCTTTAATAAACCGTTATTTTTCTTTTTCTTGCAGGAGTTAACCAAACTCCATGATCCGGGCCCTGATTACCTTCTGGAACCTTCACCGCATTTCCATTTTACTGGTTGCGTTAGGCCTTGTTTTTTATGGGGTCTTTGGTTATGAACTGGACCGGTCCGATTCTATACGCCTGGTTACCCTGTTTGCAGCCCTGTTTTTCCTCTCTTACAAATTGATTCAGTTTGAAAAGTGGAACCTGCGGTTTATGGTCACCAGTGGCTTGCTCTTCAGGGTGGTTTTGCTTTTTACCCTGCCCAACCTCTCCCAGGATTTTTATCGGTTTATCTGGGATGGCAACCTGATCCTCGAAGGCCTGAATCCCTATATGCTGACTCCGGATGCATGGATGGCACGGGGCGGACCCGCGTTTCCAGCGGCTTCTGAAATCTACGAGGGAATGGGAAGTCTCAGTGGTGCCCACTACAGCAATTATCCCCCCGTAAACCAGTATTTCTTTGCCCTTTGCGCCTATCTGGGTGGCCAGACCATCCTCGGGTCCGTGATCAGTATGCGTGTGCTGATCATCCTGGCCGATCTGGGGATTTTGTACTTCGGAAGGCGCATCCTGAAAAAAATCAATCGGGCCCCCCATCTGATTTTCTGGTACTTCCTGAACCCTCTGGTGATTATTGAACTCACAGGCAACCTCCATTTTGAAGGCGTCATGTTGTTTTTCTTTGTGCTCGCCATGTTCCTGATTGTCTCAGGAAAGTGGTTTCTGGCCGTGATTCCCTATGCGTTTTCGATAGGTGTCAAACTGATTCCGTTGCTTTTTTTACCCCTTTTACTACCCTTACTCGGGTGGAAAAGAGTTTCGGGATTCTATATAGGGACAGCCCTTATGCTCGGGGTATTGCTCTATCCATTCTATTTTCCGGAATTCTCGGACCACTACAGTCAGACACTGCGCCTGTGGTTTTCCAATTTTGAATTTAATGCGAGTTTATACAATCTGGTTGAATCAGTGGCCGTAAGCCAGGGTGCAAAGCCATGGGAGTTTATCAAGCAATACGGGGCGATCATTCCGGGGCTCACCGCCCTGATCACCCTGATCGTCTGCGCCCACCCCATCGTCAGGTTGTCAAAATACTGGTTCGGCGCAGCGTTGCTGGTGATTTGCGTGTATTATTTTATGGCCACTACGGTACATCCGTGGTATATTATTTTTCCGCTTTTGCTCAGCACCTTTACAAACTTTAGGTTTATGTATCTCTGGTCTGCGACCATTGTATTGAGTTATATCGCCTACGGGGAGGAAGGGGTCGAAGAACGACCCTGGGTTTTGATTCTTGAATATGCTGTGGTCTTTGGCTTTCTTATTTATGAAATCATCAGAAATAAACGGAATCTCTCGGCTATTGCCAAAAACCAGGTGAGAACCCCTGCTGATTAAATAATATTTGTACATTTGGGTTAAGATGAAACACCGAATTCCTTTTTCATTGAATCTGACCCGGCCTTTCCCGGGATTGTTCCGGCGCTTCCGCCTCCGCCCGTAAGGGTATCTCTCTGTTATGGAATTAGGTGAGTCCAGTTCCGCATCGCTTTTAAAAATTCTCTTCCACATATTAATTCTCAATTGGCAATGAAAATTGTAGTTGCTGATGCATCACATATAAAATTTGCAGCCGTGATCTCGGAAACCATTACCGAATCGGCTAAGGTCAGGGGTACCGGCATCGCCAAAAGGACTCCGGAGTATATCATCCAGCGTTTGAAAAATGAAAACGCCGTGATCGCCATCGACGGGGACCGCTTTGCGGGTTTCTGTTATATCGAAGTCTGGAGTCATCAGAAATACGTCGCGAATTCCGGTCTTATCGTACATCCCGACTATCGGAACCGCGGGCTGGCCAAGCAGATTAAAAAGGCCATTTTTGAGCTATCCCGCAAGAAATTCCCGGAAGCCAAAATCTTCGGAATCACTACGGGGCTGGCGGTGATGAAAATCAATTCAGAACTGGGCTACCGCCCGGTGACCTATTCCGAACTCACCGACGACCCCCAGTTCTGGAAAGGCTGCCAGACGTGCAAGAATTTCGACGTCCTTACCCGCACCAACCGCAATATGTGCCTCTGTACCGGGATGCTTTACGACCCAAAACAAGAGCCCTCAAAGCCAGTGCCCAGCCTGGATAAAAAATCCTTCGAACGATTGAAAAACCTGAAGCAAAAACTTCTTTCAAAGAAAAAGAAACCATGAAAAAACTCGTTTTGGCATATAGCGGAGGTCTGGACACCTCCTATTGCGCCCACTACCTGTCCCACGAAGAAGACTATGAAGTGCACGCCGTTACGGTAAACACTGGTGGTTTTGACGGGGAAGCCCTGAAAGAAATTGAGTCCAGAGCCCTGGAGCTGGGGGTGCATTCTTACCGGGCCATAGACGCCGTGCAGTCCTTTTACGACCGGGTGGTCCGGTATCTGGTCTTTGGAAACATTCTCAGAAACAATACCTACCCCCTTTCGGTAAGTGCCGAGCGTATTGTTCAGGCCATGGAAATCGCCCAATATGCGCGGGATACCGGAGCGACCCATATCGCTCATGGAAGCACTGGGGCAGGCAACGACCAGGTGCGCTTTGATCTGATTTTTCAGATTATGGTTCCGGAGGTCGAAATCATCACCCCAATTCGGGATAACAAGCTCTCGCGGGAAGCAGAAATCAAATACCTTCAGAATGCGGGCATACCCTATGCCTGGGAGAAAGCGAAATATTCCATCAATAAAGGGTTGTGGGGAACTTCAGTGGGAGGAGAAGAAACCCTGGGATCGCGTAATCCCCTGCCCGATCATGCCTACCCAAGTCCCCTTGTAAAGGAAGATCCCGAGACGGTCACCCTGGAATTTACCCAAGGAGAATTAACGGCAGTGAATGGAAACGAGGATACACCCGTAGCCAATATCCTGAAACTCGAAGCCCTGGCTTCCAACTACGCTATTGGCAGAGATATCCATGTGGGGGATACGATTATCGGTATCAAAGGACGTGTGGGTTTTGAAGCAGCCGCCCCTTTGATTATCCTGAAATCCCATCACCTTTTGGAGAAACATACCCTGAGTAAATGGCAGCAATTTCAAAAAGAACAACTGGGAAGTTTTTACGGGATGCTCCTGCATGAAGGACAATATCTGGATGAAGTTATGCGCAATATCGAGGCTTTTCTCGAAGATTCTCAGCGGAACGTCAGCGGTCGCGTTTTTGTAAAACTCCATCCCTATCGCTTTGAACTTGAAGGGATCGAATCGAAAAACGACCTGATGGATGCCTCTTTTGGAAGTTATGGGGAACTCAACCGGGGTTGGTCGGCAGCGGATGCCAAAGGATTTATCAAAATCCTCTCTAATTCAGGGCGTATTGCTTCTCAAATACAAACGGACTCATGATACGGGCAGGAGTCATAGGCGGGTCCGGATATACGGGAGGGGAGCTGATCCGCCTGCTGCTTCATCACCCGGATGTCCAATTGGATTTTGTATTCAGCAGAACCCGGAAAGGAGAATCCCTCCACAGGACTTTTCCGGATTTGATCGGACAGACAAACCTCACCTATGTGGATCGGCCCAATGCCGATGCAGACGTGGTATTCCTTTGCCTGGGTCATGGAAATTCCGGACGTTTTTTAGAAACGTGGACCTTCGGAGCTGATACGCGCATTGTCGATCTGAGCAATGAATTCAGAGCGACGGAAAACCGTTGGTTCGGGCAAAGGGAATTTGTCTATGGCCTTCCTGAATCCTATGCCGATACCATTTCGAGGGCGCGGAACATTGCAAACCCGGGTTGCTTTGCCACGGCCATTGAGTTGGCACTCCTTCCCCTGGCCACTGCGGGCCTGCTCAAAGAAGCTGTGCACATAAGCGCGGTCACGGGGAGTACGGGCGCCGGGGCAGGACTCTCAGAAACCTCCCATTTCAGTTGGCGAAATAACAATATGTCTGTGTATAAACCCTTTACACATCAGCACCTTGCAGAGATTCGGCAAACCCTGGAAAGCACAGGTACGACTATTCCCGAACTGCATTTCCTCCCACACAGGGGGAATTTCCCCCGGGGGATCTTTGCGACACTTTACACGGCGTATGCCGGGAGTATCGAACAAGCGGTGGACCTCTATACCGCCTATTATGAGGATTCTCCCTTTACTTTCGTTACAGAAGGTCCGGTAAACCTCAAACAGGTGGTCAACACCAATGCGGCTCACCTGCACGTGCACCTTCACGAAGGAAAACTGCTCATTACCTCGGTTCTGGACAACCTTTTAAAAGGGGCATCGGGCCAGGCTGTAGAAAATATGAACCTGATGTTCGGATTCCCCCGGGACAGGGGTTTAAACCTCAAAGCAATCGGTTTTTAAAAAATAAAATATACTTCTGATGAAAATAGCAATCATTGGTGCGGGCAATCTGGGCATTTCGATGGCCACAGGTATTCTCCACAGCGGGGCCGCTACCAGCATGTACCTGACGCGGCGCCATCCGGATTCCCTACAGGAATTTGAAGCTTATGGGAACGTCATAACCACTTCGGATAACCGCCTGGCGGTTTCGAATTCGGACATTCTGATTTTTGCAGTACAACCGGGGGACTTCCCGGCGGTCCTGACCTCTGTGGTGGATCTCCTGGGCGATAACCATGTGGTTATTTCCACGGTTACAGGCTTTGGCATATCCAAAATCGAAGCCATTACCGGAGCCGGGCGGTATATCATACGGGCGATGCCCAATACAGCCATCTCCGTCCAGCATTCAATGACCTGTCTGTGCAGCAATGAACACGGGAAAGCGCGCCTGGAACTCGCTCAGGCCATCTTTAATCGTATGGGGCATTCGATGATTATTCCCGAGGCCCGTATGCAGGCGGCCACAGTGATCTGTGCCAGCGGCATCGCCTTCTGGATGCGCCTGATCCGCGCGACTACCCAGGGTGCGATTCAATTGGGCTTCGACGCCGGGCAGGCCCAGGAACTCGCCATGCACACCTGCAGGGGTGCGGCAGAACTACTCATTCAAGCGGGAAGTCATCCGGAAGCGGAAATCGACCGGGTTACTACCCCCATGGGCTGCACTATAGAAGGGCTCAACGAAATGGAGCACCAGGGACTCAGCGCCTCACTGATCCGCGGTATTGTTACCTCATTCGACAAAATTTCTGACATTAGAAAAGGGTGATCATGGAACTCTTCGACGTATATCCCAGATTTGACATTACCCCCGTCTCAGCCGAAGGCTGCTGGATTACAGATGCCAACGGCGACCAGTATCTGGATTTATACGGAGGGCATGCCGTAATCTCCATCGGGCATTCGCACCCGGAATTCGTACAAAATCTGACGACCCAACTGGGCAAAATAGCGTTTTACAGCAATTCCGTACAGAATCCCCTCCAGGAGAAGCTGGCCGTTAAATTGGGCCGGGCTTCCGGACTGGAAGGGTATCAGTTATTTCTATGCAATTCAGGGGCAGAAGCCAATGAAAATGCGCTCAAACTCGCCTCTTTCCATACCGGAAAATCGCGGGTGATCGCCTTTAAAAACAGTTTTCACGGCCGGACCTCAGCCGCAGTAGCTGCGACAGATAATCCCGCGATTATCTCCCGCCTCAATGCCCTTCACCAGGTCACCTTTCTGCCACTGAACGATGCAGGCGCCCTGGAAAATGCCCTGAGTAAAAAAGATGTCAGTGCCGTGATCCTCGAACCCATTCAGGGGGTGGGAGGATTACAGATGGCCGAGGCCTCGTTTATGGAAGAAACCGCCCGTCTCTGCCGGGAACACGAAGCTGTCTTTATCGCAGACGAAGTACAAAGCGGATTCGGGCGTACCGGTGCCTTCTTTGCCTATCAGCACAGCGAAGCCGTACCTGGAATCATCACTATGGCCAAAGGGATGGGAAATGGCTTTCCCGTCGGAGGAATTCTGATTCATCCGGATATACATTCCCGTCCCGGACTGCTGGGCACAACCTTCGGGGGGAACCATCTGGCATGCGCCGCCACACTCACCGTCCTGAATGTTCTGGAACAAGAAGAGCTGCTCCCGCACGCCACACGCATGGAAGGTGTTTTCCGCACTCAGGTCAAAGGAATTCCCGGATTGAAACAGGTGAGGGGAAAGGGGCTGATGCTCGGTCTTGAAATGGACTTTGAAGTAGCTGCATTGCGAAAAAAATTGCTCTACACCCATCGCATTTTCACCGGAAATTCAAAAAACAAAAACCTTTTGCGCATCCTGCCCCCTTTGCCTATTCAGGAGAAAGACCTGGGACTTTTATTCAGTGCCCTAAAAAAGGAACTCTTATGAAGCATTTCTTAAGTACCGACGATATTGATTCCCTTCCCGAATGGCTTAAAAAAGGAGGGGCGCTCGCTCAAGGCATCGGAACCCCTGATTTGCCCGGCCAGGGCAAGACCCTCTGCCTCCTTTTTTTTAACAACAGCCTCCGCACCCGGCTCAGCACTCAAAAAGCGGCGCGTTTACTGGGATTGGAAGTCCTGGTAATGAATTTTGGTTCGGAAGGTTGGAATCTGGAATTAGAGGACGGCACCCTCATGGAAGAAGGGGCCGCTGAACATATTGCAGAAGCTGCAGCAGTCGTCGGACAATATGCAGACCTGATTGGTGTCCGTGCTTTTGCCGGTCTTTCAGACAGAACAATGGATTTGGCCGAGGGAATACTCAATGGTTTTGTAAGGTATGCCGGGGTCCCGATACTCAATATGGAAAGTGCCACAGGGCATCCCCTGCAGGCCCTGGCCGATGCCCTCACCATTGCGGGAACTGCTCAAAAGACCACTCCAAAAGTAGTGTTGTCCTGGGCACCCCATCCGCGGGCGCTGCCACAAGCGGTGTCCAATTCCTTTGTACGGATAATGCAAAGGATGCCCGTAGAGCTGACGATCACCCATCCTCCCGGTTATGAACTTGACGCGGATCTGGTGGGAGTTTACAAGCCGGTTTACGACCAGAAAAAGGCCCTGGAAGGCGCGGATTACGTATATGTAAAAAACTGGAGCAGTGTACAGGAATACGGCAAGGTCCTGCATCGGGATCCCAGCTGGATGATGACGGCAGAAAAACTCGGGAAGGCCCGATTTATGCACTGCCTGCCCGTCAGACGGAACGTGGTGGTGGAAGACGCCGTCCTCGATGGCCCGCAGTCCCTGGTCCTGAAACAGGCCGCTAACCGGACGCTTTCGGCTCAGCTGGCCTTAAGGCACCTTTTAGGTGCGCTATAAATCCCCGGTAAAATCGTGAAACAGAAAGTAGGAATTATAAAAATTGGAGGGGCGTTCTTAGAAGATGAAAAACTTCTGGAAAAGTTCTATTCGGCGTTTTCGGCCATGGAAGGATTAAAAATCCTGGTCCACGGTGGGGGGCAACGCGCCAGTAAACTCAGCACCGATTTGGGCATTACCCCTCAAATGGTCCATGGCCGGCGCATTACGGACGCCAAAAGTCTGGAAGTCGTCACCATGGTGTATGCAGGATGGGCCAATAAGACTTTGGTAGCCGGCCTGCAGGGCAGGGGATGCAATGCCCTGGGGCTAAGTGGAGCGGATGCCAATCTGATCCGGGCCCTCAGGCGACCCGTCAAAGATATAGACTATGGCCTGGTTGGCGACGTGGAACGGGTGAATACCGAAGGGCTGAGCACCCTGTTAAACGCAGGATTCACTCCCGTCTTCTGCGCCCTGACCCACGATGGAAAAGGACAGCTGCTGAATACGAATGCAGACTCCATTGCGGCAGATTTAGCCATGGCGCTCAGTCCGGCATACGAAGTCAGACTCATCTACTGCTTTGAAAAGCAAGGGGTACTGCGCAATGTAAACGATCCGGAAAGTGTCATCCCTTCAATGGATACTGACAATTTTAAATCACTCCAAAAAGAGGGCGTCATATCGGCGGGAATGATCCCCAAATTGTTTAATAGTTTTAGGGCCCTGCAGGCAGGGGTTGACCAGGTTATTATCGGTCCTGTTTCGCTGCTGAGCGGGCAGGCGCCTAAATACACTCAAATACAATTATAATGTCTTTGGAATCCCTTACTTCAGATGCCCTGACGCTTCTCAAAAATCTGATCGCAACTCCTTCTTTTTCCGGGGAGGAAAAAGAAACGGCTTCCTTAATTCGCAAGTGGCTGGAATCCCATGACATCCCCACGGAGCAAATCGGCAATAACATCATTGCTAAAAATGCCCATTTTAACGAAGGCAAGCCGACCCTCTTGCTAAACTCTCACCACGATACAGTTCGGCCTAATAAAGCCTATACCCGGGACCCTTTCGCACCCACCATTGAGGATGGGAAATTATACGGTCTGGGCAGTAATGACGCCGGAGGTTGCCTGGTCTCTCTCCTCGCCAGCTTTGCGTATTGGCATAAACAAACAGACCTCTCGCACAATGTACTCCTGGTGGCCTCGGCAGAAGAAGAGAATTCAGGCCCAAACAGTCTTAGGGGCATCCTGCAGGATTTACCGCAAATTGATGTGGCTATTGTGGGTGAACCCACAGAGATGCATCTGGCCATTGCCGAAAAAGGACTGGTCGTTTTTGATGCCACCATTACGGGAACACCCTCTCATGCGGCCCATCCCAATACGGATAACGCCATCTACAATGCGATTCCCGTGCTGGAATGGTTCAAAAAGTACCGTTTCCCCAAAGTTTCCGAAACCCTGGGAGAAGTCAAACTGACCGTCACCCAAATCGAAGGCGGTAAACAACATAATGCGGTACCGGCCCATGTGGATATTGTCCTGGATGTTCGCGTCAACGACTGCTATACCAACGGGGAAATTGCGGAAATCCTCACGCGGGAAGCCCCCTGCTCCCTGCGGCCCCGATCCCTGCGCCTGAATTCATCATCCATCGACCCGGGGCATTCGCTGGTACTCGGCGGGAAGGAGCTCGGACGAAAGACCTATGGCTCCCCTACCCTTTCCGACCAGGCAGCCCTGAGTTGTCCCTCCCTGAAAATGGGTCCGGGCCTGAGTCTCCGCTCCCATTCGGCTGATGAATTTATAGAGATTCAAGAGGTTGTAGAGGGTATTGCAATTTATATCGCCCTGCTGGAGCGATTCCTCAAACCTGAAAGATTTGGGTAACTTCGTATATCATAAGAAAACCATTGGTTTAAACACGAAAGGGCCTGCAACGGAAAGTATAACTGAAGTGTAAGAGAAACGTAATACCTATTTTATGAAACTATGGGACAAGGGGGGCACCCCCGATGAGCGTATGGACCTTTTCACCGTTGGTAATGACAGGGAACTCGACCAGATCCTGGTGAAGTATGATCTTATCGCTTCCAGAGCCCATGCCGAAATGCTGGGGCGGATCGGAATACTCTCTGCATCTGAAACCGAAGCGCTGACCAAAGCCCTGGATGCTATGATGGAGGAAGTGGAAGACGGGAAATTTTCCATTGCGCCGCCTTTTGAGGATATGCACTCCAAAATTGAATTTGAACTTACCGAGCGTTTAGGCGAAGCCGGTAAAAAAATTCATACCGCCAGATCCAGAAACGATCAGATCCTTGTCGCCTTACAGCTGTATCTGAAGGATTCCATCTCTGGTTTTCACGATCAAATCCGCGGGCTGTTTGACTTGCTCCTCGAGCTTGCAGAACAACATAAAGACATCCTGCTCCCCGGGTACACGCATCTTCAGGTTGCCATGCCTTCTTCTTTCGGTCTGTGGTTTTCGGCCTACGCGGAGAGTCTTATCGACGATGTATATATGCTTCAGGCAGCCTTTCGGGTTGCCGATCAGAACCCCCTGGGAAGCGCTGCCGGGTACGGGAGTTCCTTTCCCATAGATCGTGATTTTACGACAACGCAGATGGGTTTCGCCACTCAGAAATACAATGTAGTAGCCGCTCAGATGGGCCGGGGGAAAGTGGAGCGCCTTGCAGCTATGGCCATGGCATCAGTAGCCGGAACACTCGGGAAAATGGCCATGGACATTTGTCTTTACATGAATCAGAACTTCGGTTTTATCTCCTTTCCTGAAGAACTCACCACAGGAAGCAGTATCATGCCCCACAAAAAAAATCCCGACCTTTTTGAACTGGTCAGGGCCAAATGCAATATTATTCAGGGGTTGCCCAACCAATTGAGTTTGCTCACCACCAACCTGCCCAGCGGATATCACCGGGATCTTCAGATGACCAAACCACTGCTGCTGCCTGCGGTGGAGGAATTGAAGTCCTGCCTGGAAATTACCCTGAGCAGCCTGGGAAGAATACAGGTGAATTCAGACATACTTGAGGACCCTATATACGACTACCTCTTTAGTGTGGATAGTATGGATCGTATGATTCAAAAAGGTATTTCCTTCCGGGACGCCTATCGAAAAATGGCGGCCCATATTGAGTCAGGCACCTATACGCCCGAAAAACAACTAAAGCATACCCACAAAGGCAGTCTGGGAAATCTCTGTCTGGACGAGATCCGAACTAAAATGGATCAGGCCTGGACCGTTTAAGCCACTCAGGAAATCGTCATCCCCAGGTTGATCACTTCCTGAGCTGTTAAATGCCTCCAGTGGCCGCGGGGAAGGTCTTTTTTAGTAAGGCCTGCCAGGACTACCCGATCGAGTTTCACAACCTGATACCCCAGATGTTCGAAGATGCGACGGACGATGCGATTGCGTCCGCTGTGTAATTGTATGCCTACCTCCCGCTTGGACGTCCCATCGATATAACTCACCTCATCTACTTCAATCAGGCCATCTTCAAGTTCCAGCCCTTTGCGAATCTGGGAAAGGTCACCGGCCTTTAAATTGGCGTCGAGTTCCACATGATAGATTTTGCGCACCCCGTGTTTGGGATGTGTGAGTTTCTTGGCCAGATCTCCGTCATTGGTGAAAAGTAAGAGTCCCGTGGTATTGCGGTCCAAACGGCCGACCGGTAAAAGACGGGAAGCACTGGCCCGAGTAATGAGTTCCATCACAGTCCGCCTTCCTTTTTCATCTTTTGTGGTGGTGATGAAGTTTTTGGGCTTATTCAGCAGCACGTATTCCTTCTTTTCCCGCTGCAAGAGCCGCCCGTCAAAGCGGACTTCATCTGTAGGGTCTACCTTATACCCCATTTCGGAAATAACCTTGCCGTTTACGGTTACATTACCCGCTGCAATATAGGTGTCAGCCTCCCTTCGGGAACAAACTCCGGCATTGGCTATGTATCTGTTGAGTCGAATCTTTCCGGGTTCTGAGCTCGACGCTTTGGCAGGGCCTGCGGGTCGCCTGCGGAATGCCGGCTTTTTCGCAGGATCCCATGATCCTGAACGTCTGTCATCCCCGGAGCGCTTCTTGAAACCTTCCGATTTTGAGGCATCCGAAAATCTGGAACCTGCACCTCTCGGGGCAGACCTTCTGGAATCTGAGCCTCGGGAAGTCGAACTCCTTGAATCTGAACCTCTGGAACCAGACCCTTTAAAGCCTGAACTCCTTGAATCTGAACTCCGTGTATCCGAGCTTCTTGAAGGCGAACGCTTGAAGTCTGAACTTCGAGAATCTGAACCTCGGGAAGTTCGCCGGACCGCAGCATCCCGATTGGAGGCCGAAGCACCTCGCGTCCTGTCCGCAGTTCTTCCGGAG
This sequence comes from uncultured Bacteroidota bacterium, assembly GCA_937136025.1. Lineage (GTDB taxonomy): Bacteria > Bacteroidota > Bacteroidia > Flavobacteriales > Flavobacteriaceae > Robiginitalea. The sequence goes on from CAKZOC010000121.1 coordinate 36,074, forward strand.
GATCGTGTAGCAGATCCTCTGGAACCCGTTCCCCGGGAGTCTGAACCTTCAGACGCTCCACCACTGGCAGAAGAGTCTCGTGCCCCTGAACTCCGGGATGCAGCACTCCGGGAAGTCGTGCCTCTGGCAGGTCGCCGAACCGGGGAATCCGGTTTTGAGTAGTCCAGCGCTGAGGATCGACCGGAACCCCCTTTGGAGGTGCCTGAAGCGGCCTTTCGCACAGGGCCCTTCTTATTGGAATACGTACCGGATTTTTTTTCTGCAGGCTTTTTGCCCTTCCCAGAATCGGAGTTGCTCATATCGAGGTTTCGGCAAAGGTATTAAATGTCAGCTTCTCCAAAGCCTAAAATCGACTGTCGGGACCGATCGAGGATCAATCGGGTGACATCCGGGCGACTGTAATGGCCCGAGGGATCAAAATTCTGACGCTCCTCGTAGATCCTGCCCAGGGAAAGGTCGGCCACCATAACTCCTTCCATCCCGATTTGCGGTTCCAGGATCCACTCCCCGTCGGGCCCTGCAATACAAGAACCCCCATTGGCCAGGATGGCCGGGGTTTTATCTATAAAATCACTGAGGTAGGGCGTGTTTGAAGGAAAGTCCTCCCGTCGCATCAGGGCAGAAGCAGAAATCACATAACTCCGCGATTCTCTGGCGATAAAACGGGTAATGTCACCGGTATTAAAATCACTTCCAGGCCAAACCGCAATATGCACATTTTCACCCTGGGCGTAGAGGGAGGCCCGGACCAGTGGCATCCAATTCTCCCAACAGTTCAACCCTCCCACCTTAAATCCTTTAAGGGGATGTGCCTGTAATCCATGCCCATCGCCAGGCGCCCAGGTCAGGCGTTCATCATACGTGGGTTGTAATTTCCGATGCAGGGAGCACAAGCCGCTGGAGGCATCCATATAGGCCAGAGAACAGTAGAGGCTATGACCACCCCTGTCCTGAGGGCGTTCCACAATGCCCAGATATACTGAAATCCCAAGGGCCGAAGCCTGCGCAATAATCGGATCCAAATCTCCATTTGCCGGATCTACAGCATTGTGAAGGTAATGGGCATGAAGCGCCTTATTTGCAGGAACTTCCCAGGCTGCCCCATCCATATAAGCCAGCCAGAACGGGTACCCCGGCCAGAAGGCCTCTCCAAACACCAGTAATTCTACACCCTGACCCGCAGCCTCTTTAAGGGCCTGTTCGATCACCTCAAGGGTGCCTTTTTTGTCCAGCCATTTTGGGGCGTATTGGGCTATGCCCACCCGAAGGGTGTTGGATTTCATAAGAGACGATTTATCAGCAGGTCAATATCGATCAGTAAAATACTAATCACCCCGGAAACAATAATAAACTTCAGAATGTTGTGCAGCCATATAAATTGTGTTTTGGAATTCGACTTCCAGAGCAAGATCAGAAAAACGATAAGCAGCACACTTGTGGCGCTAAAATACAAATACATATAACCGACGTCAAAGTAGGCTATTAGCAGTCCTGCAGGTACCAGGGCCAGCAACACCAGAAGGGTAATACAGCGTTTTGAAAATTGGGTGCCATAACGAACGGCAATCGTCTGATAATCCTGTGCAATATCCCCCGCCAGATTTTCCATATCCTTGATCAGTTCCCGACTCAGAATAATCAGAAAAAGAAAGAGGGCATGAACGAAAATCACCGGATCGAAATTCCGGTAATACACGAAAATGGCAAAGAAAGGCGTAATGGCCAGAAGCGCAGATACCATATTTCCCAAAAATGGAATCTTCTTCAGCCGGTGTGAATAGAGCCAAATTCCGAACACATAGGCTGCAAAAAACAGGGCTGCCCGGAAAGAGACATAACTGGCCAGTAATACGCCGAGGAAATTCAGGATAAAATAGGAATAGATTTTAACACGCTGACTCACCAGCCGGTCCAGCATACTCTTGTGGGGCTTATTGATGAGATCCTTTTCAGAATCGTAAAAACTATTGATGATGTAACCCCCGGCAATGACCAGAGCTGAAGAAAGCACGAGGACAAAGAGATTGAGGTCGAGAATGACATCCCTCCAGGGCAGACCGGGAGACATGATAAAGATAGCCGCCAGGTACTGCGCCAGGGCTATGACCAATATATTATACCCTCTTACAATAGAAATGAGACTCAGTGCTTTTAACAGTAGCAATCTGGTCTTACGGGAAAACATGGGAGTTGTGTTTAGAAGTTGTAAACCACCTCTAAACGATGTCCTTTAAGGGCTTTGCGGGCCTTTTCGAGATCTTCAGTAAATCCGAGGATGTAGCCGCCGCCTCCGGATCCACACAATTTTAAGTAATACGAATTCGATTCAATCCCCTGTTTCCACAACTGGTGGAATTCCTGTGGAATCATCGGGCTGAAGTGGTCGAGTACAACGTGAGATAACTTCTTGATATTGCCGAACAGGGACTTGACATTTCCGCTGATAAAATCCTCTACACAGGCATCTGTATAACGGATAAATTGATTTTTCAGGACTTTTCGAAAACCCTCCTGTTTCATCTGCTCCATAAAAATCTGGACCATCGGAGCCGTTTCACCCACCGTACCGCTGTCTAAAAGAAATACCGCTCCTTTTCCATCCGGATTCTGGGTGGGAATGCTCGTCGATTCAATATTGTCCTGAGAATTGATCAGGATGGGCAGACTCAGGTAACTGTTTAAGGGGTCCAGACCCGAAGATTTCCCGTGAAAGAAAGACTCCATACGTCCGAAGATGGCTTTGAGCCGAAGCAGTTTCTCCCGGGTGAGATTCTCTAAAACAGTGATCTTATCCTTGCCGTACTGATCGTAAATGGCGGCAACGAGAGCCCCGCTGCTACCAACGCCATAGCCCTGGGGAATAGAACTGTCAAAAAACATCCCTTCTTCAATGTCTTTATGAAGGGTCTCCATATCAAAGGAAACCAGGTCCGGAGCTTCGGCCTGCATGTGTTCGAGGTAGGTGGCAAATTTTTTCAGGTTCCCGTTAGATTGCAGGGCCTTGCCCTCAAGATGATCTGATTTTTTCAGAGCGCCTTTAAAGAAATTATACGGGATTGATAGCCCCCGGGAATCCTTAATAATTCCATATTCCCCAAAGAGGAGGATCTTGGAATAAAACAACGGTCCTTTCATATACATTTATAAGGTACAGAACAAAAATAGGAAACTTTCTTCTAAAGGTACTGTTAAACCTTTAAAGGCGCAAGGCGCCCGGACCTACATGATCCTGAAGATACTGTCCGTCCTGGCAAAACGACACCAGCTCCTCATTTACAAACGCACCAACAGCCTCCTTATTTTCCTCAGGATAGAGCAAATGCACATTAGCGCCCGCATCGAGGGTAAAACAGATTGGGGTGCCGGTGTCCTTTCGATATTCCCAAATACGATTAATAATCTCCAGGGTCCCGGGTTTCATCAGGACAAAATAGGGATTGCTACTCATCATCATGGCGTGGAGGCTGAGTGCCTCAGACTCTACCAGGCTGATAAAAGCCGGGAGATCACCTTCCCGAAGTATAGGCTGAAGTCCGTCCAGATGTTGTCTGGCCTGTTCAAACCGGGAATTCGCAAAGGGATGACCCTGCATCAGGCCGTGCCCTACGGTACTGCTGACCTGTTTTTTCCCTTTATCCACAAGGAGAATCGTATCCTGAAACGAACTGAAAACCGGATGCACTTCAAACGGGTAGGGAATACCATACAGATCCGAACTTCCCGGAACGGATGCATGATTTCCCCACTCGACCAGCCCGCCTTCAATGCTGCGGGCTGCAGAGCCTGAACCCAGGCGCGCCAGGAAGGAGGCTTTTTTCTTGAAAAGGTCCTCTTTCAAATCCGGATAAATGGCCCGTTCCAAATCCATCAAACACAATGAAAGCGCCGCCATACCACTTGCCGAAGAGGCAATTCCACTGCTATGTGGAAAAGTGTTCTCCGTCCGTATCTCAAATTCATATGCCCCCAAAAAAGGCTGATAAACACAAATCCGCTCAAAAAACGTGCTGATTTTAGCAGCAAAGTGGGGGGCGGCCACTCCGTCCAGATAAATACGGAATACGGGAACCTGCGATGGGGCGGACACGCTCCGGTATTTGAGGGTGGTTCGGGTAGCCGAGGTGTCCAGGGTAAAACTCACCGACGGATTTGTCGGGAGCTGGCCCGGCCGCTTACCCCAGTATTTGACAAGGGCAATATTGCTGGGGGCTTGCCAGCTGATAGTGCCGGTTTCCGGAAGCGTCCCGGCCATCTCGGGAATAAAATCCTTTTCAATCATCCACAGAATTTTTGCAAAGATATGCCTTTGCGCCTTCACGCTTGTACTCCTAAAAAATTCCCGTATTTTTAAAACCATGAGAAGGGAACGCAAAACTATACTGCGCATTGCTGTGGCCGTAACCGTATGTCTGGTGGTCGGTGCCCTCTCGGGCTTTGCCACCCAGTCTTCGGTAGATACCTGGTACAGCACCCTGAACAAACCCTCCTTTAATCCACCCAATTGGATCTTTGCCCCCGTATGGTCGGTTTTATATCTTCTTATGGGTGTGGCAGCCGGCATGGTCTGGGGACATGGCTATTATCATAAATGGGTTAAAACCGCCCTTTATTTCTTCGGATTTCAACTGTTGCTCAACGCCTCCTGGAGTATTGTATTTTTCGGATTGCAGCTTCCATTGCCGGCTTTGGTCATCCTGATCCTTCTGTTGATCCTTATCGTATTGACGATCCGCAGATTCTATATAGTAAGCCGCACGGCGGCATATCTAATGGTCCCTTATCTGCTCTGGGTGCTCTTTGCGGGGATTCTGAATTTCAAAATCGTTCAGCTGAATTAAACACATTATGGAAGGATACATCCTAGCCCTTGACCAGGGAACTACCAGTTGCCGGGCGCTCGTTTTCAACCGAAAGGGCACCATCATCTCTACCGCCCAAAAGGAGTTTGAACAACATTTTCCCAAACCGGGCTGGGTAGAACACGATGCCCGCGAAATCTGGGAAGTCCAGGCGGAAATGGCAGCAAAAGCCCTGAGGCAGGCAAATCTGAAGCCTTCGGAGATTCAGGGCATCGGTATTACCAATCAGCGCGAAACTGTGGTGGTATGGGATAAAAACACCGGAGAACCCATCTACAAGGCCATTGTATGGCAGGATAAACGAACCGCCTCCTATTGTGAAACACTTAAGAAAGAAGGGCGGCAAAAATTGGTGCGGGAAAAAACCGGTTTGGTGATCGATTCTTATTTTTCGGGAACCAAGGTCAAATGGATTCTGGACCATGTTCCCAGGGCCCGGGAACGGGCAGAGGCCGGCAACCTTTTACTCGGAACTATTGATACATGGCTGATCTGGAAAATGACCGGCGGAGCCCTTCATATTACCGATATGACCAACGCCTGCCGGACCCTCTTCTTTAATCTGCATACCCTGGATTGGGATCCTGATATGCTCGACCTTTTGGGAATCCCTAAATCGATGCTGCCAGAGATCAGGGAGTCCAGTGAGGTTTATGGACACACCTCAGCAGCTTTTCTCTCGGAGGGCATTCCGATAGCCGGAATTGCCGGCGACCAGCAGGCCGCACTTTTCGGGCAAATGTGTACTCGGGCAGGAATGGTCAAAAACACCTACGGCACAGGTTGTTTTATGCTGATGAATATCGGGGATAAACCTATCGTCTCTAAAAATAACCTGCTCACATCCGTCGGCTGGACCCTGGGAGGTAAAACCACCTATGTACTGGAGGGGAGTATTTTTATAGCCGGAGCCGTGGTGCAATGGCTCAGAGATGGGCTGAAAATCATCGAAAATTCTAAAGATATCGAAACCCTCGCGACCCAGGTTCCGGATTCAGGCGGGGTGTATTTAGTACCTGCCTTTGCCGGCCTGGGCGCACCCTATTGGAATCAACAGGCCAGGGGAAGTATTTTCGGTCTGACCCGGGGCAGCACCGATGCACATGTGGCCCGGGCGGCTCTGGAGTCCATTGCGTATCAGACCATGGATGTGCTCAGCGCTATGGAGGCCGATGCGGGCATCTCCATAAGGGAGCTTCGGGTAGACGGTGGAGCCTCGGTGAACAGCTTATTGATGCAGTTTCAGGCAGATGTACTCAACACCCATACCGTCCGACCTGAAATCGTGGAAACCACAGTCATGGGGGCGGCCTTCCTCGCCGGACTGGCCGTAGGGTACTGGGAAGATCTGGAGGAAATTGAAAAACTCTGGAGCGTGGATGAACGTTTTGCCCCCAGGGGTAATGCGGCGGATACTCAGCTGGGAATCGACCAGTGGCACCGGGCGATCAGAGCCGTTGAATACTGGGCTGCAGACACAAATACTATGGAATCATGAGCCCCTTTACTGCTGAAGTCATCGGAACTTTTCTATTGATTTTATTGGGATGCGGGGGAAATGCCAATGTCGTCCTAAAGGACACCAAAGGGCAGAACAGCGGGTGGATAGTGATCACCACCGGATGGGGCCTGGCCGTTTATGTGGCCGTGGTGGTAGCCGGGCCGTACAGCGGCGCCCACATAAATCCGGCTGTTACCCTGGGGCTCGCCGCTGCAGGAACATTCCCATGGGCGGATACAGGCAGCTATATTCTGGCACAGTTCCTGGGGGCTATCCTCGGCGCTTTGGCCGTCTGGGTACTGTATAAGGATCATTTTGACCGGACGGAACTCCCTGGTATGCAACTGGCCGTATTCAGCACTGCCCCGGCTATTCGTAACACTTGGCGTAATTTGTTCAGCGAGATTCTCGGGACCTTCGTCCTTGTTTTTACCGTGCTCTATTTTACCGATGCTACCCTTGTGGAGGAAGGCACAATTATCGGGCTCGGATCACTTGGAGCCCTGCCGGTGGCCTTTTTGGTATGGGGCATCGGTTTGAGTCTGGGAGGGACTACCGGATATGCCATCAATCCGGCCCGGGATTTAGGCCCCCGGATTTTGCACGCCCTGGTACCCATGAAAAACAAGGGTTCAGGGGATTGGGGATATAGTTGGATTCCGGTGGTAGGGCCTGTAATCGGAGGCGTTCTGGCCGCCTTCCTTTTCCTCGCACTTTCATAAGACACCCCTCCCGAAGTACAACCCTGCACGGCTTTTATGAACCTCGAAAAAGCTTGTGGATTATTTCATCCGGTCCGGGTAATCCGAAAACACCCCATCGACTCCTGCGGCCTTTAACCGCTGAAATTCAGCCGGGTCGTTCACTGTATAGGTGTACACTTTAAACCCCGCCTCGTGCAATTTGGCCACATTCTCTGCATTCACCTGAGAGTAATGGGGATTAATGGCCTCCGCCTTCAACTCCCGGGCTACTTCTATGGCTTCCAGAGGATCCCCTTCAGTCAATACCGCAATGCGACCCTCAGGACTGTACTCTCTGTATTTACGCAACTCCTCCCAATCAAAACTGGAGACCATAAACTGGGATTCGGACCATTCAGGTTTCGCGGAGTACCCGGTAATAATCTGATGGATATTATCAGCTATCCGGGTGTCCTTTAACTCGATATTCAGGGCGACCCGTCCATTTATTTGCTTTAAGACGTCCTGCAGCATTGGAATTTGATGCCCGCCATCCAGGATTAGTTTTTTCAAGTCAAAAATGTTGTACTCTTTAATGTTGCCGGCACTGTTAGAAAGGCGGTCTACCCGCTCGTCGTGAAATACCACAATCTCCCCGGAACTGATCTGGAAGACATCGATTTCTATCATATCCACGCCCAATTCAATGGCTTTCTCCACGGAGGCAAGGGTATTTTCAGTTTCATACCCCATCGCTCCCCTATGCCCGATAATTATGGGCCCTTCCGATTGGGTGGTACAACTCATCAGCATAGAAAATAATACTAAAAACACGATTTGTTTCATGGCATTCTCTTTGAACCAAAAATAAGGATTCCCTTAAAATAACATGGGGTATCAGGGATAAAGAAATTGAAATATAAAAGATTCCAAGGGGGGGAGTTCCACGGCAATGGATCCGCGCCCTTCAGACACCTCAAGGACCGCTTTTACACTTCCGTAGAGCATTTCTTCTAATGGGTAACGGCCGGAAGGGACCTCCCATGCTTCTATGATATGGGGCGGTATTTTCAGGTTGAAGGAATACGATTTCCGGGCGTCAAAATTGCTTACAATGACCAGGCGTTCCCCCTCAGACCACCGGACAAAGGAGTACACCCTGTGATCGTAGGTAGGGGTGTGTTCTTTGTTGTAGTAGTGGATATCTTCATAGGCCCCCATCAGCGCCTCACTTTGTATTGTGAAATTCAGGAGCCTGCTATAAAAATCCCGCAATTCCTTTTCAGCGGTTGTGGACTGCCCCCCGTCAAACTTTTTGTCATTCACCCAGCGCTGCAGATGGGGTACGCCTACATAGTCAAAAATAGAGGTTCGGGACGGGGATCCAAACCCGGCGTTCTCAGCCCCCGGCTCCCCTACTTCCTGTCCGAAATAGATCATGGTTGGGGCCGTACTTAAAGTCGCAGATACCACCATGGCCGGTTTCCCCTTCTGTGTATCCCCGGCAAACTCAGGGGATGGAAGCCGCTGTTCATCGTGATTCTCGAGGAAGTGCAACATATGGTGCTCTATATCCTTTAAGCCATTTTGAACCACAGGGATATGATCGGTCCACCCGTATCCTTTGATAATATGCTTCAGACTATCGTAGAGCTCCACTTTATCGTAGAGATAATCCATTTTCCCTTTGTGGATATAGTCCCTGTATCGCTCAGGGTTATACACCTCAGCGAGCAGAAAGGCATCCGGATTCTTCATCTTTATATGCGAATTCAGGTAACTCCAGAATTCTACAGGTACCATTTCGGCCATATCATACCGAAATCCGTCTACCCCTAAATCCAGCCAGAAAAGGGCGATATCCCTGAATTTTTTCCAGGTCCCGGGAACATTTTTGTCCGCCCAGAATTCAACGTGTTGAGCGTATTCCATTTGTGCGTACTCCGGGGGGAGTAATGTAAAATCATAGGACCCGTCAGGGCGAACCCCGTAATTGAGTTTTACGGTTTCATACCAGTCATGGGCATCGGGCCGGGCAAGACGAGAGCCGTTCCCGGTCCATTTGGCCGGATTTTCTATAAAACTATCGTCCGACATTGGGTGTGGGCTGCCCCCCAGAGGCTTATATCCATCCTTCCATTCCGGCACCTGGAAGGCCTGCCCCGGAATGTAATAAAAATCATTGTCCCTGGAATACTCAAGATCTGTATTGTCGCTGGCTCCAAAAGGTTCCAGGCCATCCGGGGTACTGCTGCCCTCGTAATTCCGGGCCACGTGGTTTGGGACAATATCGATCAGAACTTTCATTCCTGCCTGGTGTGTACGCCCGACCAGAAGCCGGAATTCCTCCAGCCGCTTCGCGGGGTTTTCCGCAAGATCCGGATTCACATTGTAGTAATCCTTTACGGCGTAGGGCGAGCCGGCTCTGCCTTTTATGACATCCGGATCGTCATTGGTGATCCCGTATGCCGTATAATCCGTTACAAGTGCATGATGCGGCACGCCTGTATACCAGATGTGTGTCACTCCGAGATTCCGTATTTCCTTCAGGGCTTCGGGTGTAAAATCCGCAAACTTACCCACCCCGTTTTCTTCCAGTGTGCCCCAGGGCTTATTTGTGGTATTGGTATTTCCAAAAAGGCGTGTAAAAACTTGATAAACAACTACTTTTCCGGATGTTTTCATTGGGGTATCAGGAGTTTCAATTGGGACTTTGTTATTATTCTGACCACAGGAGCTCAGGATCAGGGTGGCCAGTATTCCACAAACTATCTTCATGAGTGTTATTACTTGCTGATGTAAATATAGGCGCCCGGGGCTTCTAGTGTCAAATGATCGGACCAAATTACCGTTTCCCCGCTGAGCAGTTCCTGAACGGATTTTCCATGTAAACCGAGTTCCCGGAAACGCTCCAGGGCAAATTTCACCGGAGCTTCATTTTTATTGAGCAGCAGCACTACGGTTTCTTCTTCAGCGGAGCGTACCAGAACATATACGCCATCCTCCGGCACAAAATGCAGGGTTTTTCCATTTTTCAGAGCCCGACTTTCCTTGCGAAAGTTAAGTATTGTTTTAAGATAGTCCTGCATCTCCCGAGCCTCGGGTGTCAGTCCGGCGCCGGTAAAGCCATTCTTTGAATCCGCCTCCCATCCCCCCGGAAAATCGGAGCGAATCCGTCCGTGATCTCCCGGTTTGGCGCTATTGTCCATCAGGATTTCAGTGCCATAGTAGACCTGCGGAATACGGGGTGCCACGAGGATAAAGGCCATGGCCATCCGGGTTAAAACAGCAGACCCGCCCAGTTGGGTGAATATCCGATCCATATCGTGATTGTCTCCAAAGAGCAGCAGATCGTGGGGACGGGTATAGTGAAAATCATTGGCCAGCGCTTCGTAGATCTCGACAAGGCCACTTCCCCATGTTTCAGGTCCGGTTAGGCCTTCGACAACCGCCTTTTGCAAGGGAAAATCCATGGTAGTCCTCAGGTAGGAGCGATAGCTGTTGCCCTTCTGTACCCCGTCCTGCCAGTAACCCACCAGCAAGGGATTGGTGCTCCACTCTTCCCCGACGATATTGAAGTTCGGGTATTCTTCCATCAGTGCCCGGGCCCACCGACTCAAAAAATCCTTATCGGGATATGGGTACGTATCCTGGCGAATGCCTCCGAGCTGCAATGTTTCCACCCACCAAATGCTGTTTTGAATCAGATAGGTCGCCATAAAGGGATTGTCCTGATTCAGGTCGGGCATGGACGGGACAAACCACCCTTTCTCCATGAGATCCCGATCTGTTTGGGCCGCATAAAGATCCTGATTTACGGTCCGCCGATGGTTGGTCACTGTTAGGGGGTCACCCTTTTCGTGATTCTGCTGAAAATTGATCCAGTCCGGAAAAGGTAAATCCTGCATCCACCAATGGTACAGGCCACAGTGATTGACCACCTGATCCATAATAAGCTTCAGGCCTTTCAGCCGTGCCTCATCGCTGAGGGTACGGTACTCCTGCAGGGTTCCAAATCTGGGATCTACCTGGTAAAAATCAGTTATGGCATAGCCGTGATACGAAGTCGCGGGCATATCGTTCAGCAGCAGGGGTGTCGGCCAGATCGCTGTAAAACCCATATCCTGAATATAATCCAGGTGTCGGCGAATACCCTCCAGATCACCTCCGTGTCGCGCGTAGTCCTCAGACCGGTCCACTCCCTGCTCCCTCAGACCTGCAAAACTGTCATTTTCAGGGTTGGCGTTGGCAAAGCGGTCCGGGGTAATAAGGTAAATGACATCTGAGGCATCAAAACCTTCAAAGTCTTCCCCTTGCCTTTCCCGGGCCCTGATCGGATATGTAATCTCCCTGTCCGGGTAGCCCTTTCGTTTCAAAACAAGGTTCACTGCGCCGGGCCGGAGCTCCGAATCTAAAACAAGATCTATAAATAAATAATTTGGGCTGGAACCCGGATGCCAGGCCTCTACAAGGACCCCATCTGCAGAAACCCTTGGGGTGTAAAGTGCCATACCTTCTCCGTGAAGCATCAATTGGAGCCTGGAATTTCGCATACCCGCCCACCAGTTCGGAGGTTCTACCCGGATTGCAGTATCCTGTGCCCTGAGATCCTGCACAGTCCCCAAACCTATGATTCCCAAAAGAAAAAGGAATATCCGAATACCGGCATCATACCTGGAATTAACCCGCGTTGGACACATGCACCGTTTTTTGTGGTTCCAAAACCACGCGCTGCTCATTCACACGAATGGACATTTCTTCTTTGGAATCCAGATAAAACCGACTCCCCTCAGAGGATACTTCGACTTTGAGGATGCGATGTCTGAAATTGATTTTAAAGGAATACGACTTCCACTGTTTCGGAATTCTCGGGAAAAACGAAAGCTTATCGTCAATCACGCGCATACCCCCAAATCCTTCGACGATACTCATCCAGGTTCCCGCCATGGAAGTAATGTGCAAGCCTTCCTCTACTTCCCGGTTATAATCGTCCAGATCCAGGCGCGAGGTTCTCAGGTAAAAGGCGTAGGCCTGCTCCAGCCGGTTCAGTTTGGAAGCCTGAATACTGTGTACGCAGGGAGAAAGAGAGGATTCATGCACCGTAAAGGGTTCATAAAAGTCAAAATGACGTTCGAGTTCTTCAGTGGTGAAATGGTCTTCAAAGAAATAAAATCCCTGAAGCGTATCCGCCTGCTTAATGTAGGGCGATCTGAGGATGCGATCCCAGCTCCACTTCTGATTCAACGGGCGTTCCGAGCGGTCCAGGTCCGCAGCAGGAATCAATTCCTTATCCAGAAAACCATCTTGCTGCAGGTAAACTTCGTGCTGGTCAGAGTAGGGAAAATACATGCCGTCAGCCACTTTCGCCCACTGGCGGGTCTCCTGTTCCGTTAACCGCGTATGTCCGATAATGCGCTGGTAATCCTCAGGATACCCATCTTTCACCTTCCGGAGTTGTTCCAGACAATAACGGATACACCACCGGGCCGAATAATTGGTGTACCAATTGTTGCTGACATTATTTTCATACTCATTCGGGCCGGTGACACCCAGAATGACATATTTCTCTTTCTGTTTTGAAAACGTGGCACGCTGATGCCAGAATCGGGCGATTCCTATAAGCACTTCCAGCCCCATTTCAGGGATGTATGAATAATCCCCGGTATAGCGGTAATAATTATATATGGCAAACGCAATGGCCCCGTTGCGATGGATTTCCTCAAAGGTGATCTCCCATTCATTATGGCACTCCTCCCCATTCATGGTAACCATGGGGTACAGGGCCGCTCCATTACTAAATCCGAGTTTCCCCGCATTCTCAATAGCCTTCTCCAAATGATTGAACCGGTATTCCAGCAAGTTTCGCGCCACGTGCTGGTCTTTTGTTGCCATGTAGAAAGGAATACAATACGCCTCCGTATCCCAATACGTACTCCCTCCATATTTTTCCCCGGTAAACCCTTTAGGCCCGATATTCAGTCGTGAATCTCTTCCGGTATAAGTCTGGTTCAGATGCAGGATATTAAACCGGATGCCCTGTTGTGCCTTTATATCTCCTTCGATCGTTATGTCGCTCATCTCCCAAATCTCCTTCCAGGCCCCCCGTTGTGCCTCCAACAATGCCTCAAAGCCCGAAGCCACAGCGGTATCCAGAACTGCAGCCGCCGCCCGGGCCAAATCTTTGGCAGGATGATTCAGGTCTACCGTATAACCCCCGTACTTCTCTACGGATAGTATTTTTCCTTTTGGTAGTGTTACTTCGTAGGAATGGCCTGCATAGGTTTCCTTTTCCAGATGTTCGGGGGCGCTTTCCACAGCCTTCCCATCGAGGGTGAGGCGGGCCTGCATAAAAGTGCAGGTATGAAAACGCGTCTTAAGGGTATGGGCCTCAATAAAAGCCCTGTTCCCCTCGGACCAGACTTTTGTGGTCTTCCAGAATGGATCGTCCCAATTGGTATCCTCATTGGTGATCCCGCTATCCAGATAAGGTGTTATCTTAACGGGCACATTGTCCTGATCCACAGTGAGATTATACCGGATGGCTCCGAGTTCATCGTGTTCCATACTCATAAACCGGGTCGCTTCGACCACGACGCCGATTCCATTCTCCAAAGTTGCTTTAAAGGAACGGCTGTACCAGCCTTCCTTCATATTGAATTCGCGCCTGAACTGGGTCACCTTTTTACAACGGTTCAAATCCAGGATTTCGCCCTTGATTTCCACGTGAATGCCAATCCAGTTCGGAGCGTTAAGGACTTTGGCAAAATACTCGGGGTATCCGTTTTTCCACCAACCCACGCGGGTCTTGTCGGGATAATATACCCCACCGATATAACTTCCCTGAAAAGTAGGTCCGCTGTAGTCCTCTTCGAAATTTGCGCGCTGACCCATAGCGCCATTACCCAGGCTGAAAAGACTTTCTGAGGCTTTAACATGAGAAGGCGTGTACCCTTCCTCAATAATCGACCACGGATCCGGTTTTATATAATCCTGATTCATTCTCCTTCTGTTTATTTATGTGGTTTACTTTCCAGGCGCAGTATTTCTTCCAGAAAAGAAGGCTGCATTTCTGTAAAATCCATGAAAACGGCATCGGCCTCCGAGAGTACTTCTGCCGCACCGATCCCAAGACTGTACATCCCCGCGGTATTGGCTGCGGCGATACCTGCCTGCGCATCCTCAATAACCACGCAATCCTCCGGGGGCAGGTGCAGGCGGGATGCGGCAATCAAAAATACTTCCGGGTCGGGTTTGGCTTTCACAACCTGAGTCCCGTCTACCACGGTGCTGAAATAGTCAGTCAGGCCGACTTTCTCCAATATAGGGACCGCGTTTTTGCTGGCAGAACCAAGGGCCATGGGCACGTTTCGCTCTTTTAAAAAATCAAGTACTCTGGAAACATCCGGCAAAATCTCAGAGGCGTCCATAGTCGCTATATAATTAAGGTAATCGGCATTCTTTTCCTCCAGCCAACTTGCGAATTGTTCCTCTGAGACTTGTAAGTCCCCCATCTCAAGGAGGAGTTCCAGGCAGCGTTTGCGGCTCACCCCTTTGAACTTTTCATTGTCCTCAATGGTGAATGGGATACCCAGATGATCGGCGAGTTGTTTCCAGGCGAGATAATGGTACTTGGCCGTATCGACGATGACCCCGTCCAGGTCAAAAATGAAGCCCTTCATAGGAATTTCTTGTTTCTGGGTCGCATCTCGACCCGATGATCCGGGAAATTCCGGTCATCAAATATAAAAAGGAAATCGGTTTTAAGAAGCCTGTTGGTATACAAGGAATACATTTTTTGGATTGGAATCCACGCAACTCGTGCAAACCGATGACCCGAGCGGGCAAGTCTTTAAAAACATGTGCACCTGTCAGGTGGACTGCCGTTTTACCAGACTGGCCTGAATGATTTCGGTCCTATAATTCCCGGAGTCCGTTTCGTCGTATTCGTTTTCGATTTTGTCGATGAGCATTCGTGCAGCGGTTTCTCCCATCTGCTCCCCGTGCTGGGCAATAGCACTCAGCCCGGGCACGGCATATTTGGAAAGGATTCCATCGGTAAAACCGATAAAGGAAATATCCCCGGGAATGTCATACCCCAGTTCACGGGCAAGTCTCATACCCCGAATCGCAAAAATCTCATTGACACTTAATACAGCATCAAAAGATTGGTTTTGAAAAAAAGAGCGGCTCAACTGTTCTTCTTCGAATTGAAAGGGGAGCTCCAGGACCAGTTCTTCACGAAAAGGTATCCCGTGTTTAGCAAGTGCCTTGCAATATCCCTTTTCTCTTTTTTCGCTGACTCCTAATTTGTGGGTTGTGGTAAAAAAAGCAATTCGTTTCTTCCCGTTTTGAATGAGGAATTCCACAGCCTCCATCGCGGCCGTTTCATCGTCTATAATAACTTTATCGCAGGGAATCTCTTCCGTGACCCGGTCAAAAAGCACCACGGGGATGCCCTGGTCTGTAACCTCTTTCAGATGTGTATAATCCTGTTTTTCCTGAGTCTCAGCCGAAAGGCCGATAATAAAACCATCGATGCTGCCATTGGCGAGTAACTCGGTATTGATCACCTCTTTGTCAAAAGACTCATCGGAAACGCAAACAATCACATTATAACCCAGACTGTTGGCATATTTCTCTATCCCCCTGAAAACCGTTGTAAAAAAGTGATGTACAATATCCGGGATAATGACGCCAATATTTCGCGTGCGCTTATTTTTAAGGCTTACCGCTATATTATTGGGCTTGTAGTTGTAGAGCCTGGCGAAGGCCTGAATTCTGTCGCGGGTATCTCTGCCGATCTCAGAACTGTTCTTTAAGGCTTTGGAAACGGTTGAAATGGAAACATCGAGTTCTCGAGCGATATCCTTAAGCGTAACTTTTCTGCGAATCATCCTCCCGGTTGCTTTTAGAGAAATGTGAAGTTAATCAATAATCCGCAATCCTTTCGACCCAATTCTCGTAGCCTAAAAACCGTGGAAACACCATAATATCCGGCCGAGTGGAAAGGGGATAAATTGGCTTCAGACCAAAAATATTATATATTTGCCTCGGATTTAGATAAAAAAACACCCCTACATTTAATAATTACGTAATATAGCCGATCAAATTTTTAAGGATTAACAGGAAATGGAATATATCAACACGAAACCGTTTTCGTGCCTATTAATCCTTTTAAGAGTAGGATATTAACAATTTTTTTGCATACTTTGACCTCTTGAATTGAATTAACTAAACTTAAAACGAACGATTTATGAAGATTACGCTACTCAGGAGCTTACTGCTTGTCGGAGCTTTTCTATGCTTTGGATGGGCGCAAGCGCAGGAAGTATCAGGTAATGTTTCTGACGCAGCCGGCCCCCTTCCGGGAGCTAGTGTTGTAGTTAAGGGAACTACCAATGGTACTCAAACAGATTTCGATGGGAATTACACCCTTGACGGAGTCGA
This sequence comes from uncultured Bacteroidota bacterium, assembly GCA_937136025.1. Classification (GTDB taxonomy): domain Bacteria; phylum Bacteroidota; class Bacteroidia; order Flavobacteriales; family Flavobacteriaceae; genus Robiginitalea. Next base: position 52,564 of record CAKZOC010000121.1, read on the forward strand.
TGGAAATGCCGTACTGATATTCAGCTACATCGGGTATTCCACCCAGGAAGTTGCGGTTAGTGGCCGTTCCTCCATCAATGTCGTACTTGAGGAAGATGCTCAGGCATTGGATGAAGTAGTCATTATTGGTTACGGTTCTACAACTGTAAAGGATGCGACAGGATCCGTCGCCTCTGTTACCTCAGACGATTTTAACGGTGGGGTCATCTCCTCCCCTGAACAATTAATCCAGGGTAAAACTGCCGGGGTTAACATTCAGCAAACCAGTGGAGAGCCGGGCGCCGGTATTAATGTTAACATCAGAGGGGCAAACTCGGTACGTGCGAGTAACAATCCGCTCTTTGTTGTGGACGGTGTGCCGCTTTTCGGACAGAACACGGATGCTACCGGAGATTCCGGGGACGGGGCTACAGAAGTAGGTAACCCGCTGAACTTCCTGAACCCTAATGATATCGAAAGTATGAGTATCCTCAAGGATGCCTCCGCAACGGCCATTTATGGGTCCCGGGGTGCTAACGGGGTTATCATCATAACCACTAAATCAGGAAAAGGTTCTACCGGAGGACAATTTGAGTGGTCTTCCAATTTAAGTGTTGCTACTCCAGTGCGCCAGTTCGACCTTCTCAACAACGAGGAGTTCCTCGATGCTGTTGAGCTTTACGGAGGGAACAGGAATGACGTAAACTTCGGAGCAAACACCAACTGGCAGGATGTTGTAACGCGCACAGCCGCTTCAACAAACCACAACCTGGCGTACTCACACCGGTATAATAACGGAAATGTCCGGGCTACTTTCGGCTATCAGGATCAATTTGGTGTGGTTGAAAAATCCGAATTTGAACGGATTACCGGGCGTATTAATGCCGCTCACAAATTCTTTAAGGATCGTTTACTGATAAATGTAAACGCGACTATAGCACGGGTGAACCGGGAACAACCTCCACTTTCGGCCTCTGCCGGATTCCGTGGGGATATCCTTGGATCTGCCTATTCTGCCAACCCAACCTGGCCGAGCAATCCGAGTTTTGACGATGGAGGCGGACAGGTACAGCCTGCGAATTACCTCGCTGAAACTCAAAACAAAACCAATACCAATCGTATCCTGTTAAACGGATCTGCAGAGTACTTGATTACCCCAGAATTGACTGCTAAGGTGAATTTGGGTTATGACCAGTCAGATAGTCAGAACACCTCTGTAATCAGTTCAAATATCCAGAATTTCACCGGTATTGAAGGCAATGGTTTCGGAACATACAATACCCTGGACCGTTTAAACAAGACGATGGAAGCGACCCTGAACTACAAGAAGTCCTTTTCCAACTCCCGTTTAGATGCCCTGCTTGGGTATGCCTACCAGAATTTCCGCACCTCGGGTCGTAATGCTGCTGCCCGTGGTTTTGGAACTTCCGATCTGAACAAGATGGGTGAAGAAATGAGAAGAACCCTGGATGCTGCGGGTCGAACCGTAGATGGTTCTTACCAACAATTCTATTATGGCGTGAATACCAACAGCCTAATTGTAAACCGTTTGTTTCCCACCGTAGTCGCCGGAGAGGAAAACCCCTTCCAGTTCAACAGGGGTGTACGGGCTGCGACCGCAGATTATTTTGACAACACGGACGAATTGCAATCCTTCTTCGGGCGGATCAATTATTCCATTGCAGACAAGTACCTTTTCACAGCGACCATGAGGGCTGATGGATCTTCAAGATTTGGACCTGAGAATCAATATGGGTACTTCCCTTCAGGCGCCTTTGCATGGCAAATTGGAGAAGAGGACTTTATTGGAGAAAACGTTTCCACGCTTAAACTAAGACTGAGTGCAGGTCTAATCGGTAACCAGGAAGGTTTAGGATATGGTAACTTCGTCGCCCGTCAGCGTTTTGCAGGATTGGGAATCAACAACGATAACACGGTAAACCAAAACGGTTTAAGTATCGTTGCTACGGACGTACCGGATCTGAAATGGGAAACCACTTTGGATTTCACCGTAGGTTTGGATTTCGGATTTAACATGGATCGCTTAAGCGGTAGTCTTGATGTGTATCGCCGGGAAACCAACGATCTGTTATTACAGACACCTCCTGCAGCTCCTTCTACGATTCCATTCCAATTTGGTAACGTAGATGCCTCTGTAATCAACCAGGGTATTGAATTTGCCATTGCCTATGACTTTGTTCAGACAGAGAATACGGATTTCGGAGTCTCCTTCAACTTTGCTTATAACGACAACGAAATCCAGGATTTTGCCGGTTCCATAAACACAGGTGAAATCAACGGACCAGGTTTATCCGGGGCATTCGCTCAGCGTTTTGAAGCTGGCGTTTCCCTCTTCTCTTTCTATATGGCCGAATTTACCGGATTTGACGGTGAAGGAAATCCTACTTACACCGATGTGGATGGCAACGGCATAGGAGATCCTGATGTTGATAAGTTCTTTGTGGGTGAAGACGGTTTACCGGATATCACTACAGGTCTGAGCTTAAATTTCCGTCATAAAAACTGGGATGCCTCTGCATTCTTTAACGGACAATTCGGATTCTCTGTTTACAACAACACCGCCAACTCCTTCTTTAATGCAGGTCAGTTGGTTACCGCACGTAACGTAACCCAGGACGTGGTTGCCAGCGGCGAAAATGGGGGAGCCTCTACGGCAGTTTCCACACGTTTCCTGGAAAAAGGTGATTTTGTCCGCTTCCAGAACGCAACCATTGGGTACAATGTGCCTCTAAGTGGTGATGGAACGTTTAAAGGTCTTCGTTTCTCACTTACAGGACAAAACCTGGCCTTGTGGACAGACTACAGCGGGATTGATCCGGAAGTAACTGTAGCTACCGGAACACTGGGCTCTGGAATTCCTGTAAGGGGTATTGACTGGGCGGCTTTCCCGAATCCTTTGACCGTTACCTTTGGAATTAACGCGACATTTTAATTAAAAAAATTGTAGATCATGAAAAGATTTGAATTGAAATTCTTATCCCTTGCTTTCCTGGCGGTATTCGGGCTGTACTCCTGTACCGATTTGGAAATTGAGGAAACGGATTCCTTCATTAGTGAAGGTTTCCAAGGCCTGGAAGATCCCCAGTCCGCACTAGACCAGCTGTACAACCAGGTGGGTGGACAACTGGGAGATCAGGCCAATACGTATGCCCTTACCTCTGTCACTACAGACGAGCAATTGGTCCCGACTCGAGGGGCTGACTGGGGAGATAACGGGCGTTGGAGAAAGCTCCACCAACACGAATGGGGCTTTGAGGAAACCGACATCCTAACACCTTTTGATCAGTGGAACTCCGATCAATTACTCGCTTCTCAGATTTTGGATGAGCGTAGTGCAGCTCCTGCCGGGGTTGCGGCTCAGGCACACTTCTTACGGGCCTGGTCCATGTATATGATCCTGGATCTTTACGGGCAGGTACCTTTTAGAGATACTCAGCTTTCCTCTACAACGGTTCCCGAAGTTCTTTCCGGTGCTGCTGCTGTTGATTTTATCCTATCCGACCTTGACGCTGCCATCGCTGGTTTACCAGCAACCGCTGCAGGTACTGGAGAACAAAATAAAGCCAGCAAAGCCGCAGCCCGCCTGTTAAAAGCTAAAATGCTCTTAAACCGCAGCACTTTTGAAAGTCAGCTGGGTGAGCCATCGCCTGTTAATGTTGCCGACATGCAGGAAGTAGTTAATCTGGTAGATGCCATCGCCGCTGATGGTTATGCATTACAGTCAGGGTACTTTGAAATTTTCGAGCCTAGTACGGACACTGAAACGATTTGGTTTATCGATTCCGGAAATACTGGAAACCGTATTTTCAACGGCTTACACTACAACTCTACCGGATTAGGTGGAGGGGGATGGAACGGTTTCAGTACACTGGCCGAATTCTACGACCTCTTTGAAGGAGATCCGAATCAGAACCGTTATGCCTCAGATGTCGAAAGTGCCCAGATTGACGGGCAGGAAGAGCGTCGCGGTGGTGTTCCAAATATCGGAGTGCCATTTACAAACCGGCCTGGCTCCTCTGATGACAATGGAGGTTTCGAAGATGGTTCTAACGTAGGGAACGGATTCCTGATCGGTCAGCAATACGCCCTCGATGGCACTCCATTGGAAGACCGTCAGGGAAATCCTCTGGAATTCTCTCGCGGATTTGTGGACGGAAACGGAGCACCGAGCCTCATCAACAACAGTGAGCGCACCGGGATTCGTGTCATGAAGTACAACCCTCGTAATGGTGGTGGATTTGCCAACCACGTGATGGTTATGAGATATGCAGATGCTCACCTGATGAAAGCTGAGGCTATCCTTCGCGGGGCCAGTGGTGGTGATGCCACAGCCCTGGTGAACGAACTTCGGACCATCAGAAACGCAACGCCACTGGGATCTGTAGATGCATCAGATCTTTTAGACGAAAGAGGACGTGAATTATACTGTGAGTGGTGGAGAAGAAACGACATGATCCGTTTCGGACAGTACACTCGTCAGTGGGAATTCAAGAGCGATGCCGAGACAGGTAATGCTGCCCGTAATTTGTTCCCAATTCCACTGCCACAATTACTGGCAAATCCGAATCTGGTTCAAAACCCCGGATACTAGTAAAGCACAGTGAATTAAATTCTACAGAAAAGCTACCTTCGGGTAGCTTTTTTTTTGTTTAGCTCCTCTTGAACCTGAAATACTAAACAAAAGATTAACGAGGATTAACATTACCTAAAAACGGACTTCAAAGCACTGCTTCATCCCGGCTATCCCACCCTAATTCTTTATTTTTGCCTGCACTTATCCCCGGAAATGAAAAGGATTCATGTCGCAAGTTTGTTGCTGGTTATAATATGCGGTTGCACTAAAGCCCCCTCGCCTGACTTCACTCGTCTTTCCCCCTCACAGACAGGAATCCATTTTTCCAACTCCCTTCAGGAGACGCCGGAACTCAATATCCTCACCTACCTCTATTATTACAACGGAGGAGGCGTTACGGTGGCCGATTTCAACCAGGACACCCTCCCGGATATCTATTTTGGAAGTAACCAATCTGCCGATGCGCTGTATCTGAATCGGGGCAATATGACTTTTGAAAAGGTCACAAAGAGATCCGGTATCTCCAATGGAGACGGCTGGACCACCGGGACCACCCACGTGGATATTAACGGAGACGGCTTACAGGATATCTATATCTGCAAAGCTTCCGGGTATCGTGCCCTCCAGGGCCGGAATTTATTGTATCTGAATCTGGGTGTGGATTCCGACGGAATCCCCAAATTTGACGAACGTGCCGCCGACTTTGGTCTGGACTTTTCAGGACTATCCACCCAGGCCGCCTTTTTTGATTACGACCTCGATGGGGATCTCGATCTCTTCCTCCTGAATCATTCGGTCCATCCGAACCGGACCTATGGCAAGGGCAGTCAGCGCCTTATCCCGGACAGCCTCTCCGGGGATCGTTTTTTTCGAAACGACAATGGTTTTTTTACAGACGTGAGCTCGGAAACGGGTATTTTCCAGGGAAAAGCGGGTTATGGCCTGGGGGTTGGAATCAGTGATCTGAACGCCGACGGTTATCCGGACATCTATGTGGGGAATGACTTTTTTGAGAATGACTACCTCTACATAAATAATGGGGATGGCACCTTCCGGGAAGTCATTTCTGCTGGAGAAGGCCAGGTGGGGCACACGACCCATTTCAGTATGGGCAATGACCTTGCCGACATCAATAACGATGGCCTGGTAGATATTCTTTCTCTGGACATGCTCCCCGAAGACCTGATCACCTATAAGACTTCCGGATTGGAATACGCCTACCCCATATACCGACAATACCTCAATAACGGATTTGCGCCCCAATACATGCAAAACACCCTCCAACTCAATACAGGCGACAATCGCTTTTCTGAGATTGCCTTTCTCAGTGGGGTTGCCGCCACCGAATGGTCGTGGGGGGGACTCTTTGTCGACCTCGACAATGATGGATTTAAAGATCTGTTTGTTACCAATGGCATCAAGGGCGCCACCAACGACATGGACTATATGAATTTTATAGCCAATGAGGACATACAAAGAAGAATAGACCGCGGCATGGAGGATACAGATCTTCCGCTTACACGTGAAATTCCCCCAAAAAAGGTGTCGAACTACGTCTTCAGGAACAACGGGGATCTTACGTTTACGGACAAAACTTCTCCATGGCTCGGGCAAGAACCCACTTTTAGCAATGGAAGCGCCTATGCCGACCTGGATAATGATGGGGATCTGGACCTGGTAGTCAACAACCTCGATCAGCCAGCCACCATTTATCAGAACGATTTGGAAACCGGGAATTCCATCGTCCTGCACTTTTCAGGTGCCGGCGCAAACACCAGGGGTATAGGGGCACGGGTACTTGCGTATACGGACGGAAGTCTGCAGGTATTTGAAAATTTTACGACCCGGGGTTACCTTTCCGCCGTTCCGGCACATATACAAATTGGTTTGAATCAAGCCGAATCGCTGGACTCCGTAGTTGTTATTTGGCCCGGAGGCGCTTTTGAAAAACGTCAGGGACTCCCTGTCGGAAATGCCATCACGCTTAAACAGGAAGACGCCAGGGGGAATTACTATTCCCGACCTGCACCTGAATCGCTTTGGCAAACCCGCGACAGCGTAATTCCTTTTGTACACAAAGAAAACACCAGTCTGGACTTTGACCGTGAACCCCTGATCGCCTACGCCAGGTCTAACCAGGGCCCGGCGATTTCTATTGGGGACGTCAACCGGGATGGGACGGATGATATCTTTGTAAGCGGAGCCAAGCGGCAGGCGGGATCCCTGTTTCTGCAGGGACCTGAAGGTGTTTTTTCAACAATGGTTCCTGAACCTTTCGCTCAGGATGCCCTTAGTGAGGATACCGGTCATGTGTTTTTCGATGCAGACGGGGATGCGTGGCTGGATTTGCTAGTGGTCAGCGGGGGGAATGAATTTGCACAAGGCCCTGCCCTGAGACCGCGATTTTACAGAAACCGGAGCGGGCGGTTCGAAAAAGACAGTCTGGCCTTTGAAGGTTTTAGCATCAATGCTTCCGCTGTGGATACCATTGATATAGACCAGGATGGAGATCTCGACATTTTCATCAGTTCCGATGCCGTCCCGGGGGCTTTTGGGAAAACACCGGAGCACAGGTTTTTTGAAAACGACGGGACAGGAAGATTTACAGCTGTTAGCGCCGGTCTTATTCCGGAACTCCAAACTTATGGGCCCATTGACGACTTTAGCTGGTCCGATCTGAACGGGGACGGAAGTTTGGATTTAGTGGTTGCGGGCCACTGGGGACCAGTTGCTGTTTTTTACAATACCGGATTGGGATGGGAACGGGGAACCCACAACGGACTGGATGCCTCCAATGGCTGGTGGAACTGCATTGAGGTCACCGATATAGACCAGGATGGGGATTTAGATTTAATCGCGGGAAACTGGGGACTCAATAGCAAGTTCCGGGCCAGCCCCGAGACACCCCTTACGCTCTATCGGAGCGACTTTGACCAAAACGGATCTGAGGAGCCGGTGGTGACGTATTACCACAAGGGCGTGGAAACGCCTTTTGCCTCCCGGGATGAACTGGGAAAACAAATGCCTTTTCTCAATAAAAAATACCGGACCTATCACGACTTTGCCGGGGCGACCCTTGAAGAACTATTTGGAGCCGAAGCCTTGCGGAGAGCCGAAAAAAAAGAAGTGTTTGAGTTGCGAAGCTGTGTATTTCTCAACGATGGGCATGGGCAGTTTGAAAAAATACCCCTGCCCAATATCGGGCAGGCTTCCACCATTTACGATTTTCTCCCAGAAGATGTGGATGGAGACGGAGATAAGGATCTCATCCTGATCGGGAACCTTCACGAGATGAGCACTCAACTGGGACGCCTGGACGCCTTTCAGGGGTTCGTACTGAAAAATAATGGGGCTGGCTCCTTTTCCTGGGCTCCTGAAATGGCTCTTCCTGTGTCAGGTGCCGGACGGGTTATTGAGACGCTTCGAATTGAAAATAAAACACATTATATCATTGGGAGAAATAACGCTGCTCCCCTATTTCTATCAAAACATGAATAAATCGATATCGTTTATCACTGGTTTGGGCATCGCCTGCCTTCTTTTTCTGGGCTCATGTACAGAGCAGGAAAAAGCAACGGAGTTGGCCGAAACAGCAGTCCCTACCCTCTTTACGCTCATGCCACCGGACAGCACCGGCGTGGATTTTGTGAATACCGTAGAAAACCAGAAAAACTTCAATATCTTCAAATACCGGAATTTTTACAACGGAGGGGGAGTTGCCATTGGAGACATCAATAATGACGGCTTACCGGACCTTTTTCTGACCGGAAACATGGTGCCGAACCGGTTGTATCTGAACAAAGGTAATTTTGAGTTTGAGGATATCTCCGAGCGTGCGGGGGTTTTGGGCAATAAGCCCTGGTCTACCGGGGTGGTGATGGCCGACGTGAATGCGGATGGCTTGCTGGATATCTATGTCAGCAACGCAGGGAATCTGGAAGGAAACAACCACGACAATGACCTGTACATCAACAATGGGGACCTGACGTTTACCGAGCGGGCCGAAGAATTCAACCTGGCCAAAACCGGCTTTACCACCCATGCTACATTTTTTGATTATGACAAAGATGGAGATCTGGACGCCTATATCCTGAACAATAGCAACATTCCCGTCAGCAGTCTGGGATACGCCGAACAGCGTGAAGTTCGGGCTCAGGACTGGGAAGGTGTGCCCCACATCTTCAGAGGTGTGGGCGATATGCTGCTGCGCAATGATGGTGGCAAATTTGTCGATGTCAGTGAAGAGGCTGGAATTTATGGTAGCCTGATCGGGTTTGGACTTGGGGTGATGATTTCGGATTTCAACCAGGACCGGTATCCGGACATTTATGTTTCTAACGATTTCTATGAGCGGGATTACCTGTACATCAATAACGGAAACGGCACATTCTCAGAACAGATTAAGGAATGGACCAACCACCTCAGCCTTTCGGCTATGGGTATAGACATCGGCGATATCAACAACGATGGCTACCAGGATATTTTTATTACCGACATGCTGCCCGAGCCCGAAGAGCGGGTCAAGTCGGTTATGGAGTTTGAAGGCTATAAGGTTTTCGACCTGAAACGCGGGAAAGACTTCTATCAGCAATACATTCAGAACACCCTCCAATTGAATAATGGAAACGGAACGTTTTCAGAGATTGCCTACTACAGTGGAGTCGACGCCACAGACTGGAGTTGGGCCGGACTCCTCTTCGATATGGACAATGACGGGCTGCGGGATATTTTTATCACTAACGGCATCAATCACGATCTCACCGATCTGGACTTCGTCGATTTTTTTGCCGATGAGATTATTCAGAAAATGGCCCTGACCGGTAAGAAGGAATCCATCGATTCCATTATCACAAAAATGCCGATCAAACCCCAAACCAATTACGCCTACAGGAACAAGGGAGACCTCACATTCTCAAAAGAAAACAGCGCCTGGGGATTCGATACGCCCACGCGCAGTAATGGGGCGGCCTATGGGGATCTGGACAACGATGGAGATCTGGACCTGGTCATCAACAACGTCAACATGGAGGCTTATCTCTACAGGAACAATACGCAACAAATGCAGGACAACAGCTATCTGCGCATGAAATTTAAGGGATCAAAACAGAATCCTTTTGCTATTGGCACCACGGTCATGGGGTATAAGGGATCTGAAGTATTCATTCAGGACCTGATGCCTTCCCGGGGTTTCCAGTCTTCGGTGGATTATACCCTGGTCTTCGGTCTGGGAAAGGCCCAGGTTTTGGACTCCCTGCGGGTCATCTGGCCGGATGAAAAGACCGAGTTACTGCGCAATGTCGCTGTCAATCAGGAACTCGTATTCGAACAGGAGCAGGCCAGCGAAAGGTATGCACGGGCTAAAAACAAGGGAGGGAGTACCTATATGAGTGAAATTTCTCAAAAAAACCTGCAGGCTCACGAAGAGGACAATTACAATGATTTTGACCATGAGGGACTGATTTACAGTAAATTATCTCAGGAAGGGCCCGCCCTGGCCACAGGGGATGTGAATGGGGATGGCCACGAAGATGTCTTTTTTGGAGGGGGAACGGACCAATCTGCAATCCTCTACTTCCATCAAGGCGAGGGAAAACTGCGCAAACAGGCCGTTCCTGCTTTTGAAGCCGATGCCGCTTTTGAAGATACGGCAGCCGCCTTCTTTGATGCGGACGGAGATCAGGACCTGGATCTCATTGTGGCTACAGGAGGAAACCAGGTGGGGAAGAACCGAACGTACAGGCCCCGACTCTATCTGAATGACGGCAAGGGCAACTTTCAAAAATCCGGTACGGACCTGCCTACTTCCTTTAAAAACATGTCTACCGTTAGCCCGGAAGATTTTGACGGGGATGGGGATATGGATGTTTTTATCGGTTCGAGGTCGGTAGTCGGTATTTATGGGGTGAATCCGAACCATCTCCTTCTGGAAAACCAGGGGGATGGTACTTTCCGGGATGCGACCGAACGCCTGGCGAACGACATGAAAGATACCGGTATGGTTACGGCTTCGGTATGGACCGATCTGGATGGAGACGGCAAAAATGACTTGTTTGTAACCACCGACTGGGACAGCCCCAAGATTTATCGCAACAATGGGAGAAAGCTGACGAAGTGGAATACCGGCCTGGACAGTCTGCGTGGATGGTGGAATACGGTAACCGCGGCGGATCTGGATGGCGACGGAGATCAGGATCTGATTTTGGGCAATGACGGTTCGAATATGCACTACCTTCCAAAACCTGGAAGTCCGATGAAAATGTGGGTCAATGATTTTGACAACAACGGAACCCTGGAACAAATTATTACCGTACAGGAAAACGGCAGGGACTATCCCATACACATGAAGAAAGAACTGACCGGTCAATTAGTCTCCCTTAAAAAGGAAAACCTCAGAGCTTCTGTATACGCCAAACGAACCATTCAGGAGCTTCTTCCCCAGGAGGTGGTTGCTAATTCTATAGTCAAGGAGGTCAATATAACGGAGTCTGTACTGCTGATCAATGAAGGGGGATGGAAATTCCGGGTCCAAAAACTACCTGAAAGAGTACAACTCTCCTGTATTTGTGGGATCGCCTGTATGGACGTGAATAACGATGGCCACCTGGACCTGGTTATGGGTGGGAACAAACACGAATTCAAACCTCAGTTTTCGCGACTCGATGCGGGGTATGGCAATGTCCTGCTCGGAGATGGAAATTTAGATTTCCAGTGGCAGCAATACGATCAAAGCGGGTTTTTTGTGAGAGGAGAAGTAAAATATATAAAACCGATCCGCGACCGAAACGGCAAAACCTACTTAGTCGTTGCCCTGAATGAAGACCAACCCAGAATCTTTAAACTGGATGAATAGAGCTATTGTCATAGGAAGTGCCCTGGTCGTATTGTTGTCCGGATGCCGGCAAGGTGGCGATATGTTCGAGGCGCCCGGGCCCGGACAGACCGGAGTGCACTTTACCAACGCACTCACGGAGACAGATGCCCTGAATATTCTGGACTACCTCTATTTCTACAATGGGGGGGGCGTGGCCCTGGGGGATATCGACGGAGACGGGCTGCCTGATATTTACCTCTCCGGGAACCAGGTCGGAAACAAGCTGTTCCGGAATCTGGGGGGAATGAAATTTGAAGACATCACCGAAGAGGCAGGGGTGGAAGGAAAGAGCAGTTGGAATACAGGCGCTGTGATGGGAGATGTAAACGGAGATGGCTTTTTGGACATCTACGTTTGCGCCGTGGTGGGAATCAATGGTTTTACCGGTCACAACGAACTCTTTATCAACAATGGAGACGGGACTTTTAGCGAACAGGCCGGGGCTTACGGCCTGGATTTTGACACCTTTAGTTCCAATGCCGCCTTTCTGGATTACGATCTGGATGGCGATCTGGATATCTACTTGCTGAACCATGCCGTGCATACCCAGGATTCCTACGGAAAAGCATCGCTCCGGTACCAGCGCGATTACGATACAGGAGATAAACTCCTTAGAAACGACGGGGATACCTTCAAGGACGTAAGCGCCGAGGCCGGGATTTTTGGCGGTATTAATGGCTATGGCCTGGGCATCGCAGTTTCAGACTTTAACCTGGACGGGTACCCGGACCTGTACATTGGAAATGATTTTCACGAAGACGATTACTATTATGTGAATAATGCCGACGGAACGTTTACAGAAAGCCTCCGTTCGTACTTCGGGCATACCAGCCGGTTCTCCATGGGCAGCGATGCGGCAGATATCAACAATGATGGCCGACCCGATCTGATTTCCCTCGATATGCTGCCCCGGGACGAGGTTCCCCTGAAGTCTTCCGAGGGGGATGACAATATTCAGACCCAGCGCATGCGCATTGGAGCCTACGGGTATTACTACCAGTTTACCCGCAATATGCTCTATGTCAACCAACCGGATAATCGCTTTATGGAAACCGCCCTGATGAGCGGGGTCGCCGCTACGGATTGGAGCTGGAGTGCGCTGTTTGCAGATTTTGACCAGGACGGCTTTCAGGATTTGTTCGTTTCCAATGGGATTCCCAAAAGACCCAACGACCTGGATTTTGTGAAGTTTGTGTCCAATGAACAAATCAGCAGCACCATCAGCAATACGAAACTGGTCGATCAGAAGGCGCTCAATATGATGCCTTCCGGAAATACCCGGAATTTCGTATTTCAGGGATCAGAAAACCTGGAATTCAAGGATCGGTCTGAGGCCTGGATCCGGCAGGACACGCTCCTCTCCGGGGCGACTGCCTGGGGAGACCTGGACCGGGACGGCGATCTGGACCTGGTGATCAACAACCTGAATCAACCGGCCAGTATTCTGGTCAACAAAGGAAAGGGTAACACCTCCCTCACCCTGAAACTTAAGTATACAGGAAAAAACCCCTACGGAGTGGGTGCCAAAGTGTTTATGTACTTCGAAGGAGGGGTGCAGATGCGGGAGCTATTTCCCGTCCGCGGTTTTCAATCCTCTTCAGAACCCCTGATCCACTTTGGAACCGGACAGGCTGCGCAGGTGGATTCCGTACGAATTATCTGGCCTGACGGACGCTGTCAGGTAGAAAAGGACCTTCCTACCGGTCAGCTTCTGGAAATTGCGATGAAGGACACCCGTGCGTTTGACTACGCCTCACTGCAGCCCGAGCCTTTGCCTCTTTTTAAAAAGCTGTCAATGCCCCTGGGCATCGATTTTGTACATCAGGAAGACATTTATACAGACTTTAACCGGGAAAAACTCCTGCCCTACAGCCTCGCCGATCGCGGCCCCGCTTTTGCCAGGGGGGACCTCAATGGAGACGGGAAGGAAGATCTGTTTTTCGGGGGTTCTAAGCGAATCGCCCCGGCCGTTTATTTTGCTGCAGACAGTAGTTTTACGCGTCAGCCGGTGGATGAAATAGCCCTGGACAGCTTGCAGGAAGATGTAGCCGCTGTTATTGCCGATCTTGACGCCGACGGCCGGAATGACCTGCTTCTGGGTTCCGGGGGAGGTGATTATTTTGGGGAAGCCCCTCCCTTACTGGACCGATATTACAGAAATTCCCCTTCCGGTTTACAACAGGTGTCCTTTCCCGGGAACTATGCGAACACCTCCGTGATCCGGCCCTTTGATTACGATCGGGACGGAGATCTGGACCTTTTTCTGGGCACACAGAGTCTTACCGGCCGCTTCGGGGAAATACCCACGAGTTATCTGCTGGAAAATACCGGTGGAAATTTTACAGAAGTTGAAAGTTTTAAAGGGGAATCTCTGGGGATGATCACCGACGCGGTTTGGAGCGACTTCGACGCAGATGGACGCACAGACCTCATCGTTGTTGGGGAGTGGATGTCTCCCCGTTTTTTCAAAAACACCACAGAAGGCCTTCAGGAGATTGCCTTCGAAGGTCCTTCAGGGCTCTGGCAATGCATAAGTCCCCACGACATAGACGGGGACGGAGATATGGATTACCTGCTCGGGAACTGGGGAACCAATTCTAAGTTTGTGGCCTCCCCTGCTGAGCCCCTGAAGATGTATTTTTCAGATTTTGATTCGAATGGGAGTACGGAAACCGTTCTGGCGACAGCTAAAAAGGGCTCCTATTATACGCTGGTGGGCCTGGATGATCTGGGCTCACAAATGGTCAGCTTGCGGAAAAAATATCCGGACTACAAGAGCTTTGCCGGGAAACCGATTGAAGATATCTTTGGGGCCGAAGCGCTGCAGACGGCCCGGTTATATGAAGCAACCGAGTTGCGGTCCGGGTATCTTAAAAATGACGGTGGGCGTTTTACCTTTATTCCGTTTCCCAATAGCATGCAGGTAGCTCCGGTGCTGACATTCCTGCCCTATGACTTTAATGGAGACGGCAAAACGGAAGTACTGGCCGCAGGAAATTACTTTGGCGTAAAACCCTATCAGGGAAGATTGGATGCCTTTCCCGGAGCCCTCATCCTGGGGGAATCCGAGATTCTTCCGGGAAACCGGATTGGCCTGGATTTTATGAATAAGTCCATCCGGCATCTGTCGGTCATCGAGCTGAACGGTGAGCCCTTTCTGTTGGCAGTTTTTAATGCGGATACCGCACAAGTGTACCAATTAATGAAAAACAATTGAAAATGCAGAATCTACGTTTCGTTTCACTCCTCGCGCTGATAGTCCTCTCGGCCGCCTGTAGTTCCCCTTCAGAACCTATCGAAATAACCGCGGAAGAACTCCACGCTTCGACAGATAAACTGACCGATGTGATGGTGCACGACATTTTCAGCCCTCCTGTGGCGAGTCGTGTCTATGCCTATCCGAGTATTGCGGCCTATGAAATTATGGCCCTTCACTCAGATTCGTATCGCTCCCTTCAGGGACAGGTATCGGGTTTAACCGCTATTCCCAAACCGAAAACGGACTCCCCTATGAACTATCGGCTTGCAGCCCTTATCGCTCATATGGATATGGGAAGGAGGTTGATTTTCTCAGAAGATAAGGTTACGGCATTCAGAGACAGTCTTTACAGTGTTTGGGAAAAACGAAATCCCAGGGAATTTGAAACCGCACGAACCTATGGGCTGGAGGTCGCCGAATTTATGGCGGCCTGGATGAAGGAAGACAATTACAACCAGACGCGCACCATGTCTAAATTCACGGTCGACACAGATGATCCGTCGCGCTGGCAACCTACCCCACCCTCGTACATGGAGGGTATTGAGCCACACTGGAACAAAATCAGGCCATTTGTCATTGATTCCGCCGCTCAATTCAAACCCACACCCCCTCCGCCTTTCGATATGGAAGAAGGGTCCGCCTTTTACGAGGAGGTCAAAGAGGTTTACGAGATCAGTAATGAAATCACCGAGAAAGGTGATGCATCGGAAGAAGTGGCTATTGCCCAGTTCTGGGATTGCAATCCCTATGTCTCTGTAACACGGGGTCACCTGATGTTCGCCACCAAAAAAATCAGCCCCGGAGCGCACTGGATGGGGATTACCAAGATAGCCTGCCGGGATACAAAGAGTGATTTCGACAAAACCACATATGCCTATGCGAAAACGGCTATCGCCATGGCGGATGCTTTTATCAGCTGTTGGGATGAAAAATACCGCAGTAACTTAATCCGGCCTGAAACCCTGATCAACGAATACATAGACGACAGCTGGAAGCCTGTATTGCAGACCCCGCCTTTTCCGGAATATACCAGCGGTCATAGTGTGGTGTCCGGGGCAGCATCGGTAGCCCTAACAGATATCTTCGGTCCCGCCTTTGCATTTGACGATGACACGGAGCTGAAGTACGGTCTGCCGATTCGCAGTTTTGCATCCTTCCAGGCTGCCGCAGACGAAGCGGCCATCAGCCGGATGTACGGAGGAATACACTATCGCAAAGCCGTGGAAGTCGGCGTTAAACAAGGGCGCGATCTGGGAAAATTCGTCATAGACCACCTGGAGATGCTGGAAGGCAGTAAAGAGGTCGCCACCCTTTCGGGGACCGATAATAATTAATTGATTTCAGTACGATCCTGTTATTAAATACAATACATGAAAAAAACTGTTTTTGGCATTCTGATTGTTCTGCTTGTGGCGTTTATAGGCTATTTTATCATTTATCCCTATGACTACATCATCCGCTTTGAGGCCAACACTTTTCCCGGAACAATCAACCAGTCTGTAAAGCTTTGGGACAAAACTGTGGGAGTCCCCGGGAACCCTTTGGTGCAGGAAGATCTCTATCATTTGGAACAGCACGTTCAGGCCGGAGATTCCGTCCATATTTACAATTGGGAAATAACCCCTCTGACCGAGAATACTTCCAGGGTAACCGTACGGATCAAAGACCGGGATCACAGTTGGAAAAATAAACTCCTGGTTCCCTTTACGGAGGCCGAAGTTGAGCGCTCGGGGGTAAAACACGTCAAAGATTTTGTCAATGACCTCAACGATCATATCGACCTCTTTAAAGTACAAATCGACGGAGAGGCTGAACTCCCGAGCACTTTTTACGCCTACGTGGATCTCAAGACCAACCAGCACGGAAAGGCAGGGGGCATGATGGATACGTACAATATGCTCAGCGATGTGCTGATCCGAAGTAACGTCACGATGAACGGCCCGCCCATGATCCTTGTGGATCAGTGGGACCGGGAAACCGATAGCCTGGAATATCGGTTTTGTTTCCCCATCATCCGTTCCGATAAATTGCCTCAACATCCGGACATCAAATACAATCGGATTTTTCCAAAACCTGCACTTAAAGCCACCTATAACGGGAATTACATCACTTCGGACCGGGCGTGGTATGCCCTTTTGAACTACGCCGAAAAGAATGGGCTGGAGGTGGAAGAAACCCCGGTAGAGGTCTTCTTTAACAATCCCAATATGGGGGGTGATGCATTGCAGTGGAAAGCTGATGTGTATTTACCGCTTAAGGAAGAAGCCGAATAATTAGGGAGCCTTTTAGCATCCCCTTTTTCAAGGGTTTTTTTATCTTCGGGGAAAAGGCGCCGCCCTTCTAACCTTACCATCGCTATGTATTTTATCGGCTACGACCTGGGGAGTTCATCTTTAAAAACAGCCCTGGTGGATGCTGAGACAGGGGAAACCCTCACCGTGATCAAAACCCCGGCAGAAGAACTTGGAATTGATGCCCCCCGGGCAGGCTGGGCAGAACAGGACCCGGAACTCTGGTGGCGGTGTATTTGCGAGGGTACCCGTGAACTCCTTTCCGCCACGAAGGTAGCCCCTGAGGCTATTTCCGGAATCGGTATCGCGTATCAAATGCACGGGCTGGTCACTTTAGATGCTGCCGGCCGTTCTGTTCGTCCGGCGATCATCTGGTGCGACAGCCGGGCCATTTCCATTGGGGATCAGACCCTGGAGGAATTGGGAGAAACCCGTTGCCAGGCTCAATTATTGAATGTACCCGGAAATTTTACAGCCTCTAAACTGCGTTGGATGCAACAGGAGGAGCCTGAGGCTTTTCAAAAGACCAGGACTTTCCTGTTACCCGGGGATTATATTGCCTACCGATTTACAGGAAAACCCCAAACCACGGCAAGCGGGCTTTCAGAAGGCATCCTATGGGACTTTCAAAAAGGACAACCGGCCTACTGGCTGCTCGAGCATTGGGGCATACCGGACGCGCTGGTACCGGAAATCGTTCCCACCTTTGGCCATCAGGCAGAAGTAAGTCAGGCCGGTGCCCGGGCTACCGGTTTAAAAGAGGGGACTCCCATACTGTACCGGGCTGGAGACCAGCCCAACAATGCTTTTACACTGAATGTTCTGGAGCCCGGAATAGTTGCGGCTACAGGAGGCACCTCAGGAGTGCTTTACGGAATCACGGATTCTCCTGAGGTTAAAGAGCTGCAGCGCTTTAACCATTTCCTGCACGTCAACCACGCCCCGGGGCGCCTTCGTATCGGACAACTGTTATGCATCAATGGAGCGGGAAGCTTATACCGCTGGTTGAAAGATCAATTAAACGTCTCGGGCTACAAGCAGATGAATGCTCTTGCCGCAGAGATCCCCGTGGGTTCAGACGGGCTTATCTGTTTTCCGTTTGGAAACGGAGCCGAACGAATGCTCGAAAACAGATCCATAGGAGCCTGTTTCTCAGGTCTTGAGTTTAACCGCCACCACAAAGGACACTTATGCCGGGCCGCTTTAGAAGGTATAGCCTTTGCATTCCGGTACGGAATGGAGCTCATGGAAGAGAGCGGGGTACCCTTTAAAACGATCCGTGCCGGCAATGACAACCTCTTTCAATCCAATATCTTTACCACTACCCTGGCGGCCTTAGGCCAGACGCCTATCGAGCTTTTTGAGGTCACAGGAGCAGTCGGGGCTGCGAGGGCATGTATGGTGGAGCAACTCGGGCTTGAGGAGACGATAAAACGCGCTACCGGAAAGGATTATCTGGGCACAGTGCTTCCTGACAGGGAGGATGAGGACTACCAAAAAGCCTATTTAAAATGGAAGACAGAACTTCAGAATAATTTAAACTAAGA
The DNA here is from genome assembly GCA_937136025.1 of uncultured Bacteroidota bacterium. Taxonomy (GTDB): domain Bacteria; phylum Bacteroidota; class Bacteroidia; order Flavobacteriales; family Flavobacteriaceae; genus Robiginitalea. The sequence continues at coordinate 71,105 of CAKZOC010000121.1, forward strand.
ATCATGCCACTACTTGGAGACACAGAGTATTTTAAGGGAATCGGACAAATTCCTTATGAGGGGAAAGACTCGGATAATCCCCTTGCTTATAAATATTACGACCCGGAGCGTTTGGTGGGCGGCACACCCATGAAGGCGCATTTTAAATTCGCGGTGGCCTACTGGCATAGCTTCTGCGGTACAGGAGCAGATCCATTCGGGCCCGGCACGCTCAGACATCCCTGGGATCTTGCGGATGACCCTGTAGCAGCTGCCCGGCAAAAAGCCGACGCCGCCTTTGAGTTTATCACCAAGCTGGGATTCGAATACTTCTGTTTTCACGATTTTGACCTGATCGCTGAAGCCCCTACGCTCATGGAATCGGAAAAAAGGCTCGAAACGATGGTTCCATATCTCAAAGAAAAAATGCAGGCCTCCGGAGTTAAGCTCCTCTGGGGTACCGCGAATTGCTTTAGCCATCCCCGGTATATGAACGGAGCATCCACAAATCCTGACTTCAGGGTGGTGGCCCGGGCCGGAGCCCAGATCAAAGGGGCCATGGACGCCACCATCGCCCTGGGGGGGGAAAACTATGTGTTCTGGGGAGGGCGGGAAGGCTATATGTCCCTGCTCAACACCCAGGTGGGGAAAGAACTGGATCATATGGGTCGTTTCCTGGGTATGGCCCGGGATTACGCGCGGAGCCAGGGTTTTAAGGGCACCTTTTTCATTGAACCCAAGCCCATGGAACCCATGAAACACCAGTACGACTACGATGCGGCCACCGTTATCGGCTTCCTGCACCAATACGGCCTGCAGGACGATTTTAAACTCAATCTGGAAGTGAATCACGCTACCCTTGCCGGCCATAGCATGCAACATGAAATGGAGATCGCCGCATCACGCGGGATGCTCGGGAGTATTGATGCGAATCGGGGCGATTACCAGAACGGATGGGATACCGACCAGTTTCCCAACAACCTCAATGAGGTGACCCTGATGATGCTGACTCTTTTGGAAGCCGGCGGCTTGCAGGGGGGCGGTATTAATTTCGATGCGAAACTCCGCCGAAATTCCACGGATCCGGAAGATCTCTTTCTCGCGCATATCGGGGGGGCAGATACCTTTGCCAGGGCACTTCTGATCGCCGATCGCATCCTCCGCGAATCCCCATATCGGGAAGTGCGCCGGCAGCGATATGAATCCTTCGAATCGGGAAAAGGAGCCGCCTTTGAGCTGGGAAAACTAAACCTTCAGGACTTGTATGCCATTGCCCTGGAACAGGGGGAGCTCCCCTTACAAAGCGGCAAACAGGAAATGTTGGAAAACCTCGTCAATCGCTATATTTAATAGGTTATAACCCAATATATCGGACACCAGAATTCCGCCATACAGGAAGTGGCATCGCCCCCATTGCCAATGGACTACTACCTACTGCTACTGCCTACTGGCCACTGGCCACCGGCTACTGGGCAAAATAGATATAAATCAGCACGACAATAGCCACAATTCCAATACCCACCTGTTTCACATACTTGTAGGGCGTGATCTCAACCTGGTTCGTATACTCGAGTGTATACGGATCTGCTTTAGGCCAAATTTTGCCGATCACAAGCATCAGGATGATATTCAGAATAAACAGTATAGCCATAATGTGGAGGTAGTGCGGATAGGCATCTGCCTGAATCTGCCTTAAAGCAATCTCATCGGTAATCCCACTTTCCCCGGCGGCCGCTAATGCCGCTTCCACCCGGCCTGGGCCAATAAAAAATTGACTCAGGATATAGAGCCCTGAACCCAGGAAAATAGCGATTTTGGCGGCGATAGCCGGAACCCGCCTGGTGAGGTACCCTACGACGATAATCGTCAGTATAGGAATGCTGTAAATACCATTTACTTCCTGAAGATATTGAAAAATACTTCCCGCGTTTTCTATGACAGGGGCCACAAACATAGCCGCGAGCGCCAGAAAAACACCAAATATTTTACCGTATTTCACCACGGTGCGTTCGGAGGCCTCAGGGTTGATATGCTGCTTGTAGATGTCAATACCGAAAAGGGTGACCGAACTGTTCAGCACGCTGTTAAAGGAACTCAGTATAGCCCCGAAAAGCACGGCTGCAAAGAAGCCCACCAGGTATTTGGGTAATACGGCCCGCACCAGTTCGGGATAGGCGAGGTTACTGGAAGACAGCCCGCCATCGAAATAGTGATAGGCGATCATCCCGGGGAGTACCAGGATGATGGGGCCGAGAATTTTTACAAAGGCCGCCAGAAGGAGCCCCTTCTGACCCTCCTGCAGGTTTTTGGCACCCAGGGCCCGCTGGATTATCTGCTGGTTGGTTCCCCAATAAAAAAGTTGCACGAGCATCATCCCGGTGAAGATGGTGATAAATGGCACTTCCTGCCAGGACTCTCCTGTGGAATCAAAACGTTCTGGCTGGGCCGCCATCAGGGTTTCAAGACCGTTCATCGCACTCCCGTCCCCGATGGCCATGAGGCCGAATAAAGGAATCAGAAATCCACCAATCAAAAGGCCAACTGCATTGATGCTGTCTGAAACAGCTACAGCTTTTAACCCCCCGAAAACGGCGTAGATAGATCCGATAATTCCAATCCCCCAGATGCACAGTGTAATGGCGGCAGATTCCGAAACTCCCAGCAAGGTGGGAAAATCAAACATCCCGCTTATGGCCACGGATCCCGAATAGAGAATAACCGGCAGCAGTACTACCACATAGCCCGTTAAAAACAGGGCTGAGGTAATCGTTTTTGTAGTAATATCAAAGCGCTTGGCCAGGAATTGGGGTACCGTGGTAAGTCCGCCTTTGAGATAACGGGGCAACAAAAAGAGGGCTGTAATGACCATGGTAATCGCTGCCAAAGTCTCCCATGCCATTACCGATAACCCATCCCGGTAGGCGCTGCCATTGAGCCCTACGATCTGTTCCGTGGAGAGGTTGGTGAGCAATAAAGACCCTGCAATAACGCCCGCGGTCAGGCTACGCCCACCCAGGAAATATCCGTCTGATGTTTTTTCGTTCGTTGACCTGGTGGCGAAGTAGGAGATGATTCCTACCATGGCTGTAAATCCGACAAAAGACAGAATACCGATCATAAAAGTTTGGTTTGGCTGGTTAGACGGTTAAATATATCGGATTATTCCCAAAGTAACGAGTCCTTGTGTTGATTCAGACCTGATTCTGCAATCCTGGAATGGATTTGAGCGATCCGGAAAGTGATTTTCACTCCCGATTTCATTTTGACAGGCGATAACCGTAATTTCGAACCCTCATAGTTTAGCGCGATGCATTTACTTTACGGACTACTCAGTGTATTGCTTTTAGTCGGATGCCGGTCCCCGGACGCCTTGAAGGCCGAAGCTAAATTACCCAAACGCCTTAATGAATGCTCGGGAATGACCACTCTGGAGGGTAAAACCCTCTGGGTCATTGAAGACGGGGGAAACAAAGATATCCTGTACGGGCTGGATCTAAAGGGGAGGGTTCAAAGGGAATTTGAGGTTTCAAATGCCCGGAATAAAGACTGGGAAGCCCTCACAAGTGACAGTTTGGGCAATCTCTATATCGGGGATTTCGGAAACAACGGAAATAAGCGCAAAGATCTGGTCATCCATAAACTTCCTAACCCATTCCTGGAAAAAGGCGGCAAAATTCCGGCCATGCCTATAGCTTTTCGTTATCCGGATCAGGAGGCCTTTCCCCCTCCCTTTGACGACAGAAGATTCGATGCAGAGTCGTTTTTTCACTTCGGGTCCCGGCTCTATATCATAACCAAAAACCGGTCGGACCCCTTTGACGGAATGGCCAGTGTGTACAGCATCCCCGATTCAACAGGAACCTATATCGCCCGGAAGGAATTGCAGTTTCAAACCTGTGAGGACCGCAGCAGATGCAGCGTCACAGATGCCGCCCTTTCCCCGGACGGCAACCGCCTGGTGCTGCTCGGTTATGGAACCCTATGGGTCTTCGAGGATTTCAGGAAAAAAGGATTTGGAAAAGGTCCGACCCGCACGATAGACCTGGGGGGCCGGACTCAATTGGAAGCGATCTGTTTTGTCGATAACGGACTCCTCTATTTGGCTGATGAACGCGTTTTTCTATCCGGTGGTAACTTGTACGCGTTTCCCCTGCCTTACCCGTCACGGGCTTCCCGTGGAGGTCAGCCTTCCTCAATTCCTTAAAGCCCGGACCCCATTCCCTGCGTTGGAGCCACTTCAATCGGAAGCAAGTGGCAAATTAAAGGATCATGGCTTTTCGCTATATTTACCGGAGGGACCTGACCCCGCTCCATATGGTGGTAAGAAAGCGTACTTCTACCCTGCAGCAGGATTCACTACCCCTGATAAAGAATTCTAATTCCCTTCCGATCGCTTATGGGATCTGCCAAACGTCTGGACCGGGCCTACGCCAATGCAAAGAGAATCCCATTTAATGACGATTCTAAATTTATCTTTTTTAGTGATTGCCACCGGGGGGATAACAGTTTTGCAGATGAATTCGCCAACAACCGGAACATCTACTTCCACGCCCTGAAACAGTACTTCAACAAGGGTTTTCACTATATCGAACTCGGGGACGGAGATGAGCTCTGGGAGAATATTCAGTTCGAATCCATTTTCGAGGCGCATAAAAACGTCTATCAACTCCTGAAATTGTTTTATGTAGACAACCGACTGCATCTGATTTGGGGAAATCACGACATGGTATACAAGGATCCTGAAGTGGTTCAAAAGAATCTTTACACCTATTTTGAGCCCATAGACGGAAGGGAAAAAGCACTTTTTGATGGCCTTTGCTATCACGAAGGCCTCATCCTGGAACACGAGGGCACGGGGCAGGAAATATTCCTGTGCCACGGACATCAGGCCGACTGGTGGAACTACACCTTCTGGAGATGGAGTCGGTTTATGGTGCGCATCCTATGGAAGCCCCTGCAAGTCTGGGGTATAGCCGACCCTACATCCCCGGCCAAAAACTATAAAGAGCTCATTCGGATTGAAAAACGCCTGAAGAATTGGATCCTCAGCCGGAACCTGACGATGACCATGGTAGGACATACCCACAGGCCGAGGTTTCCCGAGCCGGGGGAAATCCCTTTATTCAACGATGGCAGCTGTGTACATCCCAGAAGTATCACAGGTATCGAAATAGAAAACGGGCAAATCCTCCTGATCAAATGGCTTATTTCCACTTCAGATGAAGGGAACCTCCGGGTAGTCCGTCTGGTCCTGGAGGGACCTCAAAAGCTCTCGGATTATAAGAACAACTGATCTGCCATGACCCCCCTGGATGAACTCATAGCGCAAATCCCGCTGCGGCACAACCTGATATCTTACATGATGTTCACCGGTGCCCTGGTGGGGTTCATTTTCGCAATACTCATATGGATGCGTACGCCAGCCCACAATCGTGGACTCCGCTATTATAGTCTGTTAATGCTCTGCCTTTCCTTCCTTATTCTGGACACCTTTCTGTGTTATACCGGGTGGATGAAATACACCCTGCACTGGAACGATTCAACCGAACCCCTTACCCTCCTTCTCGCACCCCTGCTTTATCTCAGCATCCGTTTTCTGATACTGCGAAAACCCTTGCCTTCCTGGATACTCGCTTTGCATTTCCTTCCTGCCCTGCTCTATGCGCTTTCACAGACAGGTTACTATCTGGAGCCCCTGCCCGTCAAATACAATGCCTATAAGGATGCCTATTTTTCACAACTTCCCTTTTCCAATGTCCCTGAGGGGACGGAGTACGCCTACCAGCGGGTCAAAGAATTTCAACGTTGGTTCCTTTTATTGGGTTTTACTTTTTACGGCTTGCTTTCTATCCGGCTTTGGTATACCCATCGCGGCGCCTTCGGGAATCCTGCCCGTGATGTTCGTTTTTCCAAATATCGTTTTGTTTTGTTCGTCCTGTCTGCATTTGTAACCACGCTGACTATCTTGTTTTATGTCTATATCAATTACGAGGACGATGGGGGAGACCACTATATCAATCTTTTTATTTCAGCCATTATATGGGTATCGGTGATTGCCTTTCTTTCTGAATCCCGTTTTTTTCAGCACGCCTGGTTGATTGATAAATATGAAACTTCCTCCAAAGGCCATACGAAACTATACCTAGAAGAAGTGCGGGAATTGGTCGCAGAGGAATCCTTTTTTTGTTCTGACAACCCTTCTCTTAAAAAACTGGGAGAAGCCCTCGGGACTCACCCAAATACAATTTCACGCCTGATCAATCAGCATACCGATGGAAATTTCAACGACTTTGTGAATGGTTTTCGCATTCGTCTTGCTATTGAGCGGTTAAGGTCCGAGGCCTACCAAAACTGGACTATAGAAGGGGTTGGCCAAAGCGTCGGTTTTCGTTCCAAATCGTCATTCTATCAAGCTTTTAAAAAACAGACCGGGATGTCCCCTGCCGCCTATCTGAAAACCGGGCGGGATCCTGCCTGAGGTGTACGGAATTACAAATCCATACGGTTACGACCCCGGAATCCTCTTGTAAATCCGGGAAACTTCAGACTTTTGCTGCAAAACACAGTTCGATGGAAAACGTGAGAAGGTATGATCTGGATTGGCTGCGCGTCGGGGTATTTGCGCTTTTGATTTTCTATCATGTGGGGATGTTCTTTGTCCCCTGGGGCTTTCACCTTAAAAACAATGTCATCTATCCCGAACTCCGCTGGCCCATGCTTTTTTTAAACCAATGGCGTCTGCCGATTCTATTTGTAATCTCGGGAATGGGAACCTTTTACGCCTATTCCTTCAGGTCGCCCGGTCAATATGCCTGGGAGCGCATCCTCAGATTGGGAATCCCCCTGATTTTTGGGATGCTCCTGATCGTTCCCCCACAGGTGTATCTGGAACGCCTGGCTCAGGGTGATTTCCAGGGTTGGTATTGGGAGTACTTTCCTTCAAAGGCCTTTAACGGGATCTACCCGGAAGGGAATTTAAGCTGGCATCACCTTTGGTTCCTTCCCTATTTGCTGCTCTTTTCCCTGATTTTGGCGTGGCCCTTCCGACAGATCAAGAACCGTCCCGGACCTCTGGTCAAATGGGTGGGAAGCAGGCTGGAAACCCCCTGGGGATGGCTTATTTTCCTCATTCCGCTTTATCTTTGGGAAGCCTTCCTGGAACCTAATTTCAACGTAACCCACGCCCTTGTCGACGACTGGTTTGCCCTGATCAATTTCGGCACCTTGTTTTTCTTCGGTTTCCTGCTCATTGCAAGCGGCGCTCCCTTCTGGGAAAATGTTACAAAATATCGAAGGCGGAACCTGCTCATAGGTATCGGCAGTTTTTGTACCCTGATCTTCATATGGCAATTTGAGGACGGCGTCTTGCGGCATTTTACCGAGGCCGGGGTAAAAGTCCTCAATCTCTGGACATGGATCTTTGTATTGTTCGGATATGCCGCCGCATACCTGAACCGGCCCGGCAAGGTGCTGAGCTACTGCAACCGGGCGGTTTACCCGTTCTACATCCTGCACCAAACCCTCACCCTTATCATCGCATATTTTATCATGGATCTGGACTGGGGCTTCTGGGTTAAGGCCCTCTTGCTTACCGTGGGCACTTTCGGGGGTAGTCTCCTGCTCTACCAGGGGGTTATTCTACCTTTAAAATGGCTGCACCCATTTTTTGGATTAAAATCAAAAAAAACACCCCGATAAAATCAGTGCCCGGGTTGCCCGGTTGGAGACCCCATCTCTTGGGTGGAAAACCGTATATTTAAACCGAAAACCAACCCGCTGCCAAACCATGCCACTGCTGATTGTAGTCCTGGGAATCCTCCTGCTATTCCTGCTGATTGCCCGGTTTAAACTCAATGCGTTTATAGCCTTTATCATCGTATCTCTGGGAGTAGGACTGGCCGAGGGAATGGATTTAGAAACGTTGGTGGATGCCATAGAAAGCGGGATTGGAAATACGCTCGGGTTTCTGCTGATCATCCTGGGTCTGGGCGCCATGTTGGGGAAACTAGTGGCGGAGAGCGGAGCGGCACAGCGTATTACGGGTGTACTTGTTTCGCGTTTTGGAAAAAAGAATGTCCAATGGGCTGTGGTCCTGACCGGCTTTATTGTAGGTATCCCCATGTTTTACACGGTGGGTTTTGTCATCCTGGTGCCTCTTGTTTTTACGGTCGCTGCCGCCACAGGCCTGCCTTTACTCTACGTGGGCATGCCTATGCTGGCCTCCCTCTCGGTCACCCACGGGTATTTGCCCCCTCATCCCGCACCCACGGCAATTTCTGAGATTTTCGAGGCCGACCTCGGGAAGACCCTCCTTTACGGCATCCTGATTGCCATTCCGGCTATTGCTGTAGCCGGGCCTTTTCTCTCCCGGTTTTTTACCAAAATCCCGGCAAGCCCCCTTAAAGAATTTGTAAACCCAAAGGTTCTGGGCGAAGCGGAAATGCCAGGCATTCGGGTGAGTATTTTCACAGCTCTACTGCCCGTACTTCTTATCGGGCTGGCGGCGTTGTCCGATTTATTTTTACCGGCAAACCTCTGGATTACGAAAGCGATACAGTTTTTAGGCAATCCGGTAATTGCGATGTTGCTTTCCGTTTTAGTGGCCATATATACCCTTGGACTGGCCCGGGGTAAAACGATGAAGGAAGTGATGACATCCGTGGGAAATTCGGTCTCAGGGATCACTATGGTATTATTGATTATTGCCGGGGCGGGAGCCCTGAAAGAAGTTCTGATCCAAAGTGGGGTGAGTCAGTACATCGGAGCTTTGTTATCCCAATCCAGCGTTTCTCCCCTTATTTTGGCCTGGGGAATTGCGACGGTGATCCGGGTATGTGTCGGATCGGCAACTGTTGCAGGACTTACAGCTGCTGGCATCGTCCTGCCCCTTATCGGCACCTCAGGTGTTGCCCCAGAATTGATGGTCCTGGCCATTGGTTCGGGCAGTTTAATGCTCTCTCATGTAAACGACAGCGGGTTTTGGCTGTTTAAGGAATATTTTAACCTCTCAGTGGCAGATACCCTGAGAACCTGGACCGTCATGGAAACTACCGTGGGGATCATGGGTTTGATTGGGGTTCTCGTCCTGGATGCACTGATCTAAATCGAACACCTATGAAAAATTCCACTCCTGAACAACGATTGATGTCCCTTGGGCTTGCCCTTCCCCCGGCCCCTCCTCCGGCAGGACTTTACAAACCCGTACGGGTATCAGAAGGGTATCTGTATATTTCCGGCCAGGCTCCCATGAGGGCTGACGGCTCTTATATCTGCGGCCGGGCGGGAATTGACATGGACCGGGAGGATGCCAAATCGGCTGCCCGCCAGGTGGGACTCACCATGTTGTCCACCATAAAGACCCATTTTGGATCTCTCGATACGCTGGACTACCTCGTCAAAACCCTGGGGATGGTAAACGGCAGTCCGGATTTTCACGACTACCCTTATGTAATCAATGGCTTTAGCGAACTGATGGCCGAGGTTTTCGGCACTGAAAAAGGAGTGGGAGCCCGATCTGCGGTGGGTATGTATTTGCCTGGAAATGTGGCCGTGGAGATAGAGTCCATATTTAAAATTAAGGATTGAACCCATTAATTTCACTGGCTTAACAATGGATCCTAAACAACACACCCCCTGGTTCGAAGTGGAGCACGAAGCGGAAATCGACTCTCCGGCTTTGCTGGTTTATCCGGAGCGGATTGCACACAATATCCGGGAGATGGTCGCGATTGCCGGAGATCCGGCTCGACTCAGACCCCACATTAAAACCCACAAAATGGCGGAAATTATTCGGATGCAACAAAAGGCAGGCATCCGAAAATTTAAGTGCGCCACCCTTGCTGAAGCCGAATTACTGGCGCAATGTGAAGCAGCCGATGTGCTGGTAGCCTATCCCCTTACCGGGCCCGGGCCAGCCCGGCTCTCCCGCTTACAAAAAAAATATCCGGCCACCCGGTTTTCATGTCTTGTCGATAATCTACAGGCTCTGGAGACTTTACAGGAAACGGTAACCGCTGCGGGAATCCGGTTAGGGGTGTTTATGGACCTGAATGTCGGTATGAACCGCACCGGGATTATACCTGGCCCCGAGGCGGTGGCGCTTTACCTCAAGATGGATTCGGCCGAATCCCTGGATTGCCGTGGATTTCATGCCTATGACGGGCATCTGAGAAATCCGGATCCTGAAATCCGGGCCAGCGATTGCGACGCTGCGTTTAAAAAAGTAGAGGCCTTACGCGAAACCCTTTTGGCACAATCCGTACGTGTCCCGAATATCATTGCCGGGGGATCTCCTACCTTCCCGATTCACGCCAGGCGGACCGATGTAGAACTGAGCCCGGGAACCACATTGCTTTGGGACGCCCGATACGGTACTCAATTTCCTGAGATGCCCTTTCTCCCGGCCGCTGCCCTTTTATGCAGGGTGATCAGCAAACCTGCACCAGGCATATGCTGCCTGGATTTAGGGCACAAAGCCGTGGCTGCAGAAATGGATTTTCCCAGGGTCTTTCTTCCCCAACTCCCCGAAAGCCAACAGATCAGCCAGAGCGAAGAACACCTGGTCCTGAAAGACGACCCTTCAAACCTCCCACCTGTCGGAACCGTTTTTTATGCCATTCCCATGCATATCTGCCCTACGGTAATCAAATATCCGCAGGCCCTTACCGTTATAGAAGGGTCCGTATGCGGTAAGTGGAATATCGCGGCAAGGGACTATCATTTACCGCTCAAAGGCCCTGTTTTTTAACGTATTTACAACTTTGTTTGGCAGGGTATTTGCTAATTTTACATTTCAGATGGGTTGTATGCGAATTCTTGGAACGATATTTATCTTGTGCTTTCTCAGCGGACCGCTGAGCGCTCAAACGGATATTCCCAATAGCCGTAAACTGAGAATTGAAGCCAATCCCGATAAAGGGATTACCCCGAGTACTTCCACCGGCCTGGGGCTTTCTACTCCCTCTACCCTCGGAAAAACCCCGGACCTCAACCTCAGGGATGATTTGTATAAGCGACCTGTGCAAATGCAACCCGAAACAGAACTCAAACAAGCCGGGCACAATCTGGTATTAAAACCCAACCTTTCTGAAGGGCAAAAGGGCAAGTCTGAACATTTTGGGGATATGTATCTCGGAGATATTAAGACAGCCTCCAATTTTATCGGTGTCGTTTGCCGGGATCACGAGTATGTAGACGGAGACCGGGTTCGCATCTACGCAAACGGCGTTGTCGTAGAGCCCAATGTGCTGTTAACCGGTGCCTTTAAAGGCATTAATGTGGAACTTGATCAGGGATTTAACCGTCTGGAGTTTGAGGCCCTGAATCAGGGATCCTCAGGGCCAAACACCGCCCAGGTAGATGTGTACAATGAAAACGGAAAACTTATGTTTTCGAATAAGTGGCTTCTTTCCACAGGCTCCAAAGCTTCTTTGATTGTCGTAAAAGAAGCTCAATAAAAATCCTATTTCTTCCTTTCTCCCGGATGGTACTCTTCCTGAGCCCGGGCACGGACATCCGCCTCGTAATACGGCACCTCCTTGAAGTTGGCATTCGCATAGCGCAAGGCCTGATCGTCGAAGTGAGGCGATTGGGGATCTCCGCTTTGCCCCCCGGCCAGCATGGATTTGGCCTTTACTTTATCGCCAAATTCAACTACCGCTACAAAACTATTGCCCCGGGTACCGTATATACGCTTGGTATTATTGTTATACCGGGCCCCATACGCCGCCAGAGCGCCCCATCTCCCCGAGGCGAATCCTATGGGAATACTCGGTTTGGCATCGTCAAAAGCCTGGCGTATGTCTCCATTGATACGCTGGTACCTATTGACTTCGCCCCAGGGAAGTTCCCAGGTTCCGAAATCTGAGATCAGACTGTCGAGTACATTGGAAAAAACAGAAAGTCGCTCCGCATCCGCAGACTCAGATCCGAGGTACTGCATCAGCTCCATATCGCTCAAACCTTGCGGATTCGTATCCATTCGTCCATACAGGGTGCCGTAGAAGTGTGACAGGGTCATGGCCACGGAAGACTCAGAAGTCCTGAAATCCCACTGACGTAAAACATCTATGGGCCCACGGAGTTTCGGATCGGGATTCTGCTGCCGGTCATAGGCCTCCACCAGTCCTGGTATTAAGGCTTCAAACGCAGGAACCGGGGAGCGGTGCGGGAGTCAAAGGAGCCCATTGAGGGTCATCCCGGAGGCCTCTTTAAGCAAATCAATGGCGTGTACCCCCCTGAAATTTTCACGGTCTGCCGACATATACTTGGGGTAATCTCCCCGCTTCGGACTGTTTTCTAAAGCTGAAGTATACGGAGTGGAATTGCAATTCTGAATCCATCCATTGGACGGATTCACCACGAGAATGCTCTCGTCCACCGAATGCAAACCCTGCCAGTCTGTTCCCGGATCGCTCCCATCTACAGGTCTGCTGAAATCGATAAGGGTATCGCGTTTAGGAATAAAATTTCCATGAAAATAGGCGATTGTACCATCGGCATCCGCATAGACGGTATTATTTGACGAGTTCGTACGAATGTCCATCATCTTCCGGAATCCCTCATAAGAATCCTGTTTGGTCCGGATAAAAGACTGCTCCAAAGCACGTACGGGATCCCACATCATAGCGGTGGCAACAGGTTTCCCCTCTACCGTATGGGTGATGGGTCCGTGATGCGTATGGTAGGCGGGAAAGGTTCGTTCCAACAAACTGTCGGCGGAAGCATAGGAAAGTGTAATCTCAGATGTTCGGACGGGTCTGAGTTCTTCCCCGTACCGGTACTGAGGTGTTCCGTCTATTTCCGTTACGGTTTCCACAAATTCGTCCAGAACGTCGGTGTAGGTGGAGGTATGCATCCAGCCGGTTTTCTCATTAAAGCCCTGATAGACAAAAAACTGCCCCCAGGTAACCGCCCCGTACGCATTTAAACCCTCTTCACTAACCATATGGACCTCACCCCGAAAATAAAAAGAGGTATGGGGATTGATGAGCAGCATGGCATTCCCGGAGGCTGTCAGATCACCGGCCAGCGCAATCCCATTGGATCCCTGGGGTTCCAGTTCGGCCTCCTTTTTGGCCAGATCCAAAGCTTCTGATTCAGGGAATTCAATACCCTCCTCGTAATAGGCCTTGAGTTTGCGGGTACTGACCCTCTCAATATCACCGCCGATGGATCCTTCGCTGAAATACATGGGCATCCAGGGTTCAAAACGCGTTAAAAGTCTGGGAGTAACCTCCGGATGGGTATACAGGTAGTAGTTAATGCCATCAGCAAAGGCATTACATAACTCTTTTAACCAGGCCGGACTGCCCTCGTAAGCCGCTATAGCCTCTGAACGCGTCATAAAGAGGCGGGCTCTTAAATCGCTGTAGAGGGCTTCTTCCCCTTCTACCTCGGCCAGTCGGCCAATAGCCCAGATATAATTTTGTTCTACCCGATTAAAGTCATCCTCACATTGGGCATACAGCAATCCAAAAACCGCATCGGCGTCCGTTTTTCCATACACGTGAGGAACGCCAAAATCATCGCGGATTATCGTGATGCGCGCCGCCTGTTCTTCCCAGGCCCCGATTTCAGTGTTCTGTTGGCTTTCTCCACAACCCAGGAGCAGGGTCAGCAATAGCGGTAGGTAAAGGAATCTCATCTGTACATTTTAGAGTGCGGAGAGGAAGATACCCAAAAATTCAAAAATAAAGCTAACTCTCGGGAGCCAGTTCCACATGAAGGCCATCGAGTTCGGGCCTCATGGCGATCTGGCACCCCAGCCGGCTGCTTTCCTTTACATAAAAAGCCTCGGAAAGCATGGCTTCTTCTTCATCGGACTTTTCAGGAAGCTCATGGTCACTGAGCACGTAACACTGACAGGAAGCACACATGGCCATTCCCCCACAAACTCCGATAGTACCTTCCGGAGCGAGTTCATAGGCCCGAACCACTTCCATAAGGTTCATGTTCATATCGGTCGGCGCCTCAACGGTATGATCCTCACCTTCACGATCTGTAATACGTATTTGAATGTCAGTCATGAAAAAACACGGATTGCTTAATCGATTGCCTTTACAACAGCCTTGGGTGCCTCTTTCTTACTCCCGTCAAACCCCGTAACCCCGCCCACAGTTGTATACTTCATGACATAGCGCTTATTGGGATGTATGCGCTGATAGGCACTCTGGCACATCAGGGTGGCCTCGTGGAATCCGCAAAGGATGAGTTTCAGTTTTCCCGGGTAAGTATTCACATCCCCAATGGCATAGATACCGGGAATATTGGTTTGATAGTCCAGGGTGTTGTCCACCTTTATCGCATTCTTTTCAATTTCCAGACCCCAATTGGCAATGGGACCCAGTTTAGGAGAAAGACCAAATAAAGGAATAAAAGCATCGAGTTCTACCCGGATATCCTCCTGGGGATCTGAATTACGACGCACCAGTACACCTTCTAAGGTATCCTTACCCTGCAATTGAACCACTTCTGCCGGGGTAATCAGACGAATTTTACCCAGGTTTTTAAGCTCCTGAACCTTCTCAACGGAATCCAGCGCTCCCCGGAATTCGTTGCGCCGATGGACCAGGGTAACCTCCCTCGCAATATCAGCCAGAAAAATACTCCAATCCAGTGCTGAATCTCCCCCTCCGGCAATCAGCACCCTTTTGTCCCGATACATTTCAGGATCTTTAACCATATACGACACCCCTTTGTTCTCATATTGCTCCAGGGTGTCCAACTGAGGTTTCCGGGGCTCAAAGCTTCCGAGTCCGCCTGCAATAGCGACGATGGGAGCACAATGCTGAACGCCCTCATTTGTCGTTACTACAAAGGTTCCGTCCTCCAGTTTCTCAATGTTTTCTGCCCGCTGACCCAATGTGAATCCGGGCTGGAAAGGTTTGATCTGTTCCATGAGGTTATCCACAAGCGCTCCGGCCATCACTTCTGGAAATCCAGGGATATCGTAAATAGGCTTTTTGGGATAAAGCTCAGCCAACTGACCTCCGGCCTGGGGCAGGGCATCAATCAGGTGGCACTTGAGTTGCAACAGCCCGGCTTCAAAAACAGCAAAAAGCCCTGTAGGGCCAGCTCCAATGATGAGTATGTCTGTCTTAATCATTCAAAAAAACTTAGAATACCTTTAAAAAATATGTTGCACAGGGCGTCTGTTCAGGTTGCCAGATTCACTACTTCTTCAATCTGGGGTGCGTGTTTTTTAATTGTCATTTCCACGCCGCTCTTCAGGGTCATCTGGTTGACGGAGCACCCCACGCAATTTCCTTCTAAGCGGACTTTTACGAGCCTGTCATCCTCGATATCCACAAGGGTTATATCACCCCCGTCATTTCGAAGAAAAGGCCGGATTTCCTCCAGCGCTGCTTCTACTTTCAGTTTCAATTCTTCAGAAGTCATACTCATTTCTTTTTAACAGCATCACAACCTGCCATTGTAGTTATTTTGATCGCCTCGGTAGGTGGCAGATTCGTGTTCCTCAATACGAGCTGACTTACCATTTTTCGGGTGGCCTCTTCAAAGGAAAGGGCGGAAGGTGTCTCTTTCTGCAGGGCTGCAGGCCTGCCCAGGTCAGCCGCCTCACGGATGCTCTGAACCAATGGAATCTCGCCCAGGAAAGGAATTTCCATATCCTCTGCCAAATTCCGGGCACCGTGCTGACCAAAGATATAGTATTTATTATCCGGCAGTTCGTCCGGTGTAAAGTAGGCCATATTTTCAAGGATTCCCAGCACGGGAACATTGATCGCTTCCTGTTGGAACATCGCCACTCCTTTTCGCGCATCCGCCAAAGCAATCTGCTGGGGCGTACTTACCACTACAGCCCCGGTCACCGGAAGTGCCTGCATAATGCTCAAATGGATATCTCCGGTTCCCGGTGGCAGGTCTACAAGTAAAAAATCGAGTTGCCCCCAGTGGGCGTCAAAAATCATCTGATTTAAAGCTTTGGAGGCCATGGGTCCCCTCCAGATCACCGCCTGGTCAGGCTGGGTAAAGAAACCGATGGATAGCATTTTAACGCCATAATTCTCAACCGGGCGCATCCTTGACTTTCCATCAATAGTGACAGCAATGGGTTTTTCTTCGGCCACATCGAACATTATGGGAATGGAAGGGCCGTAAATATCGGCATCTAAAAGACCAACTTCAAACCCCATTTGCGCGAGGGTAACCGCCAGGTTAGCCGTTACAGTGGATTTCCCCACACCTCCTTTGCCACTGGCTACGGCTATAATATTCTGGATTCCCGGTATCGCCTTGCCTTTGATGGGCGCTACCCTGGGTGGAGTGGCAGCCTGTACGGTCACATTGACCGTAATCTTTGCTTTGGCATAAACTTCTTTATGAATCGCCTGCAGAATACTGACTTCGGTTTTCTTTCGGGCCTGAAGGCTTGGGTTTTTTATGGTAATATCCACCACAACCTCATCCCCGAAAACCTGCAGATTACGCACCGCCCCGGTGGCCACCATATTACCCCCTTCTCCGGGAACTGTAATCGTTTCCAGAGCGCGGTAAATCTCTTTTTTATCGAGTGAAACCCCCATTGTATCAGACTTTATATTAATCCTGCAAAGATACGGCTTGGATTCGAATATATAAAGGAAGTGCGACGCCTCCGGGGAGGTGTTCATTACTTTTTACGAACTCTTCGGGTATTACCCGTTGGGGTTCTCTAAAACAGCTGGATCCCAGAAGCACTCCTTAAACCCTGTGATCTGATCGTTGTGCACTTCTATTCCTTCGTTTTCAAGGAGCTGTTGCATCAGTGTGGTTCCCGGAAAATGGTGCTTTCCGGTTAACACGCCATTGCGGTTTACCACCCGGTGCGCCGGGACGTCATCCATACTATGGGCATTGTTCATGGCCCAACCCACCATCCGGGCACTACCACCGGTACCGAGATAGCGTGCAATGGCTCCATATGAGGTAACCCTGCCATAAGGGATCTGCCGCACCACAGCGTAGACGCGTTCAAAAAAGCCTGTTTCCTCTTCTTTCATATCCATCAGGTGTAATAGATGCGTATCAGGGTGATCACCAGCAAAATCAGCATCAGCAGGCTGAGGACATAATTGGAATTCCTGGAGAACGCATTATTTCGCGCTTCGAGCTTATTGAAATAGACCGTGTAGAGATAAAGCATGGTAAAAGATCCGCAGCCGGCGGCAAAGACAAAAATAGCGATGTCCCAGAAAGCGAACTGGATCCATCCGGAACTATTCCACATCACATTCAGGGCACTGTAATAGGGGATTGTCAGAAAATTCAGGGCGGCCAAAAGGACGCCTTTAAAAAAACTGTTTTTCTTGCTTATCGGAGTCAGGGTCAGGGGTTTTTCCTTGCTTTTTTTTGCCTTCATAAAAAAGAAGAGTGCAAAAAAGGCGAATACAATCAGGGCGGCCTTCTGCAGGCTTACAATAACCCCGGGATTCCTGAAAAGGTATTTGGAAATCAAAACGCCTACATAGGCCTGGACCATAATAGTCATGGCCACTCCCACACAAAACATAATCCCGGCCGTCTTCCCTTTTTCTACACTGGTTTTAGCCGCGTTCATATTGAGCAGCCCCGGAAATACCGTTGCCATGAATGCTGCTGAAAAAGTAGCGAAGAAAAGTGTGAGCAAATGGGTCATGGCGCAGTAAAACTGAAAGAGAGGTAAGTTATAGGTTTATCGGCTTCGAGAAACATCTTTTCGTAAAAAGTCTGGGTTTCCAGAACTTCCACAGGGGCGCCGCCATTGTGGTAAATATCGTGATTGGCATAGGTTACCGGAATATCAGAAGCATGAAGAATCCCAAGCGTATATCCGTGCATGAATTCACTGTCCGTCTTTAAGTGTACCTTGCCCCCGGGGGCCAGAATACTTCTGTATTTCTGCAGAAATTCCAGATTGGTCAGCCGGTGTTTGGTCCGTTTGTATTTGATTTGAGGATCCGGGAATGTGATCCAGATCTCATGTACTTCTCCGGGTGCGAAAAGCAGATCGATCAGTTCAATTTGTGAGCGCAGGAAACAAACATTAGTCCGCTCGGCTTCCAGCGCTGCTTTAGCCCCGCTCCAGATCCGCGCACCCTTGATGTCCACCCCGATATAATTTTTCCCGGGGTTCTTCTCCGAAAGCGCCAGCGTGTATTCCCCTTTCCCGCAACCCAGCTCCAGGACAATCGGATTGGAATTGCCGAAAAAGGTCTCCCAACGATTTCGAAGCGCAAATTGACCCTGGAGGACCTCATCGCGCTCCGGCTGAATGACATTTTTAAAGGAGGCGTTGTCCCTAAAACGTTTTAATTTATTCTTGGAGCCCATAATTGTCGTGAATCACTGAGCACAAAGCTACTAAAATAGGTGGTCTCAGGGCTCAGGAGACGGGGGCTTCCTCAGCCTTTTCAAGGGTAAATGAGAATTCAGACCCCACACCCACCACACTTTCGACATAGATTTTCTCGTTATGCGCCTCGATGATATGCTTGACAATAGCCAGTCCGAGACCGGATCCTCCTTCCCGCCGACTGCCGCTTTGGTCTATTCGGTAAAAGCGCTCAAAGAGCCGGGTGAGGTGCTGTTCTTCTATCCCTTCCCCATTATCCGTAACCCGTACGATAACCTTGTTTTTAATGAGATTTTCCACACTGACTTCTGTGGTACCGTCTTCGTGTCCGTACTTAATGGAGTTAACCAATAGATTAGTCAGTACCTGTTGAATCCTTTCCATATCCCCTTTGACGTAAATCGGGGTATCGTACTCCATATCGAAGACCAGTGAAATTCGTTTTTTCGAGGCCTTCATCTCCAGCAGGTCAAATACATTTTGGATAAGTTCGATGATATCAAAACGCTCGATTTCCAGATGCAGTTCCCCGATTTCCAGCTTTGAAATCAGATCGAGATCCTTAATGATATAGATGAGCCGTTCCACCCCCTTGGCGGCGCGTTGCAGGTATTTTTTACGAACTTTCTTATCCTCTAAAGCCCCGTCGAGGAGCGTATGAATATAGCCCTGGACGGTAAACAGAGGCGTCTTGAGTTCATGAGACACATTGCCCAAAAATTCCTTCCGGTACTCCTCCCGAATTTTCAGCGTATCGATTTCAATCTTCTTGTCCTTGGCAAATTTCTCAATTTCCGAGGTTAGGGTCTTCATATCCGTGGTTATCGGACCTGACGTAAAGGAAGTGGACTCCAGAAGGGACACGTCGTCGTAAATCTGTTTGATGCGCCTGTAAATAAACTTTTCAACGCGTTTTTGAAGAATGGCAAAGCAAATAATAAAACATACCAGGACAAAGCCTAAGTACCACGGCCAGTACGGCTGGAGCAAATCCTGTAAATACAGGAATACAAAACCAACTGTAGCGAGAGCTAAAGTGATATAGAGGGATGACCTGAAGGCAAATCTGTAGGATTTACGGAGTTGTATGGCCATTATTGTACATACTTATACCCCACCCCTTTTACGGTCTTAAAATGAGATTCGCCGATCTTCTCCCTTAATTTCCGAATATGGACGTCGATGGTTCTTCCCCCTACAACCACTTCCTGACCCCAGACTTTATCGAGGATGACCTCGCGTTTAAAAACCTTATCCGGCCTGGAGGCCAATAAGGCGAGGAGTTCAAACTCCTTCCGGGGCAAAATCATATCCTGCCCGTCTTTGACTACTTTATACTCCTCCCGGTTAATGACCAGATCTCCAACTTTCAGCACTTCGGTCGAATCTTCTTCATCCTTTTTCAACCTTCTTAACAGGGATTTCACCTTACTGAGAAAGACTTTTGGTTTAATGGGCTTTGTGATATAGTCATCTGCCCCCGCATCAAAGCCTGCGACCTGGGAGTAATCCTCGCTTCTGGCGGTGAGAAAAGTGATGATCGTATCTTCGAGCCCCTTGGATTTACGAATGAGTTCACAGGCCTCAATGCCATCCATTTCAGGCATCATCACATCCAGGATGATCAGGTGGGGGGATTTTTTCCGGGCCTTTTCAACGCCCTCGGCACCATTCTTTGCCGTGTACACCTGGTATCCCTCAGCGGAGAGATTATAACTCAGGATTTCCAGGATATCGGGTTCGTCGTCGACCAGAAGAATTTTGATGTCCTGCTTTTTCATAACGGTGATAGATGATTGATTCCTTCAAAAATAACCATATTCAGGAGACGGGCTTATTACTTAACCGCAATTTAATACTACTAACCTTTTGGTAACATCTCTGCCCGGATTCCCGGGATTGCCGGATCGATGCGTGTAGTTTGTCGATATTTACATAAATTTTATGCATCACTGAAACTCTCTGGCAGGCAAAAATGTTATATTTGCTCAACGCTGCGGATCAATTATTGTATGAAGCACTTATACCTCCTGATTTTACTATTTACCATGGGTACGGCGTTCGGTCAGCAAGCCCCGAACCAGGCGGATATTGAGGGGTTTAAAATATATCCGAATCCCGTTACTTCCGGGACTGTTTATATCGTAACAGCGGCGAACAAGCCCAAAAGAATTCGCATTTTCGACGTCCTGGGAACCCCTGTGCTGGAAACCACAATCATGGGAAAGGAACTCAACCTTTCGGGAATTAAAGCAGGCGTTTACCTGATTCAGGTCTATGAAAACGACAAAGTAGCTACCCGTAAACTGATCGTTAAATAACCCTCTTTTTCGGATAAACAGCATCGATGATCTGCGTGTTTTATCGATGAAATGCAAAGCGCTTCAAATTCACCTACAAATATTGAAGATTCGCAACATTAAATTCTAAGAAGTTCAGGCTTGAATTATCTTCCTTGTATTGATCCCAAATCAATTACCATAGATGAAGCAACTTCTACTGCTGCTTTTCTTACTGAGTACCTATGTCGTTTCAGCCCAACAGGATCCACGGAGTCCTGACCGGGCCGAAGCCCATTTTAGCTTGCATCCGAATCCGGTAAAAGATGGGTTCGTCTATGTGGAATCTGACCATGAGGGCCCTAAGGACATCCGTATCTACGATTTGTTCGGAAAAGTAGTCCTCGAGCAGCGGCTGGTTTCTCAAAAGCTATTTGTCAGCACCCTGGTTCCCGGGGTTTACATGGTACAAGTGCGTCAGGAGGAACGGATAGGAACGAAAAAACTCGTGATCCGCTAGGATTCTTTCCTTCTGTTTCAATGCTGTTTCCCAAACTACCCTTCACTTTTTTGTATTTTTGCACGAATCTGTATGTATGAATGCCGACCGCATTTTTGGGATACAATCTGCAGGGGAATTTGAAGCCCTGGCCCTGGAAACGTTCGCGCTTCAATACCGCCATGTCTCCGTCTATAAGGAGTTTTGTGAACACCTGGGAAAGCATCCTTCACAAGTTAAAGGCCTTCGCGAAATCCCCTTTTTACCCATCGATTTCTTTAAGTCGCATAAGGTTTTATCCGGCGAACTCCAGCCGGAAATCGTTTTTCGAAGCAGTGGTACTACAGGAAGTATCCGAAGTCAACATTACGTAGCCGACCTCGGCCTCTACCGAGAGAGTTTTACACGGGGTTTTGAACATTTTTACGGGAAGCCGTCTGATTATTGTATCGTCGCCCTCCTGCCTTCCTATCAGGAACGATCGGATGCCTCATTGAGTTATATGGTCGGGGAACTTATCGCCCAAAGCACCCATCCGGAAAGCGGGTTTTACAATCCCGGTGAGACGGGTGCACTTCTGGAGCGCCTGGCAGAATCCCAAACCAAACTCCTGTTAATCGGGGTTACCTTTGCCCTTCTCGACCTGGTCGAAAAGCCCCTAAAGACGATTCCCAACGCTATTGTAATGGAAACCGGGGGGATGAAAGGCAGGCGAAAAGAAATGGTTCGGGCAGAACTGCATAGCATCCTCTCAAAGGGTTTTGGACTGCAAGAGATTCACTCCGAATACGGGATGACCGAACTGCTCTCCCAGGCCTATTCTTCGGGGCAGGGACTCTTCCGATGTCCCCCCTGGATGCAGGTTCGCATTCGGGATACGGAAGATCCATTGAGCCCCATGGAAACAGGACGAACCGGAGGAGTGGACATCATAGATCTGGCCAACCAGCACTCCTGTGCCTTTATCGCCACACAGGATCTCGGGAAGTCTTACGCCAATGGGACTTTTGAAATTTTGGGGCGTTTTGATCATTCGGACATCCGGGGTTGTAATCTCATGGCCCTCTAGGTGGGTACCTACAAGCCCTGATATCTCCTGTGCTCAAAACCGTGCTCCCTCATAAAAAATATGGGGATGGGTTATTCAACAACCAGGATAAAATAATTTTTCTTTCCCCTTTGAAGTAAAATAAAACGATCCTGAATCAGATCCGCTTCCGACAAGGTATAGTCTTGCCCCACCCGCGTTTTGTTGACCGAAATCGACTGTTGCTTTAATTCGCGTCTCGCTTCCCCATTGGATTTCAAAAACCCCGTTTTTGCAGAAAGAGCTCCCACAATATCGAGACCTTCTGCTATCTCCTGTTTGGGAACACGCGCCTGGGGAACCCCATCAAATATCTCCAGGAAAAGTTCGCTGGAAAGGGATTTGAGTGCCTCCGAGGTGGATTTGCCAAAAAGAATCTCACTCGCCCGTTCGGCGTTTTCAAGATCTTCTCTGGAATGCACCAGAACGGTCAGTTCTTCAGCGAGTTTCCGCTGCAACTGACGCATATGAGGCGCCTCCCTGTGTGTTGCCACAAGGGTTTCTATATCTTCTTTTGACAAAAATGTAAAGATCTTGATATACTTTTCTGCATCGGAATCTGAAGTATTCAGCCAGTACTGATAAAAACGGTAAGGTGACGTCTTGTGCGGATCCAACCAGATATTCCCACTTTCCGTTTTTCCAAATTTTGTTCCGTCTGCCTTGGTGATTAGCGGACAGGTAAGGGCATATCCTTTCCCACCTTCAATTCTGCGTATCAGCTCCGTCCCGGTAGTAATATTTCCCCACTGGTCGCTCCCCCCCATTTGAAGGGTACAATCGTATTTCCGGTATAAGTGTAAAAAATCATATCCCTGAACCAGTTGATAGGTGAATTCGGTAAAGGACATTCCCTCGCTGGATTCTTCTGAGAGTCGCTTGCGGACAGAATCCTTGGCCATCATATAATTCACAGTGATATGTTTTCCAACGTCTCTGATGAAGGTGAGGAAATTAAAATCCTTCATCCAGTCGTAATTATTGACCAGAAGGGCCGCATTTTTAGCGCCACTGTCAAATTCCAGAAACCGGGACAGTTGGCCCTGAATGGCCTCCTGATTTACCCGGAGGGTAGTTTCGTCGAGAAGGTTCCGCTCAGAAGATTTCCCGGAAGGATCACCGATCATTCCGGTGGCACCTCCGATAAGCGCAAGAGGTCTGTGGCCCGCCAATTGAAAATGACGCAGCATCATTACCCCGACCAGATGACCGATATGCAGTGAATCTGCAGTGGGATCAATTCCCACGTAGGCAGATTGCATTCCGCTTAACAAATGTTCTTCCGTCCCGGGCATGATGTCGTGCAACATTCCCCTCCACTGCAGCTCCTCGACAAAGTTTGAAATCATAAACTGACAAAATTTGTGGCAAATATAGTCAAATCAGCCTCTCACGGGAGATCTGCCATAAAGGGAATCGGAGAGAAACCCTTATTTTTAGACCATGATATTCATTACAGGAGGGACAGGTCTGGTCGGAAGTCATCTGCTGATTCGGCTGCTGCACTCCGGACAGAGCGTTAAAGCCCTTTGCCGGCCCCAAAGCGACCTGCAAAAGGTTTCGTCACTTTTTGAGTCCTACGGGCCGCAAACCGGTGCGTTATTTCCCAAAATTCAATGGGTGGAGGGGGACTTAAATGACCTGCCTTCACTTATTCAGGCCTTCGACGAAGTAACTGAGGTATATCACTGTGCAGCTCTGATTTCATTTAACCCAAAGGACCGTGAGTTACTGCGCCAAATCAATCATACAGGGACTCAAAACATCGTCAACCTGTGCCTTGAGAAAGCGGTGAAACGCCTGTACTATTGCAGTTCGATAGCGACTATCGGAGGCATCAAAAGCCCTCTTACGGAGAATGACCTATGGGATTTCGCGGATTCCAATGTCTACGCCACCAGTAAATATCTCGCTGAAATGGAAGTCTGGAGGGGAGGGCAGGAAGGTCTGGAAACCGTCATCGTAAATCCGGGCGTCATTTTTGGACCCGGGTTTTGGAATCAGGGTAGCGGACAATTTTTTACCAAAGTCACCTCCGGATTAAAATATGCGCCTCCGGGGAGCACAGGTTTTGTAGGGGTATGGGATGTGGTCAGGGCCTTTGAAGCCATTGCAGACAACCAAGGTTTTAACCAGCGGTTCATCCTGGTAGCCGAAAACTTAAAATATTCTGAAGTGATTTCGCAAATCGCGGACGTTTTGAAAGTACCCGGACCGAAAAAGAAACTGAAGCACTGGCAGTTGGAATGGCTGTGGCGACTGGACTGGTTTCGGGCTACCCTTACCCGGAACCCCAGGACATTATCCCGGGCCACAGCGCGCAATCTGAGAAAGCCCAGGGCCTATAGCTCTGAAAAAATTAAAGGATTAACCGGGTTGCGCTTTCAATCGATAGGTGATGTACTCAGGCGTTGCGGGGATCACTTCCCTCAAAGGAGGGCAGGCTCTCAGTCGTAGTCCTCGGGCGGATCCAACGTATCCCTGTCTTTGGTTCTGTTGTCCTGAATAAGTTTGGATGTACTGTCCCTCTCACGTTCCAGACGGTCTTCAACAGCCTGATAAATTTCTTCATAAAGTGCTGGTACGGAAGCGTAATACAAATCGCTCTGCACGAATTGCGTACTGTCAATTCCGTATTTTTTAAACACAAAATCCATGACCTTGATGTTCTTGGATTTAAGCACCTGGGGGTGACTGTTGTCGATGGAGTTGATCAGCGTAATGTCGTAAAGGATGTCGGACATTTTTTCTTTTGAAATAAGGTCCTCAGGGGGCTCCATCAATTGGTTTCCACAAGAGAGGACCAAAAAACATATTCCGATGCAAAAAAAACGGTTGATCATCTGTCAAAGGTAAGCCTCATGGCATTTCGTTTCTCAGAAATCCGACCCTTTTCAAAAGCGAGGTGGCCGTTGACAAAAGTATATAAAACGCTGGCATGAAACCTCTGCCCTTCGAAAGGAGACCATCCGCACTTATAAAGAATATTTTCCTTCGTTACAGTCCAGGGGGTATTGGGCGCCACAACGGTTAAATCCGCATAAAACCCTTCCCTTATAAATCCCCTTTCACGCACATTGAAGAGAATGGCCGGATTGTGGCACATTTTCTGAACAATAGTCTCCAGGGGAATGACCCCTGCCTTAAATTTTTCCATCAGTGCCGGAAGGACATGTTGTACAAGAGGTCCCCCAGAAGGGCATCTGACATAGGGCTGAGCCTTTTCCTCCAGGGTATGTGGGGCATGGTCGGTAGCCAGAACATCTATCCGGTCATCTAAAACGGCTTCCCACAATTGTTCCCGATCGGTCGCTGTTTTGACCGCCGGATTCCATTTTATAAAAGCGCCTTTAGTTTCGTAATCTGCATCCGAGAACCAAAGATGATGAATACAGGCTTCGGCTGTAATCTTCTTTTCCGATAGCGGAATATCATTCCGAAACAAAGCCGTTTCCTTCCCAGTGGACAGATGAAAGACGTGAAGTCTGGCTCCGGTCTCACGGGCAAGGGCAATAGCCTGAGAGGACGAGAGATAGCAAGCCGCTTCGCTGCGTATTTGGGGGTGGTATTTCATTGGGATATCCTCCCCGTATTGTTCCGCGTACCGGGCCGCGTTCCCGCGTATTGTCGCTTCGTCTTCACAATGGGCACAAATTACCATTTCTGTACTTCGGAATATCCGTTCCAGAACGGTCTGATCGTCCACTAACATATCTCCTGTGGAGGACCCCAGAAATAGTTTTATCCCGGAACAGGCATTCTTATCCAGCCTTTTGATTTCCTCCAGATTATCGTTGGTTCCTCCCAAGGGGAAAGAATAATTGGCATAGGCAGAGCGTGCACCCATCTCAAATTTCTCCTCCAACTTCTTCAGGGTAGTGGTCTGAGGCACTGTATTGGGCTGCTCCATAAAACTGGTGATCCCTCCTGCAACAGCAGCACGGCTTTCCGAGGCAATATCGCCCTTATGGGTCAGGCCGGGCTCGCGGAAATGCACCTGATCGTCGATAAGTCCCGGAAGTAAGTAATTCCCTTCCAGGTCGATTACCCGGGCAGTGGCATCGCTAAGATCCCGGCCGATACGGGCGATGCGATTCCCCTCAATGAGCAAATCCCCTTCTGCAATTTTGCCATCACTGACCATTCTGGCATTCTTTAGTAGTGTCTTCTCCATGTTAAAACTCGTTTTTTCTAAAGATGCTTCGCGCCTTCATACTAATCACTCCAAAGACGGCTTCCCAAACAATGGTTTTGCTCATTTTTGACTCACCTTTTTCCCGGTCCGTAAATACAATGGATACCTCCTGCAATTTGAACTTTTTTCGGTAGGCCCTGAACTTCATCTCTATCTGAAAGGCGTACCCGACAAACCGTACGGCATCCAGATCGATAGCCTCCAAAACCCTGCGGTGATAGCACATAAATCCTGCCGTGGGGTCGTGGATATTCATCCCTGTAATCATTTTAACATACACGGAGGCGCCATAGGAGAGCAGTACCCGTTTGAGTGGCCAGTTCACCACATTGACCCCCTTTTTATACCGGGAACCTATCGCCACATCTGCCCCGTCCAGACAGGCGCGGTGCAGGCGGGTCAGGTCTGAAGGTCGATGAGAAAAATCGGCATCCATCTCAAAAATATAGTCATAGGAATGCTTAAGGGCCCACTTAAACCCGTGAATATAGGCGGTCCCAAGGCCCGTTTTCCCCTTTCGCACTTCCAAATGCAGGTTTTGAGGGAATTCATGTTGCATCTCCCGCACCCGATCTGCAGTACCATCCGGGGAGTTGTCGTCTACGATAAGTACATCATACGCCCTGGGCAAAGCAAATACCGCCCGGGTAATGGCCTCGATATTCTCAATTTCATTATAGGTGGGAATGATTACAAGGCCTTCAGCCATACCAGAGGGTTTGGACAAAAATACCAAAATTAGTGTGTCAGCCTGAAGGTAGGGGGTTTTTTTACCCCTGGAAACCTCTATATTAAAAACGCTTATTTTGTACCTTTGGTCCAACCCAACCGCAGATGAACAAACTCCTTCCCAAACCTTTGCTGTTTCTTTTGGGAGGCCTGTTTGTGATCAATTTACTTCAGGCATACGCTACAGAATTAATCTATGATGAGGCGTACTACTGGTACTATTCACAAAATCTTTCCTGGGGTTATTTTGATCATCCCCCTATGGTCGGCTGGATGATTGCCCTGGGGTACGGCCTTTTTCAGAATGAACTTGGGGTGCGCCTGGTGAGTTGTTTTATGGGGACAGGTACCGCCCTGTTGATCTGGTCCCTGGTCCGCCACCCGGATAAAAAGATGTTCTATCGGGAATTTTTCGTGTGGATCCTGTCTATTACCCTCCTCCATGCCTATGGCTTTTTAAGTCTTCCCGATACCCCGCTTTTATTTTTTACGGCTCTCTTTTTGTGGGTGTACCGCAGATTTGTAAACCAACCCGGAACCTGGATTTCCCTGGCCCTGGGCATCTGTATGGCTGCCCTGATGTACAGTAAATACCACGCCGCCCTGGTTATCCTGTTTGTTCTGTTTTCCAATCTGCAGCTCTTAAAAAATCGGTATGCCTGGCTGGCCCTTGGGGTTTCACTCCTCTGTTACCTGCCCCATCTGTACTGGCTTTTTGACCACGATTTTGTTTCTCTGGAATTCCACCTCTTTGAGCGCCCGAATCAGCCTTATAATTTTTCCAAATTCACCCTTGGATTCCTTTTAAATCTGCTGGCTCTTTTCGGGCTTACTTTTCCTTTTGTATACAAAACACTTTTTGCCTTCAGAGCCGGAAACAAACTGGAAAAAGCGATGGTGTTTCTCATTTACGGTTTCCTGATCTTCTTCTTCATCTCCAGTTTTCAGCGCAGGGTCCAAACGCAATGGCTCGTGGTCATAAGCATTCCTGCAGCGGTAATCGTAGCGCAATGCCTGATGGAGCAACCCACATTGCGCAAATGGATATGGAGGTTAGGTCTGGCGAACGTCATTGTCCTGGCAGGGCTTCGCCTGGGGCTGGTCTATGAGCCCCTGTTTCCCGTTCATTTTGAAAGTCACGGAAACAAGGTCTGGGTCAGCAACCTGAAAACCTTATCTAAAGGGGTTCCCGTCGTTTTTGAAAATTCCTACCGAAAGGCCTCCATGTATGCTTTCTACAGTCAGGAGCCTGCTATCTCTCTGAACAATGCCTATTATCGAAAAGACCAATACGCCATAGATGGGTCCGAAGCACTTGTACAGGGTAAGCAGGTATTTTATGTTTACAAAGAAGGAACGGGTCAAGAAGCATTCTATCTTGACGCCTGGGGAGAAAAAAAATTCGGAACTTTTATTGAGAATTTCAGCTCGTACCGGGATTTGAAAGCCGGGATATCTGAAGGGGAAACTCTGGTAGCAGGACAGGAATATTCCTTCTGGATATACAATCCGTACCAAAAAAACGTTCCATTAAAAGCGCTCCGTTTGGGAATCGCCTATTTAGATGCCTCTAAGCGCCTGAATGAAGTGATTCCGATAGATAGTCAGACAGGCCGCAATAAAGTGCTGGTTCCCGGAGATACCCTTAGGGTTCGTATTACCCTGCCAAAGGCAGTGAAAGCAGATCCGATGTATGTACGGGCGGTGATTTCAGAAAATGACCTGCCTTTTGGTCTCAACGGAAGGGCACAACGAATAAAACGGTAATGGAAGTGATTCAGCGGGCAGTCCCGACAAATGATTGGATAACACTCATTTTTGTAATGAGTTTATTCTGTCTCGTCTTTGCCAGAGCTTTTTTTCTGAGCCGTTTTCAGAATTTTATGATTCTTCCCTTTAACAATAAGTATATTTTTCTCTACAATAAAAAAGGGCGGCTGACCCATGGATTTCATATCGCATTGAGCTTGTTTATGTTTTTGAACCTCAGCCTTTTTGCGCTGTTTGTTTTTTCTATTTTATTCGATACCGAAATCAGTCCGGGCGGATCCCTGCTTTTGGTTTCCGGTGGTCTGCTGCTGGTGTATTTTATTATGAAAATCGGGATGCAGCTCCTCGGCGGTTTGATTCTTGAATTCAGCAAAATCACCTCTGCCCTGGTCTTCAAAAAGATGACCTATTTGAATTACAGCGCACTGGTTATGTTCCTTGCCAATCTCTTGTTAGGTTATGTGATAAAAGATTCAAAAGCCATCGTTTTGATAAGTATTGGCTTGATTCTCCTTATCAATTGTATCGGTTGGATCAGTATTCTGAAGATCCATCAAAAGTTGATCGCCTCACATTTGTTTTATTTTATTTTATACCTTTGCACCCTCGAATTTGCACCTTTTTTGATCATTGCAAATCTGCTAAATGACTGATATATGAAGGTAAAGACGATTCTGGTGTCCCAACCGGAGCCTAAAATGGAGAACAGTCCTTATTCCCGGCTCATTGAGAAGGAAAAGGTCAAGGTAGACTTCAGGCCCTTCATTCATGTGGAAGGTGTAGATGCCAAAAGCGTGCGTCAGCAGAAGATTGATCTTACCAATTATAGCGCTATTATTCTCACCAGTCGCAATGCGGTCGATCATTTTTTCCGCATTTCAGAAGAAATGCGCTTTAAGGTCCCGGATTCCATGAAATATTTTTGCCAGTCCGAGGCTGTCGCTTACTACCTCCAGAAGTATGTCGTCTACCGCAAGCGCAAAATTTATGTCGGCAAGCGCAACTTTCAGGACCTGCAACCTCTTTTTAAGAAGTACAAGGATGAGAGTTATCTTTTACCTTCTTCAGATGTGTTGAAACAAGATACTCCGGAAACACTCGATCAGCTGGGTGTCAAATGGGAGCGTGGGATTTTTTACAAAACCGTTATTAGCGACCTTTCCGACCTGAGGAATGTCTACTACGATGTTTTGGTGTTTTTCAGCCCTTCCGGCATTGAATCCCTGTTAAAGAACTTTCCAGACTTCGAACAAAAGGAAACACGGATCGCGGTCTTCGGTAATTCCACCGTCGATGCTGCCACCGAAGCAGGACTTAGAATCGACATTAAAGCGCCGACTCCTGAAACGCCTTCCATGACTATGGCCCTTCAGAAGTACATTAACAGTGTAAACAAGAAATAAAAAAAGGCTTCCAAATTGGAAGCCTTTTTTTTATTTAATAGGCATAGCGCTGAGGGCCGCCCCTGCGAATTTCCTCATTGGCATAGGATTCAAATTTTCTGAAATTCTCCCTGAAGGCATTGGCCAATTTAAAGGCAGTGTCGTAATACGCCTTATCATTATTCCAGGTAGCCCGTGGACTCAGCAGGTCGGTTGGCACCCCGGGGCATTCTCTCGGTTGGGCCACTCCAAAAACGGAGTGAATGTGATAAGTATCGTAGGTGTACAAGCCCAGCGCCCCGCTGAGCGCGGCACGGATCATCGCCCGGGTGTACTTGAGTTTCATACGGGTTCCAACCCCATACGATCCTCCCGTCCAGCCCGTATTAACCAACCAGACGTTCGCACCGGATTCCTGCATCTTCTTACTGAGCATTTCAGCATATTTTGTGGGATGGAGCGGCATGAATGGTGCGCCAAAACAGGCGGAAAAAGAAGGAACAGGCTCATTCACACCCGCCTCAGTTCCGGCAACCTTGGCCGTATAGCCTGAAATAAAATGATAAGCCGCCTGGGCAGGAGTCAGCCTGGAGATGGGAGGCAGGACACCAAAGGCATCTGCCGTCAGGAAAAAGACATGTTTAGGGTTTTCCCCTATGGAAGGATCCTGACGGTTCTCAATATGATAAATCGGATAACTTACCCGGGTGTTTGGAGTGATCGCGGTATCGGCGAAGTCTACCCGTCCATCGGAATCCATAATCACGTTCTCGAGAATAGCCCCTTTCCGGATCGCCCCGTAAATTTCAGGCTCATTCTCGGCGGAAAGATTAATCACTTTGGCATAACATCCTCCTTCAAAGTTGAAAACCGTATCCTCAGCGGTCCAGCCGTGCTCATCGTCCCCGATGAGTTTCCGGGAAGGATCGGTCGACAAGGTGGTCTTGCCTGTTCCTGATAAACCAAAGAATATGGCCGTCTGTCCATCTTCCCCAACATTGGCGGAACAGTGCATGGGCAGCGTATTGCGAAATACGGGAAGGATGAAATTCAAGGCTGAAAAAATACCTTTTTTGATCTCCCCGGTATAGCCCGTCCCACCTATAAGTACAATCTTCCTGCTAAAATTCAAAATAGCAAAATTGTGCTGACGGGTGCCATCTGCAGCCGGATCCGCATGAAAACCCGGCGCATTGATAACGGTCCAGTCCGCCTTAAACTCCTGGAGTTCTTGGGCCGTAGGCCGTAAAAACATATTGTATGCAAAATAATTCGACCAGGGATATTCATTGATCACCCGAACGCCCATCCGATACTTCGGATCTGAACAGACAAAGCTATCGCGCACAAAAAGCTCCCGCTCATTGAGATAGGCGATCACTTTATCGTATAAGGCATCGAATTTGTCGGGGTCAAAAGGTTTGTTTACCGGTCCCCACCAGACCTCTTTTTCGGTAATTTCATCGCGGACAATAAAACGGTCCTGAGGTGCACGTCCCGTAAATTCACCAGTGTTCACCGCTAGCGCCCCGCTGTCTGCCTCCTGCCCCAACCCTGCATCGAGCGTGCGTTGGTGGAGCGCATCCGGAGATAATTGATATTGAATGTTTTCAGTTGTCAGTCCATATTCAGATAACGAAATCGATTTCGTTCCGGCAGTAAATGAAGACATAAAAGTTAGTTTTGTTTGAGCAAAAATATCAAAATAAAGACATTTTGTGACCTCCTGCACAGAACTTAGTTCAAACCCCTGAAAACCCGATAACCAAACACCGCCCAACCTGCGATGAGCAGCGCGCCCCCGATGGGAGTTACCCAGCCTATAGAACTGAGGTCGAGGCCTGCAAGAGGTGCCGTGGTCAGTGCAAAAATGGAAAATGAAAAGAAGAATACCCCCGTAGAGATCAGATAGAAAACAGTGCGCTTTGCCCGTGTTTTCAAAGCGTTCATACTTCCGAGTATCAGCAAGAACAGGGCGTGATACATCAGGTAGGTCACTCCGGTCTGGAAACTGGCCAGGGAGGTTTCAGAAAGACGGGCCTTCAGGTAATGCGCACCAAAAGCCCCTAAAATGACGGCAAGTATCCCAAATAGCGTACCTGTACCTACAATTGCTTTGTTCATAACTCCGGGGCTTTCCTTTTTAGCAAATGTAACATTTTGATACCTTCGTAAACCATAATCCTTAAACCTTCAGAACAGATATGGCCCGATGTATCCTGGTTGTTGGAGCCGGAAAATCGACCTCCTACCTTTTAGACTACTTATTGGATAAAACCCGTGAAGAGCATCTCAATATTATTATTGCCGATAAGAATCCTCAGGGAGTTCCGAAGAAACTTCACACCCACCCCGATACGGAGGTTATCGGTTTGGATATAGCAGATCAGGCCGCGCGGAGGACTCAGATCGCAGAGGCCGATATTGTGATCTCCATGCTGCCGCCGAGCTTGCATCTGCAAGTGGCCAAAGACTGTCTGGAAGCGGGCAAAAACCTGATCACGGCTTCTTACATCAGCGAGGAAATGCGCAAACTGGATGCTGCCGTTCGGGAGAAAGGCCTCGTTTTTATGAATGAAATTGGTCTGGATCCGGGCATCGACCACATGAGTGCCATGCAGGTTATCGACCGGATCAAAGCTTCCGGTGGCCGGATGTTACTTTTCGAATCTTTTACCGGAGGGCTGGTGGCTCCGCAAAGCGATGATAACCTCTGGAATTACAAATTTACCTGGAACCCCAGAAATGTCGTGATTGCGGGTCAGGGGGGTGCAGCCAAATTCATTCAGGAAGGCACCTATAAATACATTCCGTATCACAAACTTTTCAGGCGTACCGAATTTCTCGAGATTGAAGGCTATGGAGCATTTGAGGCTTATGCCAACCGCGATTCCCTGAGTTACCGTAAGGCTTATGGCCTGGAAGACACCCTCACCTTATATCGCGGCACCATGCGTCGTATTGGGTTTTCCAGGGCCTGGAATATTTTTGTGCAACTTGGAATGACCGATGACTCTTATAAGATCGAGAATTCGAAAGGAATGTCCTACAGGGACTTCACAAATCTATTCCTCCCTTATTCCCCTACAGATTCTGTGGAACTCAAGTTGCGGCATTACCTGAAAATTGATCAGGATGACAACCTTTGGGGTAAACTCATGGAGCTGAATATCTTCGATGCGGGGCGAAAAATCACCGTAAATGATGGCAGCCCGGCTCAAATCCTTCAGGAAATACTGGAACACAGTTGGACGTTAAAGCCCGAAGATCGGGATATGATTGTCATGTATCATAAATTTGGATACGAGTTAGATGGAAAACGCTTTCAACTCGATTCTAACATGGTCGTATTGGGCGAATCCGTACGGCACACGGCTATGGCAAAAACCGTCGGGCTCCCTGTGGGTATAGCTACCTTATTGATATTAAATGGTCAGATTACCACCCCGGGAGTACAAATCCCGATCCGTCGGGAGGTCTACGAACCTGTTCTGAAGGCCCTGGAGTCCTACAACATTCGTTTCAGGGAATACGAGATGCCCTATTTGGGGTATAATCCCGATTCTGTAGGGAACTGAGATCCCCGAATAATCTTATCTTTAGGTATAACCCACCAGGAATGAAGTCGAATGAAAAACAGACCCGTATCGATGGTATCGACAAGAAAATACTGAGATACCTTATGGAGGATGCCCGCACCCCAGTTCTTGAAATAGCCAGAAATATTGGTATTTCGGGAGCGGCTATTCACCAGAGGTTAAGAAAACTGGAAAAATCGGGTTTATTGACAGGGTCTCGATTTATTTTGAATCCGAAAGCCCTTGGGTACACCACGACGGCCTACATCGGTATATTTCTGGATAAGGCCATGAGCAACCCTTATGCCGTCCAACAATTAAAAAAAATCCCCGAAGTCCTGGAATGCCATTACACCACGGGAAACTGGTCTATTCTGATCAAGATTCTCTGCCGGGATAACGAGCATCTGATGCAACTCCTGAACAAAAAAATCCAGCAAATTGAAGGGGTTTCCCGAACAGAAACCTTCATTTCGCTGGATCAGTCTATCGATCGTCAGATTCAGATCTGACGCCTTTCGCTTTAATCCCGGCCCCCGAATACCTGTAAGCCCCAGTACACCAAATTGGCCAAAGCTCCAATAGCGGCCACCAGATAGGTCCGTGCCGCCCATTTCAAGGCATCTTCAGCCCCACCGTACTCCTGTGGCGTAACCGTTCCGGTTTGCTTTAACCAGACCAGCGCCCGGTTACTCGCGTCATATTCTACCGGAAGGGTGATAAAACTAAAAAGAGTCGCCAGACCCATCATGATAAGGCCGGCTACCGCAATCCAGTAGCCCATCCCTATACCCGCGGCAGCCCCAAGGGCGATACCCCCAAATACGAGCCAGGTAGACATCCCGGAGGTTATACTTACGACAGGGACAAGTCTTGACCGCAAGGTCAGCCACTCATACGACTTGGCGTGTTGCACAGCATGGCCGCATTCATGAGCCGCAACGGCAGCGGCCGCAGCATTGCGCTGATTGTACACCCCTTCACTGAGGTTTACCGTTTTGTTTTTAGGATTGTAATGGTCTGTGAGCATTCCCGGAGTACTGATTACCTTGACATCCCGAATGCCATTATCCGCGAGCATTTTCTCCGCGATTTCAGCGCCACTCATTCCATTTTGCAAGTGCACTTTGGAATAGTGACGGAACTTATTTTTTAAACGTGAACTCACCCACCAGCTCACAAGCGCAATTCCTCCAATTAAAATATAATACCCTGTAATACCCATAACTTCAGATTTGAATTCTTAAAAATACCAAATTCCAAAGCAAAAACCCCGCCACGACTCTCAAAAACGTTCTCCTAATGTTTTTACGGAAATACTGTCAGTAGGGGGAATATGCATCTTCCGGGGCAAGCCAGCGTGTTTCAGGCAGGAATTCCTTTAAGAGGGCCAAAAGTATCCAGGATTTCTTGGTAGACTACCTCTCCATGTACGATATTCAATCCCTTTTCCAGGGCCGCATCTTCCGAACAGGCCTTTTCCCAGCCTTTATCAGCCAGGCGCAGCACATAGGGGAGTGTGACATTCGTCAGGGCAAGGGTGGACGTATAAGGTACAGCTCCCGGCATATTCGCAACACAGTAGTGTACTACATCGTCTATGATAAAAACAGGGTCCTCGTGGGTGGTGGGTTCAGAAGTCTCCACACATCCCCCCTGATCTACAGCAACATCCACGATCACCGTACCGGGAGTCATGGACTTAAGCATTTCGCGGGTGATCAGTTTGGGCGCCTTGGCTCCCTTGATCAAAACCCCACCCACAATCAGGTCATGCGATTTTATATGTTTTCTAATATTGTATTCATTGGAGAATTCAGTCACAACATGTGGCGGCATGACATCATTGACATAGCGCAATCGCTTCATGTTGACGTCGAGCATCGTTACATGAGCTCCAAGGCCTGCAGCCATTTTGGCAGCCTGGATACCCACGACTCCGGCCCCGAGGACCAAAACACGACCTGGAGGTACCCCCGGCACACCCCCGAGTAAAACACCCCGCCCTTTGACCGGTTTCTCGAGATACTTGGCGCCCTGTTGGATCGCCATACGTCCGGCAACTTCAGACATTGGCGTCAATAGCGGAAGGGTCCCCTCCTCATCTTCTACCGTTTCATAGGCGATGCAAATGGCACCCGAGTCGATCATCGCCCGGGTCAGGGTCTCACTGGATGCAAAGTGAAAATATGTGAATACAATTTGACCTTTACGAATCAGGGGATATTCCGCTTCTATAGGCTCCTTAACCTTAACGATCATCTCACTTCTTTCATAAACCTCATGGATGGTCTCGAGAATTTCAGCTCCTACTTTGGCGTAGTCCGCATCTGTAAATCCGCTGCCCAGACCCGCCCCGGATTGTATGAGAACCTCGTGCCCCTTATGATTGAGTTCGAGCACTCCCGCGGGGGTCATTCCCACCCGGCTTTCGTTATTCTTGATTTCTTTAGGAATCCCAATAATCATATCGTGTTTCTTTAATTTCCGTAAAGATGTATCAAATAAATGTATTTTTCAGAAATAAATCGACAAATGGAGGGGGTTGCCTGTTATATTTATCTATTTTTTACATTATACCCCCTATTTTATAGGGGGGGGTATGCCTAAAATACAATATTTACAATTTTTCCAGGCACGACAATAACCTTTCGCGGTTCCCGTCCCTCGAGATAGTGAAGGGTTTGCTCATTACTTAAAACAGCCGCCTCAATGGCTTCCCTGTCGAGCTCCAGGGAAAGGGGCAGTTTAAAGCGCATTTTTCCATTAAAAGAAACAGGATACTCCTTGGTGCTTTCAATAAGATACCTGTCCTGGTGAACCGGGTAGGAAGCTTCCACGACACTCTGGGTATGACCGAGTCTTTCCCAGAGCTCTTCAGCGATATGAGGGGCATAAGGAGCCACCAGTACAGCCAAAGGTTCCAGTATTTCACGTTCCCGGCATCCCTGGGCGGTGAGTTCATTGACGCAGATCATAAAGGTGGAGACAGAGGTATTGAACGAAAACGCCTCAATGTCTTCAGTCACCTTTTTAATGGTTTTGTGCAGGCTCTTCAGGTTTTGTGCTGAGGGGGCCTGGTCGAGTACTTCAAACCCACGGTCGGGACCCTGATGGTACAGCTTCCACAACTTTTTCAAAAACCCGTGAACACCGCTAAGTCCGGCTGTATTCCAGGGCTTAGACTGCTCCAAGGGTCCCAGAAACATTTCGTACATCCGAAGGGAATCGGCACCGTACTCCTCACAAATCTGATCCGGATTTACGACATTGTACCAGCGTTTGGACATTTTTTCCACTTCTCTCCCAACGATATAAACATCTTTCTCGAGAAGGAATTCAGCCGCTTTGAACTGAGGCTGCCATTCCCTTAGCTTTTCAATATCCAATTCATCTGAAGCATTCACCAAATTGACATCCACACGGATTTCTTCCACAGGTGTATCCCCGATCAGACCTTTACTCAGATATTGCTGCGTTCCGCTTTTCCGGTATACGATGGCACTGGTTCCGAGAATCATTCCCTGGTTGATGAGTTTTGAGGCGAATTCCTCGCGCGGCACCCATCCCCTGTCGAACATGAATTTCTGCCAGAATCGGGAATACAGGAGGTGACCCGTGGCGTGTTCACTCCCTCCGATATAGAGGTCTACGTCCTGCCAGTACGAAATCGCCTCATCAGAGACCAACGCCTCCTGATTCTGCGGATCCATATACCGATTGAAGTATTGGGAACTCCCCGCCCACCCGGGCATGGTGTTGAGTTCCAACGGAAAGACCGTTTTGTGATCGATGTTCTCATTAGCCACTACCTGTTCCGCCCGGGTATCCCATGCCCAGTGTGTGGCATTGCCCAAAGGCGGCTCCCCGGTCTCCGTAGGGAGGTACTTCTCCACCTCAGGGAGGTTGAGCGGAAGACAGTGTTCGGGGAGCAGTTGAGGCAACCCGTCCGCATCGTAATACACAGGAAAGGGCTCTCCCCAATAGCGCTGTCTGCTAAAAACCGCATCCCTGAGGCGGTAATTGATCTTGCCGGCTCCCTGCCCTTTTTCTTCAAGGGCCTCGATGACCTTCTGGCTGGCTTCCTTTACAGGCAAACCACTGATAAAGTCCGAATTTGCAATAACCGCGCCGTCCTTTTCTTCAAAGGCTTCCTCCTCCACGGAGACCCCCTCGAATATATTCGGAATGGGTATATCAAAATGTCGTGCGAAATCAAAATCCCGTTGATCTCCACAGGGAACCGACATTACAGCCCCGGTACCATACCCTCCCAGAACGTAGTCCCCAATCCAAATCGGCACTTGTTCCCCTGTAAACGGATGTATGGCGTGAGCTCCCGTAAAAACGCCGGAAATCGATTTCACATCGGCCATGCGCTCGCGTTCTGATCGCCGTGCTGTCGCCTCTATATACGCGGTAACCGCCTGCATTTGCTCCGGGGTCGTAATTTTGGGAACGAGCTCATGCTCAGGCGCCAGGGTCATAAAACTAACTCCAAAAATCGTGTCTGGCCGCGTCGTAAAAACTTCAATGGGGAAAGATTCCTTCAGGCTT
Organism: uncultured Bacteroidota bacterium; assembly: GCA_937136025.1. Classification (GTDB taxonomy): domain Bacteria; phylum Bacteroidota; class Bacteroidia; order Flavobacteriales; family Flavobacteriaceae; genus Robiginitalea. The sequence goes on from CAKZOC010000121.1 coordinate 109,494, forward strand.
CCCGCGGGTTCTGTATTAAATACGACCGCTGCACCTACGGATCGCCCGATCCAGTTTTGTTGGGAGTCCACGAGAGGCCGGGGCCAGTCCACAGAAGCCAGGCCGTCGAGCAAACGTTGGGCATAGGCCGTAATCCGCATACTCCACTGCGTCATTTTTTTGCGTACCACCGGATATCCGCCACGCTCAGAAACCCCGTTCACAATTTCATCATTGGCCAGGACGGTCCCGAGTTCCGGGCACCAGTTTACCTCTGTGTCCGCCAGAAAAGTCAGCCTGTATTTCAGTAAAATACGTTCCCGGGCCACTCTGGAAAACGACTTCCAGTCTTCTGCTGTAAAAGATGGGGTATCCTCGTCGCAGGCCGCCTCTATCTGAAGGTTCCCATCCGATTCAAAGGCTTCGATCAGGGTTTCCACGGGCTCTGCCTTATCGGATTTTTTATTATACCAGGAATTGAAGAGCTGCATGAAAATCCACTGCGTCCATTTGTAATACGCAGGATCAGAGGTTCGGACTTCCCGTCCCCAATCGTATGAGAAGCCGAGCTGGTCCAACTGTTCCCGATACCTGGCGATATTGGTTTCTGTGGTGATGGAGGGATGCTGCCCGGTCTGAATGGCATACTGTTCTGCCGGAAGTCCGAAAGAATCATACCCCATGGGATGCAGTACATTGTACCCCTGATGCCTTTTAAAGCGGGCATAGATATCACTGGCAATATATCCCAGCGGATGCCCCACATGCAGCCCTGCCCCGGAAGGATAAGGAAACATGTCCAGGACGTAGTATTTGGGCTTCTCCGAGGGGAACTCGGCCCTGAATGTCTTTTGTTCTGACCAGTATTGCTGCCATTTGGCTTCTATCTGCCTGAAATCGTACTGCATTTTTCGGGTGAAAAGTGGGGTGGGATGCCCCATAGGTTAATTCCGGGTAAAAATAAGTGGAATCCATTTACTTTCCTATTTTTACATATCCTTAGTACCGCTATGAGCAAATCATTTGAACGCTACCAAAGGCGTAAACTGATCTCTTCCTATTTTTCGGTCATCCTGAGCATTGCTCTGGTTCTTTTTTTATTGGGCGTACTCGGGTTGTTGGTGCTCAATACAAAGAAACTTGCAGATCACTTTAAGGAGGAAATCACAGTTTCTGTTTTTCTTAAAGACACTGCCAAAGAGGTGGAAATTGGTCAGTTGCAGAAAAGCCTGGTTTTATCTGAGTATACCAAATCTGCCGTTTTCGTCTCCAAAGACGAAGCCGCAGAAGAACACAGCGCCGAGATCGGAGAGGATTTTCTGGAATTTCTCGGATACAATCCGCTCAGGAATTCCATTGACATCAACCTCAATGCCGATTTTGTAAATACCGCACAGGTAGACTCCATCGCTCAAAGTATTGCCCGCCAAAGTGTTGTCGAGGAGGTTAGTTTTGACCGCCCCACCCTGGATCTGCTCACCCGAAATGTCAAACGCCTGGGTCTTGGCATCCTCATCGCTTCGGGCCTCTTTACCCTTATTGCCGTATTGCTTATAAACAGTTCCATCCGACTCTCCATCTACTCAAAACGCTTTATTATTAAGACGATGCAAATGGTCGGGGCAACAAAATCATTCATCCGCAAGCCGTTTATCTGGACGAATATCAAGCTCGGAATGATAGGGGCTATTCTCGCCCTAC
>CAKZOC010000122.1 GCA_937136025.1 uncultured Bacteroidota bacterium
GTTCGCTGTCCCAAATGACCCTAGTCGATCTGGATCCGCTCCAGTAATTACAGCTGGTTTTATCCGATTGATCATCGAATTCGGAATTTTTGGCTTGGCGATTTGGTCACTAAATGATATGGAATGGAATAGAATTAGTCTAATCTTTGGATTAGTGGTCCTGGCGCATTACATAGTTTCATATGATCGTGTGTTGTGGCTATTGACTAAATAAGTCGTATGAAATTGATTTTTAATTCCAACCCCAGAACCTTCACGGGCAACTCCCTTAACTGCCCTTGCAATCCCCCCTTTCCTCTGTCTTGCCTACCGCCATTAGAGCGTTAGTTTTAGCGCATTATAAACGTATTGAATTCAATGTTATCCGGGTTTTAGGCGAGGGTTAAAGTGCTATTTTAGTTGGTGTATAACAAGTCAGGCAACCTTGCAAAAACATCCGTTTAAAATAAATTACTTATCTTTAGCGTTAGTAACGCGAAAGGTATGATTCGATCTTTTGGATCAAAAGAAACAGAAAGTATCTGGAATGGAATCCGAATAAGAAAATTACCCCTGGATATTCAGTCGATTGGAAGAAGAAAACTCAGGATGGTAAATAACTCACAGGACATACAGGATCTCAGAATTCCACCTTCCAACAGGCTTGAAAAACTTAGCGGCCACTTGAAAGATTTCCATAGCATACGTATTAATAAACAATGGAGAATCATCTTCAAGTGGAGCAATGGCAATGCATATGAAGTAAGAATAATAGATTATCATTGATGAATTTGATTATGAAAAAGTTATCAAATATACACCCCGGCGAAGTACTACTGCATGAATTTCTCAACCCCTTAGAAATCTCCGCATATAGACTATCCAAAGATCTTTCTATTCCTCAGACCCGAATCTCACAAATTTTAAAAGGCAATAGAAGGATCACAGCAGATACCGCTCTAAGATTGAGCAAATACTTTGGCAATTCAGCCAAATTTTGGCTGGGCCTTCAAGACGATTATGACATTGAACAAGAACGATTCCTTAAAGAGTCTGAACTCAATGAAATTAAGCACTTTGAGGACAATCACGTTGCCTGACACCACCTATGTCCAAGCGTGGGCCAAGGCTTGGGCTTTGAAGCGCCAGGCGGTGCGCTGGCCATAAAATCAAAATAGATGATCAAGTTTTTCAGAAAAATACGCTATGACCTTATGGAGAAAAACAATACCGGAAAGTATCTCAAATACGCCATTGGAGAAATTATTCTTGTGGTTATTGGAATTTTGATTGCGCTGCAGCTAAATGCCTGGAAAGAAGCAATTCAAGCAAAAGAAGAGTTAAAGGCATCTATGAATTCAATGCTTGACGATTTAATCCAGGAAATTGAGTTTTACAATGCCGAAATTGAAAGAATAGGAAAAAGAGTAGTATTACTTAATGATTTTTCACAAGGAAATTATTCAGACATTGATATCGAAGATATACCTGATGTTTTATCGTATAACATACCTAATAAAAGTTTTGGAAAAACGTATTTGAGTTTAAAACAGGACAGACAATTTAATATGATAAAGAATTTGGAACTCAAGGAAAAAATCACTTCCTACTATGAAGTCTTTTGTGAAGAGTATTCTGTTATTGCTATGTGGCATAGAAAGTTTGTAACAGAAACTATTGAAGAGTATTTCCTTCTTAATCTTCCTTACAGGAGAGGTTACAAAGTGGACGCAAAAGATGTGATTAATGAAGTAGAGAATGGTAAATTGTTGAGTATAACAAACTATCAATTAACAGTTCAAGATGAGGCCATGGTAAGATTAAAGAACCTTGAACTTTTGGCAGAAGAATTGATTCAATTTATTAATTCAGAATATAATTAGACTTTAAACCTAACGAACACACAACAACCTCATAAATCTGAAAAAAAATGAAGAAAGTTGCATTTATTCTGGCATCCATACTCCTGATAGGATGCAAACAAAACACCCCCAAAACGGAATTCCTGGGAATGGTGAACCTCGAGGTCACCGGAAACTCCAAAGCAGTGTCTCAATTTGAGAGAGGCCTGCTCTTGTTGCATTCATTCGAATATCACGATGCCCGTGAAGCGTTCCGGAGTGCCCAGGAAATGGATCCACAAATGCCCATGGCCTATTGGGGTGAAGCCATGACCTATAATCATAGCTTGTGGCATGAACAAGATTATGATGAAGGGGCGGAGGTGTTGAAAAAAATGGACGCCATAGACCTGGAAAAAAACGCCACGGAACTGGAGCGTGATTTTATCGCGGCGGTCGAGATCCTCTTTCAACCGGAAACTGAAAAATCGGAGCGAGATGTAGCCTATGCCCGCTTTATGGAGGGCTTGTCCCAAAAATATCCCGACAACCACGAAGTGGCTGCATTTTATGCATTGTCGCTTTTGGGCTCTGTCCCCGACGGCCGGGATGACGCGTTATACGGAAAGGGCGCTAAAATAGCCCTGGGTATTTTGGCGGAAAACCCCGAACATCCCGGAGCGTTACACTATACCATTCATTCCTATGACGACCCCAAGCATGCGGCTTTGGCACTGGAGGCCGCCAACGCCTATTCTAAAGTCGCTCCGGATGCCAGCCATGCCTTGCATATGCCCTCTCATATTTATGTGGCAATGGGGATGTGGGACCGGGTAGTGGCTTCCAATATTGACTCGTATCAGGCCAGCCTGAACCGGATGGAGCGAAAAGGACTCGGCAATAATGATAGGGGATACCATGCCTATCACTGGCTCGAGTATGGATATCTGCAGCAGGACAAGAAGGAAGAAGCCCGGAAAATGGTTTTGGATATGCAGCGTTATATGAATGAAACACCCTCTCCAAGGGCCCGGGTTCATATGGTGTTTCTAAAGGGCACTTACCTTACGGAAACGGGGGAGTGGGAGAGTGCCATAGCCGATATTCCGGTAGAAATTTCCGATCTGAATATTTCGGTGCGTTCCCAATATCAATTTTTGGAAGGAATGAAAGCCTATACCGCCAAAGACACCGTTCAATTGGATCGTGTTATTGCGCTCATGGAGTCCGACATTCAGAGGGAAACCTATGTACAGGAATTTTCCAGCGCATCCCTATGTTCAAATGTGACCCGGGCGGAGGCCGCCCCATCCGATATTGTTACCTCTAAGGCCAGACAACAGCAACTTATGGCCTTGCGGGAAGATCTGGCCGGCAGGCACGATACGGCAGAAGCACATCTGCTGAAGTCCATTGAACTGCAGGAAAGCGTCAGCTATAGTTACGGCCCGCCATCCATTCAAAAACCAACCCGCGAACTCTACGCAGACTGGTTGGTTGCCATGGGGAGGTACAAAGAGGCAGAAGCCCAATATACCCTGGCCGAAAAAGCGGGACCGAAACGCCGGTTGATTGTGGAAGGCATTGAAAACCTCAGCCCGTTTTTAAGCGATGAAAGAAGCTGAGCAGGGAGGAACGTTATAGGACCCAGGCCCTGCAGGGAAGGAACCCGGCGGGCACCAATTAGCATGAAATCCAGCCAGGTGACACGCGTCATTGCCATTTGCTCAGGCACATAGTACCTTGGGTGTTGCTAAAGATTACATCATGAAAACATATAGCTGCTATTCCCTGTTTTTTGGCATTTTCCTATTGACCCTTTCCGGCGTTTATTCTCAGAATATTCTAACCGACGGAGACTTTAGTTCAACCACTGAAATACCTACATATTTTGAAGGAGCTCCGCCTGCGAATATTTGGTGGACATGGCAAGATCACAATGTAATCGCCAAAGCATCAATTGTAAATCAGCAATTGCAGTACCAGATAAGCAGTGCTGGGAATCAAACCTTTGCGGTGCAGCTGATACAATTGGGCTTCCCTTTGGAGCCACTGCATTCATATAAACTTTCATTTGATGTTAAAGCAGATTCCAATCGTACTTTTGGGGTTTTTTTAGGTGAGAATTGGGGAAACTGGACAAGCCTGACAGGCGCTGACAACTACACCCAAAATGCCACGACTGAATGGCGGAACATCAATATAGAATTTGATGTTTATACGGTATTTCCAGAGCACAAATTAAGTTTCGACTTTGGAACGATAAATACCAATGTGTACCTGGACAATGTATCACTCATGGACCTCGGCGTGATTAAAGAAACCACCTTTGCGGAATTAAGCTCTTCAAACAAGGATATAAACAACCCCGGGTACAGGCCTGAATCCATGCTCGATCAGAAATTTATAGACTCATACAAAGAATCAAAACTTATTATATACCCCACTATTATCAGGACACCCAGCACTACAACCTGGTCTGGATCACTTTCAGAGGAATTCACCCAAAATTTGAATAGTGTGGAGCCTTTAAATTTAGGGTTAAGAAAAGAAAAGCTCGATCCGGGAGAATTAAAGGGACAAGCTCAATATCAATTCTTCCAGAATGATATGGAAAGACTTGGAAGTGAGATTAAGGAGAAAAAAGAGAACATAGACTATTACATCATACCAGAGATCCTGTTTGAGCCGCAAAGAGAAGGGACTCTTTTTGTATTTGGCATTCATCTTTTTATCCTTAACCATGAGGGTGAGAACGCATTC
>CAKZOC010000123.1 GCA_937136025.1 uncultured Bacteroidota bacterium
GTCCTCTGCTGTGGCCTGACGCATATTGATCAGTGCAGGATTGAAAGCGGTGAGATCTGTAAGGTCTTCATCGAGGATCACAACGGCGTTCCCGGGGCCTGCCGTAAAGCTGATGAGTCGGCGAGCGACTTCCTCCTCGGAAATTACGCCCAGCGCCTGAAGTTGCTGAAGCCCTCCATTATATGCGGCATAAGCGCCGTTTAACAAATCGGTCGTCGCCGGGTCCAGAGGTATCGGATTATGCGGTACCGTGGTGAAAAACGGAATTGAAGTCACATCCGGGATGTTCGCCACTACACCACTTGCGCCATTTGAGGTAAGGCGCTGTAAAAGGGTATTGTATACACTTGCAAAAACGTTGGGGTCGGTAATGTCGGAACTCCCGTATGTAGAGGGGTCTAAATTCCCTGATTGATCGATTCCGGAACCCCCTGAGGTGGCAAAACCCAATACATCATTGTTCCCAGTCCATAGGGTGAAAAATGTTGGATTCTGAGCCATCACATCTCCAATAATAGAGGCGCTGGGGCTACTGGCCATGCGTGCAAAGTACGGATTAGCCAAGCCTTGGGCCACGCCGGCTACATTGCCATAGCCTGGGGCCAGCAAGTGAAAGCTTTTCGCACCTGGAATAGCCGTATTGTTAAAAGGTCCTGAGAGCACATTTGAAACTTCTGTGGTGCCCTGCCCTCCTAAAGATATTGGGGTAGGGGAGCCCGTCGTAAAATCAAGTATAAGACGGTTGCCGATTCCGGTTATGGGAGTCCCTCCAAGGGTCATTCCCCCGAGGTTATCCGCCATGAACGGAATGGTGAATTCACCCCCTCCCGCTTCTTCGAAACTTCCTGAAATCATATTTGGAAACGAAGCGACCTGCCCATCAATAAATAGAGCGTTATCTGAGTAACCTGCGCTGATTGCACCCCCAACGGCAACATAATTCGAGAGGTCCGCAGACCCGCTCGTGTATTCTATAGGAGGCATCGGAATGCCGCCACCCGGATCCGTGGCATCATCATCGTCGCTGCATGAGATGATAAAAAGGCCCAAAAAGGCAAATAAGGCCAGAAACTTTTTCATAGGATTTCATTTGGACGCGCTCAAAGGCTGAGCCGTTCGTTTAAGTCAGTACCAAAAATATGTAAAATTATCGCTCACACAATATATGTCCTGAAAAAAGTATGCATGCATAATAAGAGGGGGTGTTTTTTCAGGATTTCATAAAATCCAGGCTGTATTCCAGAAAGGCTTCGGGTTGTTCCGCGTGCAGCCAATGCCCGGCCCCTTCCAGGGTTGCCAGGTTGGCTTTTGGGAAGTGATGCCGTATCAGCGGCAGGTCCTGTTCCGTTATATAATCTGAGGCGCCTCCCCTGAGAAAGAGAGTGGGCCCCTGATAGATCATGGCTTCGGGAAGCGGTTCCCCAATTTCCTGCATCTTTGTTTTAAGGACACCGAGATTGATGCGCAACCCGAATTCCCCGGGGGATTTCCAATACAGGTTTTTAAGCAGAAATTGCCGGATACCCCAATTGTCTAAATTTTTGGCAAGGGCCTCATCGGCCTCTGTCCGCGATTGGAGTTGGGCGAGGGGAAGGGCTTCTAAAGCCTGCAGGATATAATCATGGTGCGGGGGGTAGTGCCGGGGTGCGATGTCTGCTACCAGAAGTTTTGAAACGCGTTCTGGTCGGGTACAGGCGAGTTGCATTGCCGTTTTTCCACCCATAGAATGTCCGAGTACTATAGCCTCATTCAGATTTTTGGAATCCATATAATGGAGCAGGTCCTTAGCCATGGTTGGATAGTCAAAAACGTCTGACCAGAAACTGCGTCCGTGGTTTCGCTGATCGATCAGGTGGACCTCAAAACCCTGGTCGGCGTACTTTTTTCCAAGGGTTTTCCAATTGTCGGACATCCCCAAAAAGCCGTGAAGGACCATAAGCGGCAGGCCGCTCCCAAGGATATTTGAATGAAGCAGAGTTTGGACATTCGCGTTTCTTCTGCGAAAAAAGTCTGAGATGTTTCGTGGTATCCAATTTTTCTAGATTATTTTAAATAATCCCTTAAGAATGAAGGCATGAAGCCCTGGCGTTGACTGCCATTTCCTGAATAGACACTTGAAGCCAACAAAAATTGTGATCCGATTCAATTTAAAATTGAATTCTAAAGCTGTGGCAGTGAGTGTCGCAAATCATATCATGAAATCGTGAGCATGGCCTGTTATTTCTCTATCCGACGTGTGGCAATTTTATATGAGAAAAGCATTATCGTTATATTCCAAATAGGAACATGGCGTATAGAAAGAGAGAATGATAATATTAACATGTTATTAAGAACATAAACACGAGGCAAAAATAATCAGTGAAATATTATGTATACTCAATAAACAATTGCGCTTTGCTGACCACAAGTTTGTGTTCAATGCAACATAATATTTTGGTAGAAAAATAACAAAAAAATCTTGAGTTAGTGTAAAACCAGCTCATGTGTGCTAGATAAAATGATAGTACCGGTGCGACACTTAGATATTAGTTGTTTTTAAAACAATTCTTCTTTTAATTCAGTTATCATAGAACTTATGTTATACGGTAACGTAAATAATTTTTTAAAATTGAAATCGATCTATAGTTTCGTGCTTAAAGATCAATACAAGAGTTGAAGATTCAACATAGAGCAAAACAATTATCCAAAACACATTAAAATCAATGTTCGAACTTTAGTAAAAAAAGTCAGTAACTATAAAGTAATTCACGGAAACATATCAACTAATTATGACATACAGCTTATATAATGCTATAATGACAGTTGATCATATTTACGTTTTCCAGATGGGCCGAAAAGGTTGGAGACAAAACAGTCTCTTGATTCTGGTAGAGATGATAAGATTTTAAATAATTCGTGGTATAAAGTTCGCATTCCCACGAGAT
>CAKZOC010000124.1 GCA_937136025.1 uncultured Bacteroidota bacterium
TAAAAAATGCAAACATTCTTGAGGAGGATAACAGTTTGATAGACAGTCTTAAATTTTACATTGACTTGCATTTTAAACTGCAGATAGTTAATTTTTTCTGTAGTAACTGACCTATTTGCGGCATTAAATTATTTAAAAAAATTATTTATTTGAAAGATGTTATGACTTCCCCATGAAAAGGCAAATTTTACAAAAACTGGTACAAATCTATATGGAAGAAATACTAAAAATATTGCATATCTATATGAAAGAGAAACGCACTTCGATTGCCATATTAAAGTGTCTGGGAGCTTCCCGCAGACAAACGTTGTTTATATTTCTGATTCAAATTGCCGGAATTGGCCTCCTCGGCGGAATTCTGGGAGCTGGCCTTGGGCTTTTACTCCAGCAGGTTTTCCCTCAATTTGTACAGGACTTCTTACCCGTACAGCTCGATTGGGCGACGCATTGGGGCCCTGTTTTTCTTGGAATCGGGCTTGGGGTTTTGATGGCGGTGCTCTTTGGGTTGCTGCCTTTGCTCAATAGCTATTTTATCAGCCCCTTATCCGTCCTTCGGATCAGTGAAGGGGAGACTGAAGGCTCCAAACGATTAACCGCTTTGGTTTTTTCGCTCATCGCGCTGGGAATCTGGGGAGCGGCCACGTACCTGCTGGAAAGCGGAATCCGGGCACTCTGGTTTGTGGCGGGCATTGCGGTCACTTTTCTGATATTGACGGGAATCGCCTGGGCCCTGATGCGATTGGTTCGAAGATTTTTCCCTCATAACTGGGGGTTTGAAGCCCGCCAAAGTTTACTTAATTTATTTCGCCCGAATAACCAGACCCTGGTGCTGATCCTCGCCATTGGCATCGGGACCTTTCTGATCAGTACGCTGTACTTCACCCAGGACATGCTGCTGGCGCGGGCGGAAGTTGAGGACGATACCCCTGCCGCAAATCTTATACTACTCGATGTACAGGCCGGGCAGGAAGCTCAGGTTGATGATATGATTCTCAAGCGGGAGCTTCCCGTGCTGGAGAATATCCCTATTGTCACCATGCGCCTCGATAAGATCCGGAATCGAAAAGTGGAGGAGATTCGCAAAGACACAACTTCTACAATCAACGGCTGGATCCTCAACCATGAATTTCGCGTCACCTACCGGGATTCTCTAATTGCTTCAGAACGCCTGATAGAAGGGGAATGGATTCCTTCGTTTAAGGATAAATCCGGGCCCATACCTATCTCTCTTTCTGATAATGTGGCCCGGGACGCAGAGTCGTGGGTAGGAGATACGCTGGTGTTTAACGTGCAGGGTGTGCTCATGGAAACGGTGATTTCGAGCATTCGTGAGGTAGACTGGGGCCGCTTACAACTGAACTTTTCCGTCGTTTTTCCAGAAGGGGTTCTCGAAGAAGCCCCGCGGTTTCACGTCCTGACGACCTATGCCGAGTCGGAAGAAACTTCCGCCAGATTTCAACAGGACCTGGTCAGTACCTATCCGAACATTTCTGTACTCGACGTCCGACAGCTGCTTTCCGCAGTAGGTGATATTCTCGAGAAACTCTCCTGGGTCATCCGTTTTATGGCCTTTTTCAGTATCCTCACAGGCTTTATAGTCTTATTGGGAGCCGTACGCACCAGCAAGTTTCAAAGAATCCGTGAGAGTGTCCTCCTACGAACGCTGGGCGCTACAGGGCGTCAGATCCGGAAGATTGCCATTTTGGAATATCTGTTTTTGGGCAGCATCGGAAGCCTGATGGGAGTGCTGCTCGCCCTTGTGGGGACGCAACTACTCGCTTACGGCGTTTTTGAACTGAGTTTCACCCCCTCCTGGGTTCCTTTCCTGGTGGTTTTTCCACTGATCAGCCTGACCGTTCTGGCTATAGGACTCTTAAACAGCAGAGGGGTCTTAAACAGTCCACCTCTGGAGGTACTCCGCAAAGAAGGGGTTTAACAGGTCTTCCCTGGACGGGGTCAGGGCATGACTATGCGAATCGGATATTTTTCGAAAACAGCTGCCTGTTCGGAAGTCGTGAGTTCTGTGAGATTTTTACCCAAAATAGATCGGGAATACAAGTCTCTTACTTCACTGATAGCCAGTGATATCTGATCTTTTACTGAAACAAATTGACTAAACTTTACATCGGGCTCAACTTCTATGATGTAAAGAGCGCTTTGTTCGAAAGTTCGGGCGTGGCTACTCACCAGTTTAAGCATCTGCTCACGGCTTACTAATTGGTCCGATACAATTAACTGATCCCGCTCATTTAAATACACCCGAAAAACATTAGCCCCCCGGGCATCGAGCTGAGTGAGCGGGCCATATGTGGGAATTCCGGTGTCCGGAGTGGTCGTTTGAAAGGCCTGACGATCGATGAGTTCATAGGTCAGCAGACGGTAGTAGGGCAAGGCCAGATCTCTATCCGTCAATAAATCCAAATAAGCCAGGGCTTCTAAGGCGGGGTTCAGATTTTCATGCAGGAGGGATTCCCTAAGAATCTCGAATTGAATCAGGGTGGAATCAGAAGGTTTTATAGTGCTTATATCCAGTATTTTACTGCATTCATTTAAAGTAACACTATCTTTATGGATACTGCGAAAACGGGGGCCGAAATACAGTTCTGGAGGGCGTACAATTCCCTGATCCGAAGCGATGCGTTGCAGGAGTCCCCGGTAACTTTCTCCGTCGGTATTCTCCAGCAACCCTTCCGAAAGAAGTTCGCCTTCAAAACGGTTGATAAGACTATCCAGGGCCTGGGGGCCATCTTCAAAAGTTTGAGCGATACACGAAAAAAGTTGTGATTCCAGTCCTTCTGCCTGCGTAAAAGCGGAGGTTGGCCATAGTAAAACCCCGAGACCCAAAAAGAGGCTCCGCAGTATTTTTACCCGGAAACGCAGCAAAAATGGAAAGGTATTTCTGGTTTTCATAGCACAGAGTAAGATACGGATTTTTAGGATTTCGAACCTTGGGAATTCCGATGAAAGCCCACTTCTCTCGTTTCAATACTTCGGTTGCGCGCTTAGATGGCTATGGGGCCGTGCGGTGGTGAAAAATGCGATTAAAAAGGGGGGGGCTTCCCATTTGTACCTTGAAATAGGCCTAACCAGGGCTGCATCGAAACAACGTTTACCGGGGCTGCCATAGAAAAGAGATTTCCGGCCCCTGAATGGATACAGGGGTTTTGACGTAATTTCAACGCGCGCTCAAGGGGTACCTGAGCAACTTATTCGTTCATGCCAGGTTGGGTGATTTGAAACCCTTCCGTTTTTTTGGCCTCGTCTACCTGTCGCCTTACATCCCTGAGAAGGGCCTTGGCATCGTATATAATCCCATCTTTAATGGTGTATTTTACGCCACCCACCCGGACCACTTCATTATCCTCGGTAAGTTTAATGGCCCCGGTTCCGTAAAGGGCTTTAAAATTCTCCAGGGGATTGGCGTCCACCACTACCAGATCGGCAAGTTTACCGGGGGTAACAGTCCCGATTTCGCTGTCAAAACCGAGTGCCTCTGCCCCGTTGAGCGTCGCGGCCCGTATAATTTCCAGCGGATGGAATCCGGCTTCCCGGAGCAGTTCCATTTCCCGAATGTAAGCAAAGCCGTATAACTGGTAGATAAATCCGGAGTCTGAACCTACAGTCACCCTTCCGCCCCGGTTTTTATATTCATTGACAAAGGTCATCCAGAGCTGGTAATTCTTTTTCCACGCTACCTCTTGCTCTGTTCCCCAGTAGTGCCAGTACGAACCGTGCGAAATTTTACTGGGAGCGTAAAACCGCCAAAGGGAGGGTAGGGTGTAGGTCTCATGCCACTCCGCACGACGGGCGCGATGCAGATCCCGGCTGGCCTCGTATATATTAAAAGTCGGATCCAGGGTAAAGTCCAGGGCAATCAGTTCTTCCATGACCCCATTCCAATGGTCGGAGTAAGGGGCTGCTGCCTGTTGCCAGAGTTTTCCGGCTTCCTGAAAACGGTGTTGTTCGTTGTTGTAATTGTAGTCCAGAGGATAGTCCTGCACCGTCCGGTCTACAAAAAGGGCTTCGGGTAGTCCATACCAGTGCTCCATGCTCGTGAGGCCTGCGCGCGCTGAATTCAATACATTCCATCGGGCTACGTCGAGTTGTGCATGGTGGCAGGCAGATCGAAGTCCCAGTTTTTTGTTTTCGTCCAGGGCGGCACTCATAATTTCAGGAGCTGCCCCGAAAAACTTAATACCATCTGCCCCTTTTTTGGCGTTGGCACGCACCCATTCGCGGGCTTGTTCCCCTGTGGTAATAGGCTCCTCTCTGCCCTGCCCAAAACCGGTATAGACAAAAATCCTTGGCGCCACAATACTGTTGGCTTCGCTTTTACGCTTTAAATCCATCGCAAAATCAACGCCCCGGCCACTGGGTTCCCTTACAGAGGTGATCCCATGTGCCATCCACAGTTTAAAAACATAGTCCGGCTCAGCCCCCTGAGCTTTACCTCCGATATGCCCGTGCATATCTACAAAACCCGGCAGTACGTACATGCCTTCGGCCTGAATCTCACGACCTCCTTTTTTCAGTACGGGTCGCCGATCGGACTTAATGGCCACACCGGGATATCCCACAACGCTTACTTTTGTAATCCGGTTATTTTCAATGACGATATCCACAGGCCCCTGTGGTGGCGCCCCATTGCCATTAATCAGGGTAGCACCGCGGATAATTAGCTGATTAAAAGGACCTTCTGAAAAGGATTCCTGTGCCCTTGAGGTGCTTAAAACGAAAAGAAGGGCTGTCAAAAGGAGAACTGTGTTTTTCATAATTTAAAAGTTGGCTGGTTTATGGAGCTTTTCAAAAAGGGAACGCTTCTGTATGAATTATTCTGGCACCCGAATGTGATTGCCTAAAAACAGGGCGTTTAAAAACAAACGATTGGTACCATACCAGGAACCCCGGAAGTTGGGGTTATCGGCAAAAAGCACAATCCGTCCCCTTCCCTGTGCGCCCACGACTAAGGAGGCAGATTTGTCCAGGAATTCAGTCCGGTTTTTCGTGCTTAGATATCCATCGATATGGGCATTTTGAGCGTATTGACCAACGGTAGCATACGGATTTTTGCTGGGTTGTAGCCATACTTCATTATTCTTGTAGACCGGAACCTGTGAATCTGTGTACCCAAAAGCCAGCGGATGCGTCAGGTCCAGATCGATTCTCAGGATCACCCCACCGACACTTTCTTTTCCCAGATTCTCTTCTGCATCTCCGTAGGGCAGCCGTGTGATCTGTTCTGTACTGTCTTTAACAGCTTCCACCAATTCTTCTTCGATCCATTTATTCTGGATGGCTGTGCGCGAAGCCCCCCCAATAGTGATAAGGGTATTGCCTTTTGAAACCCATTCCCGGATCCGTTCCTTTTCACTGTCGTTCCAGTTGTAGCGCCCGCTCACCATCACAAGAGTGTTGTAGTCGTCCAGGTTGGTTCCCCGGAAGTCCCTCAAAGGTATTTTGGTGATGGGCATATGAACACGTGTATCGAGTAAATGCCAGACTTCGCCGGCTTCATAGGAACGCACTCCCTCTCCGATGAGCATCGCGGCTTTGGGTTGCTGCAGGGGCCGGGTATACCGACTTCCCAAATCCACACCTTTCAGGTGATACCCACTGGCAACGGCGAAGGAAGGTACCCGGAAAGTATCCTGGGCTTCCTTAAGCAATTCATGGACTTCCTGGGGCGTTTTTTGCTGGAGGGACACCGTGAGTACCAGGGTGCCCGGGGCAAAAGACTTTTCGACGCCTCCCACGGAGGTCGTAAACGCCTTAAAAGCGCTGCTGAGGACGAGACCCCTGGACTGCAGGTGATAGAGCATGGCCGGGGCGTTGTAGTCCTGCCAGTCGATCAGGTAGGCGTATTCCGAATACGGAACGGCGGCCACCGGATAGAGGTCTTCGACATCGGTAATGCGCTCGCCCCGGTTAGCGGAGCGGAGCGTGCTGTATTTCATATTATAGAAATTGGCGACGGACCAGGCAGAGGCGTCGTAAAAAACGCTGTCCCGGTAGGTTTCATAGGTTTCAAAAAACGTCTGGACCATCCGGTATTGGGGCTGATTCGTTGGAATAACAATGGCGTCTTCCCCTTCCTTGTACACCTCAATTTTATGGATCAGGAGTTTATCGATAAAAGCCTTCAGCCGATTTTTATCGTGTTTCTCTTCTACTCTGTAAGCCCCGATTCGCGCGTCGGCGGCATTCTTAAGCCCGCTTTTAAAGAAGTCTTTTTGATACGCTCTCAGCAGGGCTTTGTTTTCCACAGCGGCCTTTACCGTGGTCATACTGGATACGAGCTGATTCCGGATCGTAAAAGGAAAAGTGATTTCTCCGAAGGGGGTTTTCTGCGCATGCCCCCGGGAACTGGCCTGTTCAAAAAGCAACCCGAGGCCCCCCTGCAAGTCGGGATAGGACGAGCCATATCCCGGATAGGTACCATCAAAAACTTCTTTCGTAAAATATAGCGTACCGAGACTGTCCATATCCCTTTTGTAGTATTTGGCAAATAAATCACATGCTTCGCTCTGGAATCGGACTCAAAATGTGATATCTGACTATCCAAACCATTTCTTTAGTCATTAACTAATCCAAGCACGACAAACATGTTACCTGTTCTCTGCATGATACTAAATTATTGAACCTTTTAATATCGACACGAAATGTACAGTGCATCTGAATATAGCGTATGTATTTCTAATCGGATGAATACAGTAAGACTCTGTTCTCCTCTCATCATGAAGTATAAATCTAATTGAATATG
>CAKZOC010000125.1 GCA_937136025.1 uncultured Bacteroidota bacterium
GGCAATTCCGGGGTTGGGAAATGGATCGGGCTTTAGCATTATGGTGCAGGATAAAGGCGGCAATACCCCTGAATACCTGGCAGAGAATGCCGGTAAATTTATTGCAGCGGCCAATCAGCGACCCGAGATCGGCAGTGCTTTCACCACCTTTCAAAGCAATGTTCCTCAGCGCTACATGGATATCGACAAAGAAAAAGCCTTAAAACTCGGCCTTTCCCTGAACGACCTGTATAAAACTATCGGAGCTTTTATGGGTGGGGCTTACGTCAATGATTTTACCCGTTTCGGACGCCTTTACAAAACCTATATTCAGGCGGAGAGCCAGTACCGTGTAGACGAATCGCAAATCGAGAACTTCTTTATTAAAAACAATACAGGTGATATGGTCCCACTCTCTACGGTGGCCACCATACGACCCGTGAGTGGTCCGGATTACACCTCCCGCTTTAACCTGTTCCGGGCCGTAGAGGTTACCGGTGCGCCGGCGCCGGGATATACTTCTACCCAGGCTATGGCGGCTTTAAAGGAAGTAGCTGCAGAAATCCTCCCGGATGACATGACCACTTCCTGGAATGCCATGTCGTTTCAGGAAGACAAAGCCTCAGGATCCCTGGGTGTTATCCTGGCCTTTTCCCTCCTGTTCGTTTTTCTGATCCTCGCGGCCCAATACGAGAGCTGGACATTGCCCTTCGCGATTTTACTCGGGACCCCCTTTGCTATATTCGGGGCCCTGTTTTTTCTTTGGGTGGCCCGTCAATTCAGTGTGAGTTTTGAAAATAATATTTTCGCTCAGGTATCCTTTGTCATGCTCATTGGTATGGCAGCCAAAAATGCGATTCTTATCGTAGAATTTGCCAATGAGGAATTTAAAAATGGCTCCTCCCTTTACGATGCAGCTACCGCTGCCGCCAAATCCAGATTCCGCCCCATACTGATGACTGCCTTTTCCTTTATCCTCGGTGTTTTTCCCCTTGTCGTGGCCTCCGGAACAGGTGCGGAAGCCCGCAAAGTAATGGGGATGGCTTTATTGGGAGGGATGACTGTGGCCACCTTTCTGGGGGTCTTATTCTATCCAATGCTATTCCTGCTGATTGGAAAACTGGCGGGATATGAAAAGAAACGGGATGCCGAACTCGCCAAAACTGCGGAAGCCTGATGAAACGAATCCTCCTTATACTGTTCGTCGCGCTGCTCTTACAAAACTGTAAGGTCGGTAAGAATTACAAGGGCACCGATCTCGTCCAACCCGACAAATACGCCCAGCAGGTCTCCGGTTTGCAGGTGGAATACGACAGTATCAACACGGATTCCCTGGAATTGAGTACGGCAGATCTGAAATGGTGGCACCTCTATGACGACCCCGTCCTGGACAGCTTGATCCTGGTAGCCATGGAAAATAACCGCGATGCGCTTATCGCGGCTGAAAACGTATTGCAGGGCCGCCTTGTACTCAAGAATCAAAACGCCGAAATGCTTCCCAAATTCGACGTCAACGGGCAGGTCCAACGCGGGAATTTTTTACTGAACCAGGTGGGCTCTACTCAAAACCTCATCCTGGGGGCGGCCTCAGCCAATTGGGAATTGGACCTGTGGGGAAAGCTCAGGCGCCTTTCAGAGGCCGCCAGAGCCGATCTCGTTGCCTCAGAATACGGTTACAGAGGTGTGATGATTTCTTTAATCAGCGAGGTGGCAACGACATACTTTTCTTTACTCCGGGCCAAATCCCAGTATGAAATATCGATGCGTAACGCGACTTCGAGAGATAGTATGCTCCAACTCATACAGGCCCGGTACGACAAGGGAATCGTTCCCATCATCGACGTCAATCAGGCGACCATTCAATACACCATCGCCGCCGGGGCCATTCCCCAATATGAGCTTCAGATCGTACAACTTCAAAATACACTGAGCATCCTGTTGGGTCAGAATCCTGGGAGCGTCGGCACGGGCAAGCCGCTTAACGCCCAAAATTACAACATCGAGTTACCCCTGGCCCGACCGGTAGATCTGCTCGCGAGAAGACCCGATGTGATTGCCGCGGAATACCAACTCATCGCTCAAAATGCGTTGGTAGGAGCCGCCAAAGGAAATCGGTTACCTTCTCTGAACGCCACCGCCCTGATCGGTATCACCGCAGATAGTTTTGGCAATCTGAGTTTTAACAATCCCTTGTGGACACTTACCGGACAGTTGGCCGGACCACTCTTTTACTGGGGTCAGCTTAAACGACAGGTCGATATTGAGGACAGCCGCAGCTATCAGGCGCTATATGCGTATCAAAACACTGTCTTTTTTGCCCTGAAGGAAGTGGAAGACATCCTGGCGGAAATCCGAACGACTCAGGATGAAATCAGGTATGCCGAAATGAGACGGACGGCAGCTTTGCAAGCACAAACCCTCTCGCGGGAACGCTATAATATGGGGGTGACCAGTTACCTCGAATTCCTGGAACAACAGCGACAGGCCTTCGATGCGGAATTGTTATTGGAGGGATTGCGGGCCAATCTGCTTTCATCTTACGTCAGACTCTATAAAGCCCTCGGGGGCGGATGGCTGACCGGGGAAGAAGAAGCGCAGGCCAAAGCGGCAAACGAACAATAGGGCTCCCGGGAAAAGATGTAATGAGCTTCCCGTCGCCTGACTGTCTCATAAAATATAAAAACAGGTTGTGAAACGCTTCAGCTACCCTTGCCTAATCTTTTTTTTCGCTATGATTTCTATTCCGGGATTCAGCCAGGAAACACCCCTTCGAATAGGAATCGCAGGACTGACCCACACACATGTCCACCAGATTTTTAACAGCGCCAAACAGGGTGATATTGAGATCGTAGGTATTGCCGAAGCCAATTCAGATCTGGCGCAACGCTATATCGAACGCTATGGGTTTGACATGGATCGGGTGTACCCGACCCTGGAGGATCTCATCAAAGCTCAAAAACCGGAAGCGGTTGCGGCTTTTGGTGCTATCGATGAACACCTCGGAATTGTTGAGACTTGTGCTCCCGCGGGAATTCATGTCATGGTGGAAAAACCCCTGGCGGTTTCCCTGGCCCAGGCGGAACACATGGCAGATCTCGCCCTCAAACACCGTATTTTTTTATTGACCAACTACGAGACTACCTGGTATCCTACTACGCATGAAGCCTTCAGGATGGTTAAGGCAGTAGGTGCTGTTCGGAAAGTTGTCATCCGCGATGGGCACAGAGGCCCGGAACAAATTGGGGTAGATCCGGAATTTCTCGAATGGCTCATCGATCCGGTGCGCAACGGCGGCGGTGCCCTTATGGATTTCGGATGCTACGGCGCCAACCTGATGACACTCCTGATGAAGGGTGAGAAACCTGTAGCCGTCACCGCTGTTACACAACAATTACAACCCGAAAACAATCCGAAGGTCGAAGATGAAGCCCTGATCATCCTGGAGTACCCAAGCGCCAACGCCGTTATCCACGCCTCCTGGAACTGGCCTATCGGGCGGAAGGATATGGAGATTTACGGTCGAAAGGGGGCTGTTTATGCCGACAACCGAACCCAAATGCGCCTCAGGATGGCCAAAGGGTATGATGGTTTTGAAGAAACGGTATTTCAACTGGAAGATCGCCCGCCTCCTTATCACGATCCTTTTTCATATTTCCGGGCTGTGATATACGGGGAGATCGCCCCCGAACCCTTTGACCTGTCCTCCCTGGAAAACAACCTATTAGTCATGGAGATTTTGGAAGCTGCCAAACAGAGCGCGCGGGATGGGAAGAGGATTGAATTGTCTAAAGGCTCTGATTGACCTTGTTTTGCATATAAGCTGAAATCCCAAATGAGGGGCCATTTCTTCAAAATCCGATTGCATTAAAAATAGTATCTTACTATTGTTTTTGAAATACCCGGGAACCGGTTTTACGATCTGTATTTATGAAGAAATATGCCTTAGCGCTAACCCTTGTGGCAAGCTGCATCGCGGTGCATCCTCAGGATGACAAAACCAACTATGACGAAGCCTTAACCCTTATCGAAGTATGGCTGGACGCTCAAAAGGACTTTGAAGACATTCCAGGGATCTCCGCGAGTATCGTAGAAGATCAGAAACTCCTATGGAGCGGAGGCGTGGGCCTGGCCAATCCGGACACCCAAAAGCCATTCACCGGGGCCACCCTGTGCAGCATATGCTCCATTTCAAAACTCTTTACCTCAGTGGCCATCATGAAATTGTACGACGAGGGCAAACTGAGATTGGATGACCGGCTGAGTGACCTGCTCCCCTACTACGATCTGAAACAACAATTCCCGGAGAGCGGCCCGATTACCGTACGTACCCTGCTGACACATTCTTCAGGATTGCCGCGAGAAGCCGGCTATCCCTACTGGACCGGCCCGGACTTCCCCTTTCCCACTACAGCCGAAATAGATGCTAAATTATCCGAACAGGAATCCCTGTACCCGGCTTCTACTTATTTCCAATACAGCAATCTGGCCCTGACCCTGTTGGGGGAAATCGTTTCGGAGGTCTCCGGGGTCCCATATGAAACCTATATTCAGCAGCATATTTTAAACCCTCTGCAGCTTTCCCAAACCCGGCCTGAAATGCCGAAAGACCTATACGGCTCTGATCTTGCCATCGGTTATAGCGCCATCGGAAGGGAGGGGGAACGGGAAAAAGTCGCATTTTTTCAGGCCAACGGTATTGCCCCGGCAGCCGGGTTTTCCTCCAATGTGACCGATTTAGGGAAATTCGCCTCCTGGCAATTCCGCCTCCGGAAGGGCAAGACGGCTGAAATTCTCAAACCCGCAACCCTGAAGTATATGCAGTCCGTTCATTGGACCAATCCGAACTGGAAGACCACATGGGGGTTGGGGTTCCGCGTCTATAAAGGACCTAATGGCACAACCTGGGCGGGTCACGGAGGGAGCTGTCCCGGGTACCGTTCCTCCTTCGAGATGGATCTGAAAAACAAAAGGGCCTATTCGGTCATGATCAATTCCAGCGGGACAAACCCGATGAAATACGTCATGGGTATGCATGCCATCTTAAGTAAAATGAGTGCAAAGGACGACAGTGTAAAACCAGAAGCGGCGATCACTTCCAAAGATTTATCTCAATACGTGGGATACTACAATCCCAAACCCTGGTCCAGTGAAGAATATATCGGCACCTGGAATGGCGATTTAGTAATGCTCAACCTGCCTGCGGATAAACCCGCTGAGGCCCTGACAAAATTCAGGCATATCGAAGGGGATACCTTCCGGCGCGTTCGGGATAATGGGGAACTGGGGGAAACACTTACTTTTGAGCGAAACGCCGCCGGAGCCATCACCCGATACATCCAACATGGAAATTATACGCTGAGAATAAACCGATGACCGGTGGGGAGGCAGAATGGGCCTTCCACCCCATATCATTCATTTGAAGAAATACCGCGTAGTGCTTCGGATAATTCCGGATTTCCGGTAACATCCAGGAGCGTTTTAATTTATAAAAATTCGACACAATGGCTTATCATAAACGTTTCCTGGGCATGCTCCTTTTTGCACTTATCCTTACACCTTTTGCCTGCAAACGGCAGGCACAGGCCTCTGAAGAGAAAGCTCCCGCCCTTAAGGTCGCTGCGGATTTTCAACCCGCTCGTTTTACAATCGATGACAGGGCCGCTCAAATCGCCTCAATAGGTCCAAAATTGCATGAGATTTTTGAAGCTTATGCACGGCAGAAAAACATTCCCGGCATCGCTTATGGTATCGTGGTAGACGGACAGCTGGTGATCGATTCAGCTTTGGGCTACAGCAACCTGGAAAAACAAATCCCTGCCAGCACCACTTCCCAATTCAGGATAGCCTCCATGACCAAGAGTTTTACGGCCATGGGTATTATGAAACTCGTGGAAGACGGTATCCTTTCCCTGCATGACCCCGCCTACCTGTATGTTCCTGAAATGCGGGATATGAGTTATCTGACCGCCGATGCTACTCATATCACTATCGAGAATTTACTGACCATGACGGCTGGTTTTCCCGAAGACAATCCCTGGGGGGATCGCCAATTGGATGAGACCGACCAAATGCTCCGGGACCTGCTCCGGGCAAATCCCAGTTTTTCCAATCCGCCCTCCTTCGCCTTTGAATACAGCAATACGGGTTACGCTATTTTGGGGATGATTATTTCGAATGTCACAGGGATGCCCTACCAGAAATATATCGACCAAAACATATTGAGTGCGCTGCAGATGAAGGATACCTATTGGGAATTTGAGGATATCCCTGAAGAAAAACTTGTTATCGGATACACCCCGGACAGTCTTACACGCGCACCCATGCTTCACGACGGGAGCTACGGGGCCATGGGCGGGCTCATAACCTCTATTGAAGATTTCAGTAAATACGTGAGTTTTCACCTCTCGGCCTGGCCACCCCGAAATGATCCGGAAGTGGGTCCGGTCCACCGGAGCACCCTTCGGAAGATGCAGCAGCCGCAATTTACCCGCCTCTATGCCAATGCCACGGACTGGAATGAAAATCCGTGCGCTGTGATTTCAGGGTACGGGTACGGGCTGGGGATTTCTGAAAACTGTAAGGGCATTCGAAGGATTTCACACGGGGGTGCCCTGCCCGGATTCGGTAGTAATTACGTGTTTTACCCCGATCTTGGGATCGGCCTGATGGCCTTTTGCAACGTCACTTATACCGCGCCCTGGCCCTATGAGGAAATTTTAAAACTCCTTTTTGAGGAACTCGATCTGAAGCCGAGAAAACTGCCGGTCTCAAGTATCCTCAACCTCAGGAAAAGTCAGATCGTCGAGTGGTTTAAAACCTGGGATACGGAACTGGAAGCTGAGGTATTCGCTGAGAACTTCTATCTGGATTCGGATCGCAAAACCCGCCTTGCAACCCTGAGACCTCTTGTAGAGGGTGCAGGAGAAATTCAGGAAATAGGGGAAATCAATCCCGGGAACCAGCTTCGGGGTTCCTTTGAAATCATGGGTGCTAAAGATACCATCAATGTCTATTTTACCCTCAGTCCGGAAGCAGATCCTAAAATACAGGCACTCTACGCCCGGGAATAAGGGGAAACGCCTCCAATCCACTACGCGTTTAACGAAAATCAATGTCTTTTGACGTCACGGGCAAAAACTGGTACATTCCTTGCCCATCAGACTTTAAGAACGGTGTTCTGTACTTAAAGTCATTACATATGTCAGATTTAAATACTTCGCGAAGTTTTGTTTTTGGTATCATCCTCAGTATGTTCCTCCCAGGCCCCACAGCACTTTCCGCTCAGAAAAAAGGCTATTCCGAGGGGTATGTAGTCTCCCTGGAAGGGGACACCCTGCATGGATTCGTGAAGGACCGTCGTGAAGCCCCTTTCGAAGAACTATACCCCAGAGTTCGCTTTA
>CAKZOC010000126.1 GCA_937136025.1 uncultured Bacteroidota bacterium
ATGCTTATGGTAAGGATACAGACCCTATTTATAAGGCTATTCCTTTTTACACAGGTCTTCATCATGACAAGGCCTATGGTATTTTCTTTGATAATACTTTTCAAACCTCCTTTGATTTTGCGCAAGAAAGACGCAATGTCACAAGCTTTTGGGCACAAGGAGGGGAAATGAACTATTACTTTTTCTATGGTCCTGAAATGTCCAAGGTAGTCAGTGATTATACTGATTTAACCGGAACACCGGAAATGCCCCCGCTTTGGGCATTGGGTTTTCATCAATCCAAATGGAGCTATTTCCCGGAGAGCAATGTAAAAAAAATAGCCGCCAAATTCAGATCCCTTAAAATTCCCTGTGATGCTATTTATCTCGATATAGATTATATGGATGGATTTCGATGTTTTACCTGGGATAAGAAAAAGTTTCCTGATCCGAAGGCCATGATACAGGATTTGTATAAAGATGGCTTTAAAACCGTAGTCATGATAGATCCGGGAATTAAAGTAGATAAGGATTATTGGGTATACCAGGAAGACCTGGAAAATGATTATTTCTGTAAGCGGGCTGACGGTCCGTATATGAAAGGAAAAGTATGGCCAGGAGAATGTAACTTCCCGGATTATACAAATCCTGAAGTTCGTACTTGGTGGGCTGGGTTATTCAAAGAATTGATTAGTGAAATAGGAGTGAAAGGTGTTTGGAATGATATGAACGAACCTGCTGTAATGGAGGTTCCAGAGAAAACATTCCCGCCAGATGTGAGACATAATTACGATGGAAATCCATGTAGTCACCGTAAAGCACATAATATATACGGGACTCAAATGGCAAGAGCTACATACGAAGGTGTTAAAAAGTTTGCTTACCCTAAGCGTCCGTTTGTAATTACACGATCTGCTTATAGTGGAGCACAACGGTATACGTCGTCCTGGACAGGAGATAATATTGCAAGTTGGGAACACCTGTGGGTAGCAAACATTCAGGTGCAACGTATGTGTATCTCTGGAATGTCATTTACAGGAACAGATATAGGTGGATTTGCCGAGCAACCTAATGGTGAACTATTTGCCAGATGGATTCAACTGGGAATCTTCCACCCTTTCTGCAGGGTACACTCCAGTGGAGATCACGGAGATCAGGAACCCTGGTCCTTTGGCGAACCCTACACGAGCATCGCCCGCAAGTTTATCGAGTTGCGCTATCAAGGCCTTCTTGATATTCGCAGAAGTTGCCGCCACGTCGCGATGGGCGCCACCCAGGGGCTCGGGGATAGTCTGATCGACGATTCCCAGTTCCTGCAGTCGGGCAGAGGTTACACCCATGGCCTCAGCGGCCGCAGCGGCATGCTCAGCAGACTTCCACAGGATAGTCGCACAGCCTTCGGGTGTGATGACGGTATAGGTAGAGTACTGCAGCATATTCAGCTGGTCGGCTACGCCTATGGCGATAGCACCACCGGAGTTCGCCTCGCCTGTTACCGTGGCAATGAGAGGCGTCCTGACCCGGGACATCATGGCCATATTTTC
Source organism: uncultured Bacteroidota bacterium (assembly GCA_937136025.1). Lineage (GTDB taxonomy): Bacteria > Bacteroidota > Bacteroidia > Flavobacteriales > Flavobacteriaceae > Robiginitalea. The sequence goes on from CAKZOC010000126.1 coordinate 1,524, forward strand.
CGCGATGGCCTCATTGATACCCCGCTCCTCCGAATCCATTCCTGGATAGGCGCCAGGTGTATCTATAAAGCTTAGTACAGGCAGGCGATATTGTTCGGCGAGCCTCACCAGTCGGCGAGCCTTGCGATAACCTTCCGGTCTTGGCATGCCGAAGTTGTGTCGTACCTTCTCCTTGGTGCC
>CAKZOC010000127.1 GCA_937136025.1 uncultured Bacteroidota bacterium
CCGAATAAATTCTGGGGGATTGGGAATGACACGCCGGATTCGAATGAAGAAAACTACGACATGACCAGCCACAAACTCAGAGTGGATTTTCTCAAGCGCCTGCCTCCTTCATTGAATTTTGGCCTGCGTTTTAATTTTGAAAATCATGAGCTGACTGAGGTAGCGGAAGGGGGCCTTCTGGATTCCGGTGGGATTCCGGGTAGCAACGGAGCCATAATCGTAGGTCTGGGGGCGATCTTTAACCTCGATACCCGCGATCAGGTGGAAGATCCTCATGGGGGTTATTATGTAAACTTCAACGCCCAGTTTTCCAGTGAAAACTTTGGGGCGACCCATGGGTTCAACCGATTTATCACAGATTTGAGAGCCTATTATCCGTTAGGAGAAAAGAGCCTGCTCGCGGCCCGGGTGTATGTGGAAAACAACTTCGGGGACGTTCCTTTTCAGGCCAAATCCCAATTTGGAGGCGGGAATATGGCCCGGGGTTATTTTCAGGGCCGGTTTATCGATGATCATATGTATGTGATTACTGCGGAATACCGTTACAGGGTTTTACCGCGGTTCAGCCTGGCCGGTTTTGTGCTGATGGGAGAGGTAACCGATATCAACCAGCAATATTTTCAGGACCCTAAATTGAGTGCAGGGGGCGGAGTTCGCTTTAAGATTCTCAAACAACAAAATACGCTGGTGCGTCTCGATATCGGGATCGGGGAAGACGGAAATAGCGGGTTTTATTTTGGTGTGAATCAGGCATTCTAGAGCGAAGATCATAACATAAAGCCTAGACCACTGCCAAGCGCAGGATTATATACCTCGTCTGGACACAGGGATGCCTGGACGCGATTTTGACTCAGGTTTTTTTCTTGAAGTCGGCGATGGTCTTTTGTGCCGTTTCTGACAAGGCCAGATTGCCGGTCAGTGCAGCCCGCTCTGTGAGAAGGTGCTCCCAGTGTTCAGTTCCTTCCCATAAGGCTTGTTTGATGAGCTTCAGGGCTTCCGGGGAATGCGAAGCGAGTTCACGTGCAAAAAATTCAGATTCCTTATCTAAAGATGCTCGGGATTCAAAAACTTTTGAAAACAACCCCCGTTCTTTCGCCCAGTAGGCACTTTTCCACTCCGATGGCGCCAATGTCATTTCAGCCAGTCCTGAAACTCCTGCTTTCCGGGCCACTGCCGGGGCAATGACCAGGGGGGCAATTCCGATGCCGAGTTCAGAAAGGCGTAAGGATGCCTTATCGGAGGCCAGGACATAATCACAGGCGGCGATCAGCCCGACACCCCCACCTACAGCCTTACCCTGTACCTTTCCGACAATGGGTTTCTGACAGGTGCGCATGCTGTTGATCAGGCGGGCGAATCCGCTGAAAAAAGTCCTGCTTTGTTCGGGCGTCTCCACGTTGAGCAACTCGTCAAAAGAAGCCCCGGCGCAAAAAGCGCGATCTCCTTCGGACTGAATCAGGATGGCAGACACCTTTGGATTTGCACTCAGCGCATCCAGTTCCCGGCAAAGTCGGTCCAGCAGCACTGAATTTAATGAATTGCTGGCCGGGTGACCAAATTCAAGGATCGCCAGTGCGCCATCGAAACGGGTGTACAGACTTCCCTCTTTGCGTGTAGTTTCCATGGTTTTAATTCAAATTTAGAGGTTTTGCAGATGCGGGCGAAATTTTCTCCGGAACTTCCAGATGAGTGTCCCTCCCCTGACGAGCATCCAGCATGTAAGGGCAATCCAGATCCCATAAAGTCCCAGATTCAGTGCCTTTCCTGCATAGAGTACGGGTAGAAACACCAGAAACGTAGCCAGGAGCAACACATTTCTCAGGTAACGCATTTCACCCAACCCTTTGAATATGCCGTCAAAGACAAAGGCAATGGTGTTGATCGGCATCCCGAGAATAACGATAATAAAAATACTGTAGAAGGCATTCAGCACAGCCGGTTCCGCGGAGAATACCCTTCCTATGGGATAATAAAAAATCCCTCCCAGAACCATGAGCAGCAGGGCGACCCAAAACGCATATCGCGATATTTTTTTACTGAGGAGCCATAGACTGTCATAATCTCCGGCCCCTAAAAACCGACCCCCGAGAATTTTACCGGCCACTGAATACCCGTCGATAAAAAAGGCGGCGAAGAGCCAGAGATTTACAGCTATCGTATGGGCTCCTATGGCCTGATCGCCAAGGGCTGTTGCCTCCCGCACCCCAAATAACAAGGCAACGTTCAGGGAGAGGGTTCGCACAAAGAGATTCAGGGCCATGCCGATCAGTCGTTTTATCTCGGGATGAAGGGGCCATTTGGGGAAAAGCCGCACTGAAGTTTGCGTCATGAGCAGCCAAAGGGCCAGGACCGCCATTACACCCTGGGCGATAAGACTGGCCCAGGCGGCACCTTCAAGGCCCATTGGGGGAATCCAGGTGGAGACTCCGTACACGAGGATAAAATCCAACAGGATATTCAACCCTGCTCCCGTAATAGCAATGAGCATGGGCCACACCGTGTTTTGAAGCCCCTGGAAAATACCCATAATAGCAAAAACCAATAGCGTGAGCGGGAAGCCCCAAACACGTATTTCGTAATAAGAGACGCAGCGATCCAGAATCTCTCCCGAGGCGTTTAGAAGTTCAAATATCTCCCTGCTAAAAGGTAGGGAAACCAATAAGATCACAATACTGATCCCTACATTGATAACGATAGCCTGGGCGGGAAGGGATTGGATTTCAGATAATTTTCCGGCACCGTAGTATTGCGATATGATGGCTGAAATCGCGGAACGGGTCTGCCCGAGAATCCAGATAAGCATACTTAGAAAGGCTCCGACAATTCCTATGGCTGCCAGGGATTCAAGACCTTTTTCAGGGATATTTCCGACAATAGCGGTATCTGTGATGCTCAAAACGGGCTCAGCGATTCCGGCGATCAGAGCCGGAATCGCAAGCTTGTTGATATTGGCAAACGTAAGAGCAGAATTCACCCGGCGAAGATACGCGGAGTCGTGGGATATTAAAAAAACTGGGAAGAGGTAGGCGGGCCTATTTCCCTGACGGAAAGTTGATCTCCGGACTTTTCACAGATGATGCGCGGTTCAGGCTTTTTATTGTAAATTTAAATGGTCAATTCAATTCAAATCGATTCTATGAAAAATTTTCTGGTGCCCGTTGGGAATTCTAAAGATTCATATGAAACGCTCCAATACGCTGTGGACTTCGCCTCCCACTTTGACGCCATGATTTACGTAATGGAGGTGCTCAATGTCAGTACGCGTGCCGGGGATCTTGCCAACACTTCTGAGAAATTTCTGGCCAGCAGCCGTGAGCGCATCCGCGAACTCATCAGCAAAATTGACACCAAATCGGTGACGCTTAAGGCAGCAACGTATACCGGAGACCTCATCGATGGTCTGAAAGAATTGGATGCTGAACTCGGAATTGATTTGATCATTATTGCTCCCAGATCTGTGGAGGTAGATGAAGAACTCTATTTAGGAAGCACCTCCGGGAGTGTTATCAAACGCACCGATATCCCTACCCTGATCGTTCCGAAAGGGGCGCAATTCAAGCCCTATAAAAAAATACTCACCGCCTTTAAATCTGGGGTGCTTAAGCGCAATCGTATACTCAACCCACTGATTGATATTAAAAAGGAGTTTTCTTCCAAAATCAGCCTTTTGCTTGTGAAAACGCCCGGGTACACAGATGAGGACTTAAAAATCAATACGGCCTTGATGGATATCAGTTCTGATGTAACACTCACAGAACACGCCAAAACCTACTTAGGTGTGCTGGAGCAACTCAAAGAACACAAACCGGATTTGCTCTGTGTTTTCCGAAGGAAGCGCGGTTTTTTTTCCGCACTTTGGGAGAAAAATCGAATCCTTAAATCTGAGTTTTCGGTGCGAATTCCGGTTTTGGTTCTCAGTGTTAAGAAGGATTGAAAAAGGGTTTGGACCGGAGTAGCTTCGCTGCTCCAGAGTTCCTCCAGTCCTGCAAATACAGTTTGCTTCGCCAGTGGCGAAGATGTCTTAAAAGCAGAAAATCTGCTCAAGTGAACTTGGCAGATTTTCTATTTTTAATCCATTATCAAACTGTTTTTGCAAACGGTGAGTGATCGTGGAGAATACCGGAGTCGAACCGGTGACCTCTTGCATGCCATGCAAGCGCTCTAGCCAGCTGAGCTAATCCCCCGAACTAGACCGCAAAAAAAAGACTTTTTAGGGAGGTTTCAAAATACAGGGCTCATTTTATGATTCTGAAATCGCGGATTGTTATTTTCGGGCTATTTTAGAGGACTAATACCTTAAAATTTAAGTAGGATGGAAGCTTTAAATGGAAAAGTGGCATACATAACCGGAGGGTCTAAAGGCATTGGCCTGGGCGTCGCAAAAGAACTCGTAAAGCAAGGAATGCGTGTTGCGGTCAGCGGGCGCGGAGCAGGGGATCTCGAAAAGGCAGTGGCAGAACTGGGTGCTGAGAATGCCATGGGAATTGTCTCTGATGTGACTCGTCTGGAAGATGAGCAATCGGCTGTTGAAAAAATAGTAAAGCGGTGGGGAGGCCTAGACGTCGTAGTCGCTAATGCCGGAGTAGGGCATTTTGCGCCCATAGATGCGCTTAAAACCGAAGCCTGGCATCAGATGATCAATACCAATTTGAATGGAGTGTACCACACGCTAATGGCGTCTATGGATGCATTGAAAGCTTCTAAGGGATATTATATAACGATTGCCAGCCTCGCCGGGACCAATTTTTTCGCCCAGGGTGCCGGGTATAACGCGACAAAATTTGGGGTAGTTGGGTTTACACAGGCTGCCATGCTCGATCTCAGACCCTATGGGATCAAAGTTTCTACGATCATGCCGGGATCTGTTTCTACACATTTCAACAACCATTCGCCGTCTCCCAAAGACGCCTGGAAAATTCAACCCGAGGATATCGGTCATCTGGTCAGGGACCTGCTTCAAATGCATCCCAGGACCCTTCCCAGCAAAATTGAGGTACGGCCTACGCGCCCCGATTTAAAGTAATCAGGGATTTTCCGGAGGCATTAAAGGAATCTCAGGGTTGAAGAGTTCAGCGACAAGGGATTGGAGCACTCCCTCAAACTGCATGAGCACTTCCGGAGTAATCATTTCGTCCTGCTTGTTATGGGCGGTTTTAAACCCAAACCATTGAAACCCTGTGCCAAACCTTTTAAAGGAAAATACCCCGGCCCTGAATTGGGAAGCGGGAATGGGCATTTCCTCCTGTAGCAGCCAGGCGTAACACAATACCTGAAAGGCCCTGGATTTCCCAGGGTCTTCAGAAAGGGTCTCCCAGTCTGCAATTCGAAGATTCGAGGGTTCTACAAGTCCTGTTTTGTAATCGATGATGCGCAGTGCTCCATCGACGGTTTCAATCCGGTCTACTGTACCTTTAATATACACAGGACCGGGACATCCGGGAATGTCAGGCAGTTCCCTAATCAGTTCTTTTTCTACGCCCAGGATACACACTTCCTGACTGACTATGCGTTTCAACTCCAATTCGAGGAATAATTCGAGGTACCTTACCATCACCTTAAGTGCAATCAGGTTCTTTCCCCGAAGTTGACTCCCTTTGAGATAGTGTTTCTCAAAGGCTTCCTGGAGCGCTTCAGAGGCTTGTTTTTTCATTTCAGCCACATGATAAGGCTCGAGAATTTCTCCCAAATAAGGGCGATAGAGGATTTCCAGAGTCTCGTGAATGACATTTCCAAAGGTATTGGCGGCGATGGTTTCTTCCAGTTCCAGGGTATCGCGAATGCTTAAGACGTTTTTTCGGTAGAATTCAAGGGGATCCTTTATATAGCGACTCAGCGAAGTAGGCGAAAAACCTTTGGAGGCTTTCAGGGCGAAAAGGGCTAACAGGGAGGGACTCTTCTGAATGATTTCGGAAGGCGATGGGGCAATCCCTGATTCCGGAGCGGCCAGATTATTCTGAATAGACTTAGACGTTATAGAATCATTGCGCAATTGATAAATGAAGCGACTGGGTTCTCCGCCATTTAAGACATCGGGTTCCGTATTGTAACAGATGTAGATGTTTTTAGCTCGTTGCAGGAGGCGGTAAAAGTGATAGGTGTAAACGGCATCCTTCTCCTTATAGGTGGGAAGGTCAAATTCTCGCTTTACCTCAAAAGGAATAAAGGAGTTGTTAGATTTACCCGCCGGTAGCACCCCCTCATTTACGGAAGTAATGATCACAGTTTCAAAGTCAAGGCAGCGGGACTCCAGCATTCCCATAATCTGTAATCCTTCAAGCGGCTTCCCCTCAAAATCGAGTGTATCCTCCTCCAACAGTTGTTCATATAGCATGAAAAATGATGGGATATCCGTAAGAAATGGGTAGGTCTGATGCAGTTCAGAGAGCTGGTTGAACAAAAGGATGAAATGCCTGAGGAATTCCACATTTACCGAATCCTGAGAATTCAGGTAAAGATTTTCAAGCGTTTCCAAAAGAGCGATAAAACGAGAAATTATGGCCCCGGGATCCGGATAAGGATGCACGGAAAGCAACTTACGGAGTGCTAAAGGAAGCCCGAGCTTTTCAAGGTCCTCAGCATTCAGATAGGGTTTATTTTCCCGAACCATACGTCCGGTAGCTGCAGAATGGGTAAATCGGAGTTTTAAAAACCACTCCTGCAGAAAGGGATTTGAAAAAAGGATTAGAATCTTCTTCGTGGAGATGCCTTTCTGACCCTTCTCTCTGAAGATTTGAAACAGAACGCTGAAAAGATGCGCGAGAGAACTGTCTTTTAACGGATAGCCCATGGTAATGTTTACGCCCTTTAAAGATTCCGGCAGACTGTGAAGAATAGGATTTAGAAGGGTTTCATCTCCCAGAATCAGAGCTGTTTTATCGAGCGCTTTTTCTTCCTTTTCAAGAATATCCCCAATCAGGCCCCCGGCGTATTTGGCCTGAGCTCTGTTTTTAGGTAAACCGGTTATTTGAATGGTTTTGTCTGCATCAAAGAAGCGACCCACCCCCTTAGGGGGATTCGTTTTCAGAAATTCCCAGGAATTGAAATGTGTCCTTAGAAAATATCCGGCGTCATGCACTGGATTTTCAAGGAAATAGGAATCTGCATCCCAGAATATATCGGCTTTCCCGTGTTTGAGGATTTCGTGAATAATGAATTCCTCGGACTTGTTCAGTGCGTTAAAGCCAGCAAAAACGTAATGAAAGGAGCCGTTGTTTTCCAGATAAGACCTGAGCTTGGTCGTGGCTTCCCGGTAAATTTGTCCCTGATACCCCAGGCCCTCTTCTGCCAGGCGATCCCGGAATCTGTTGTAAATGGGTAATAGGGATTTCCAGAATTTAATCTGTTTGTCGATCAGGGGGGTAGAGGTACCCTCAGGAGTCCAGTGTCTGATTTCCTGTAAAGAACCCAGATAATCAAAGAACTTCACCGCATCGACCAGATATCTGTCAATCTCATTAAAGTCCTGTAGCAGCATGGGACCCCAGCGGCTGAATTCATAAAAGGATTCCTTATCTAACCCTTCTTCTATATACGCTGCATATAAGTCAAACATCAACCGGGTTGAAGTCGCGTACCGGAGTTCGGAGATCTCTTCAACAAAGGATTCTATGCTGAGAATACGGGGGGCGAAAGAGGTTTCTTCCGTTTTGTGGGCGAGGAGGTTTTTCAGGAAAAAGCCGGCTCTTTTGCTGGGGAGCACAAAGACGCATTGCCCGGGAGTTGTCCGCCAGCCATCAAAATCCTCCAAAACCGATTCCAGAAAGGTAATCACAGTCTAAAAATAAAAAAAAGCCCCGGCATTACTGCCAGGGCTTTTCGAATATGAGAAGGTTTACTTCTTAGTTGTTAGGAGTCTCTCCGTGGATTTCAACCCTACGGTTAGTCCTTCTACCCTCACGGGTATTGTTGTCAGCGATTGGACGCTCTTCTCCGTATCCTACGGACGTCATCCTTTCTGAAGGAATACCTTTTTCAATCAGGTAGTTCACTACAGCTTGGGCACGCTCTCCGGATAATCTCTTATTCAGGGCGTCACTACCTGTACTATCCGTGTGACCTTCAACTCTGAAGTTTACATTCGGGTAGTCATCAAGGATATCAGCAATGTTGTTCAGAACATCAGCAGACTGTGGCTTGATTGTAGCTTTTCCAGTGTCAAACAAGATGGTCTTAGCGTAATCCAGAAGTGTCTTACGAACAGCTTCAGTTACTTCAGGACATCCGTTGTTTGCAACAGTTCCTACGAGGTCAGGGCAAAGATCATCTTTGTCCGGCACACCGTCACCGTCACGATCTGGCCAAGGGCATCCGTTGTTTTCAGCAGGACCTGCCTCATTTGGACACTCGTCATCTTTATCGGCAACACCGTCTCCGTCAGCATCAGGACATCCGGCGAGTGCAACAAGCCCTGGAGTGTTAGGACAAGCATCGTCTTTGTCGATGACAGTATCTCCGTCAGAATCAGGACATCCGTTGTATTCGGCTGGACCAGGAGTGTTAGGACAGGCATCTTTAGAATCTTCGATACCATCTCCGTCAGAATCAGGACAACCGTTGAAAGCTTCCAAACCTGGTACTTCAGGACATGCATCATCTTTGTCGTAGATGCCGTCACCATCTGTATCAGTTCCTCCAAAGCGGATAGAAACACCAGCCATGTGCTGGAAGTGTGTTACTCCGTAATCTTCAAAGGTGTGTTTGTACATGGACTGCACAGTAGCACCTAACCAGTCAGTGAACCAGTAGTTGAATCCAAGGCCTCCATTTACAGTTCCGGCTCCGATTTCATCTACCCAGGTGTAACCCCCACCGACTTCGATAAACGGATCGAAACGCTTTCCTCTCAGGAAGGCATATTTTAATGTACCATCAACAGCATAGTGTGAAACATTGTCTATCCTGGTGTCTCCTAATTTGTCGATGCGGTTCAGGGAACCTCGAACTCCAACGGAGAATCCATCACCTACGTAACGAGAAATTCCCAGGTAGGAAACGGATGGCAGGATGTTCCAGTGGTCATTCACATTGAAGTACTCATCAAACAAACCTCCTGTTTCATAATTGGGTAGGAAAGAAGCAGGTTTAGAATTTGTAGGATAAACATCAATAGCGTTTATTCCAATAGTGAACTGCCACGGATTATCCTCATCCTGAGCTTGAATGTTGTTAACTCCTAAGAGAATGAGAGTAACAACTAATAATCTGCTAAGCTGTTTCATGTTCAAATTTTTAAGTTTAAGTGTTTATCAGACGCAAATGTAAGTTGTTAAGAATTATTAACAAAATCAATTTCCTATTTTTTGTTGCAATCTTCGACGTTGGAATACCTTAATATATACAAACCATTAAATAACCTTGAGATCCTTGCCAACCTCTGTAAAGGCGGATATGGCTCTATCCAGATGCTCGCGGGTATGAGCAGCGGATAGTTGTACGCGTATTCGGGCTTTCCCCTTAGGCACCACCGGAAAGAAAAAACCAATGACATAAATTCCTTTCTTCAGAAGTGCATTGGCCATGTCCTGAGAGAGTTTGGCGTCGTAAAGCATGACGGGTACAATCGCCGAATCTCCGTCGATAATGTCAAAACCTGCGGCTTTCATTCCGCTTTTGAAATAGGCTGTATTTTCGTCCAGTTGCTTTTTCAGGCTATGGTCGTGCTTCAACAATTCAAAAACCTTTAGGGAAGCCCCTACAATGGCCGGAGCAAGAGAGTTCGAAAAGAGATACGGGCGGGAACGCTGTCTGAGCATTTCGATAATTTCCTTATTCCCGGTGGTATAGCCGCCCATGGCGCCCCCCATCGCTTTTCCAAGGGTTCCCGTAATGATATCAATACGCCCCAACACGCCTTTTTCCTCCAGGGTCCCTATTCCGGTTTCCCCGATAAAGCCCGTGGCGTGGCATTCATCGATCATCACCATGGCATCATACTTTTCGGCCAGGTCACAGATTTTATCCAGGGGAGCGACGAGGCCATCCATTGAAAAGACGCCGTCTGTAACAATGAGTTTAAAACGGGCTTCATCTGCCTGCGCCTGTTTTAATTGCACTTCCAGATCCTTCATGTCGCCATTGGCATACCGGTATCTTTTGGCTTTACACAAGCGAACGCCGTCTATTATAGAAGCGTGGTTCAGGGCGTCTGAGATAATCGCATCTTCCGGGCCGAGCAGGGGTTCAAAGACTCCTCCGTTGGCATCAAAAGCGGCAGCGTATAGAATCGTATCCTCTGTACCGTAAAATTCTGCAATGCGCTTTTCCAATTGCTTATGAATATCCTGGGTCCCGCATATAAAACGCACTGAGGACATCCCAAAACCGTGACTATCTAATGTTTCCTTGGCCGCCTGTATCACTTCGGGATGTGCCGAGAGGCCTAAATAGTTATTCGCGCAGAAATTTAATACCTCCTCCCCGGTAGAAATCCGAATAACCGGACCCTGGGGGGAAGTTATGATGCGTTCTTCTTTGAAGAG
>CAKZOC010000128.1 GCA_937136025.1 uncultured Bacteroidota bacterium
GGTCTTTTTCGTATCAGGAATCCATCAGTGGCCTTTCTTCTGAAGATGATTTTCTGGTCGCGTTTGACAACGGAGATCTGCCAGGTAGCCGGAAAACGGCGACTTCAATCGCATATGGGATGGGATTGCCCTGGAAGAAACACAAGTTACACCTTAATATCAGTTGGCATGCCCCATTGGGATCCTACGACCGTATCGAGGTGCCTGATGAAATATTGTCCGCTGTGGAGGAAAATCCATTCAAGGAAGAACTCAGATCCGTCCTGAATTTTGGCGTCGGAGGTGAGTTTTATATTTCTCCTTCCCTTAATTTCATAGGAAGTTTCAGTTCTGATTTTTCAGCTTCCCGCGAGAGTATTAATTTGTTCGATGTGATTAATCAAAGTCCGGAAGATATCAATTTACTCAACGACTTGTGGCATTTTGCATTCGGGGTAGATATGCGCAGGCCCTGGGGCAATATCGTAATAGGAGCCAGCTACGCCTGGACCGGGAGTAAAATTGGCACTGCCCCTGAAATTCCCGGTTATGAAGATGATTTTGTGCTCCGGAATGTCGCCACGAGAATCAACTATCAACGCTGGCGTTTTGTTATTGGTCTGGAGATTCCCTTATTATTGGAAAAGGTTAAAAATATTCCCATTCCCATCAAGTAAGTCCTGAGCAGTACCATAGGGTCGCAAGAAGGTTACTTCCGTGAATGCAACGCAATGCGATTGCCTTCAGAATCCAAAAACACCCCCATAAAGCCGATAGCTTCGTTTATTTGCGTTTTGGGTTGTACTATTTGCCCTCCGGCACCCTCAACCCTCTCGAGTACCACCTGTACATCCTCACAAGCAAAATAGACCACCGGGCCAAGCGAGTCGCTGGGCACGTAGCCATCCTTATGCTGCACTAAAGAACCTGAAGCCCCTTCTTTTCCCCCGGCATAGGGAAACCAGCCCATCAGAAGCTCATTAAACTGTTGTACCTCAATCTCAAATTTAAACACAGACTCGTAAAACTCTTTAGCCCGATCCATGGCTACCACCGGGATTTCCACCCAACTAATGACATTTTGATGCATATGTAAAAAATTAAGTTCCTGAACCCCCCTGCGCCCGGTCGTTTGCAAAAACACCTATCCCTTCCGGATTCCGGATTTTTGACTGTAATATCGCTCAATGATCTCATCGGCGGAATGAATGGTCTTGCACGTCCAGTCCATTCGTTTTTTAAGGATGTCCTGTTCGCTCAAACCCCAGTGGACACCCGAAGTATCGAGTCTTCCCCGAAGGTCTTGCAGGAGTATGGCCGCCGCAACAGAAACATTCAGACTTTTCGTAAAGCCGAACATGGGGATATAAACAGCTCCATCTGCTTCAGCGAGCACCTCAGAGCTCAATCCTTCTTTCTCAGTTCCAAAGAACAGTGCGGCCGGGGTCTTTACATTGAAATCAGACAGGGTTTGGGCATCCGCCCGGGGAACCGTGGCAATAATTCGATAGCCCCGGGCCCGTAAAGCCTCCATACACGCCTTACTGGTTTGGTGGCGGTGAATATCCACCCATTGCTGAGCCCCCATGGCGATATTTTTATCCAATCGCCTTCCAAAACGCCCCTCAATCAAATGCGCCTCCTGAATCCCAAAGGCATCACAGGAGCGAATCACCGCACTCGCATTGTGCATCTGATAGACATCTTCCAGGGCGACGGTCAAAAAACGGGTTCGCATGGACAGCACTTTCAAAAAACGCTCCTTCCGCCCCGGGGTTATGAGTCCCTCGAGATACCCTAATAATTCCGTATCGATCGTTGACTTACTTTCCATACTTTGCTAAATTTAGCAAAAACAAATATTCCGCACACCGTCGTTTCCGCAATTGAATTCCCAGCGGCCCGACACCCGTACTGCAGGTATATTAATCTGTCTGAATCCTATGAAAAAAATAGTAGTGCTTAGCGGTGCGGGTATGAGCGCAGATAGCGGGATCAACACCTTTCGGGATAGCGGGGGGCTCTGGGAAGGGCATGACGTCATGGAAGTGGCCTCACCACAGGGGTTCCGACGAAATCCGACCCTGGTCCTCGATTTTTACAATAAAAGAAGGCAACAACTTTTCGAAGTGGTACCAAATGCCGGACATCGGGTTCTTGCTGCTTTAGAGGCGCATTTTACGATGCACATCGTCACCCAAAATGTCGACGACCTGCACGAACGCGCAGGAAGCACACGAGTCCTGCACCTTCACGGAGAATTGCTTAAAGCGCGGAGTACAGGACCTCAACAAACGGTATATCCATGGAAAAAAGATATAGGTCCGGGGGATCGGTGTGCAGATGGGTATCCTTTAAGGCCTGATATCGTGTGGTTCGGAGAAGCGGTACCCCTTTTGGAAACCGCGGCAGATCTTGTCATGCAAGCCGACATTCTGCTGGTGGTGGGGACCTCCCTTCAGGTATACCCGGCGGCGGGACTTCTGGGATATAAGAAGTACGGTGTACCCATCTACCTGATAGACCCGAATCCCAGCCTGAGTGCAGGGGATATGGACAACCTGACCATCCTGGCGGAAAGAGCGGCTACAGGGCTTCCTATTTTGGCAAATCAGCTAGTTGATACATGGCACGGGAGCGATTCGCCCAATCCATAATCGCCTTGCGCTGCGCCTCGGTAAGGCGTGCCTCCTCATGCGTCCAGGTATATTCATTCAGGGGCATTTCTTCAGATTCTACCGTCTCAATGACCTCTTCTAATTTATGATCCTTTTTTTTATTGCTGTATTGCGCCCATTCAGCAAAATTTAAGTGCTCCCTCCCTTCTTCAACATGATCGGCAATCCACCAGGATACCGGCGCCACATTATTGTACCAGGGATATTCTGTCACGTTACTGTGGCAGTCAAAGCAACTCGACTTCAATAGAGCTTCTACCTGAGCAGGAGGATTTGTTTCGACCAGAAAAGGTTGGAGGTCATTCGTTTCGGCCCTGTTTTTTTCAGGCCGGTAAAGCTGGAGTCCCAAAAACAAAATCAACAAGGTCCATCCTATTTTTTTCCCTAATTTCATGTCGTCTAAAACTTTCCATCTAAAGTAAACCAAAGGTCTTGAAATCCCAATTAAAAGTTCAACTGGATTATGTGAATGCAAGTCGGGAATGCAGAAACAAAATGGCCGACCAGATTCTCTCAGACCCTCACTTGTTCCGGCCTTTACTGGAGATCGCCCTGGAAACCCATTCGGAGGTGGGCAGTCGGGCCTGTTGGATCGTCGAATTTACCTTCAAGAAAAATCCGGAAATCCTGTACCCGCATTTGGACTTTTTCACGCTTGGACTGGGGGATCTCAAAGCAGAGTCTTCCATTCGGCCCATGGCAAAAATTTGCGAACTCCTGACCCTTACCTATTACAAGGGAACGCATAGCGACAAGTCATTGCTCTCTCCACTGCACCGGGAAAGAATAACAACGGCCTGTTTTGACTGGCTGATCAGTGCTGAGAAGGTAGCTCCTAAGGCATATAGTATGCAAACCCTGGCCCTGCTCGGACAGGACATCGAATGGATACATCCGGAGCTCAAAGCGGTCCTGGAGCAGGGTTACGCCAACGGTTCGGCAGGCTATAAGGCCAGGGCGCGTCGAATCCTTGAATTTCTGAATTAACCCGATCCCATCTTATCCTCTCCGGGCGGGTCCACAAGTGGAGGATTCCCTATATTTGCCCTTTTCAAATCCGCTTGCAACTATGGCCACGCATCCATTATTAGCCATCTCCCCTATCGACGGGAGGTATCATTCAAAAGTAAATGCTCTGGAACCCTATTTTTCAGAAGCTGCCCTGATACAGTATCGGGTTCGGGTGGAAATTGAGTACTTCATCGCCCTCTGTGAAATTCCGTTGCCACAGCTGGTTTCCGTCGACAAAGCGCTTTTTGGGAAATTACGCGCCATCTATTCCGAGTTCAGTCTGGATGATGCCCTGGAAGTAAAGGACATCGAAAAAACGACCAACCACGACGTCAAAGCCGTTGAGTATTTTATTAAAAGAAGGTTTGACGCTTTGGAGTTGTCGGCCTATAAGGAATTTATTCATTTCGGCCTGACCTCCCAGGACATCAACAATACAGCTATTCCCCTCTCATTAAAGGAAGCCATAGAAGCTGTATACACGCCGCAACTCACCGCGCTGTGCGAACAACTGGAAGCCTTTGAAAAAGAGTGGAAAGACGTGCCCATGTTGGCACGTACCCATGGACAGCCCGCCTCTCCGACGCGCCTGGGGAAGGAAATTGGGGTTTTCACCAAACGGCTCTCAGAACAACGCCGACTCTTGCAGGAGATCCCTTTTGCCGCTAAGTTCGGAGGCGCAACCGGCAATTTTAACGCCCATGCGGTGGGTTATCCACACATCGACTGGCGGGAGTTCGGGGATCGATTTACAAGTGAAATATTGGGTCTGCACTATTCCTTTCCCACGACCCAGATAGAACATTACGACCATTTAGCCGCCCTTTGCGACGGGCTCAAACGGATCAATACGATCCTGATTGATCTCAACAGGGATATGTGGACCTACATCTCCATGGACTACTTTAAGCAAAAGATCAAAAAAGGGGAAGTAGGATCCTCAGCCATGCCGCATAAAGTCAACCCCATCGATTTTGAAAACTCGGAAGGCAATCTGGGTATTGCCAATGCCTTTTTTGAACACCTTTCGGCTAAACTACCGGTATCCCGTCTGCAACGCGATCTTACCGACAGTACCGTTCTCCGGAATCTTGGAGTCCCTCTGGCACACACCCTTATCGCCTTTCAGGCGACCATGAAGGGGTTGGGAAAACTCTTGCTCAACGAAACGAAAATTCGGCAGGATCTGGAGGATAACTGGGCGGTGGTAGCCGAAGCCATTCAAACCATCCTCAGGCGGGAAGGCTATCCAAATCCGTACGAAGCCCTTAAGGGACTCACCCGAACCAATGAGGCCATCACACAGGAATCCATCGCTGCCTTTATCAGCTCCCTTGATGTTTCGGAAGCCCTAAAAAGTGAGCTGGGAACCATCCGCCCGGAAACGTACACGGGAATCT
>CAKZOC010000129.1 GCA_937136025.1 uncultured Bacteroidota bacterium
GGTAATAGGTAGCACCCCATCCGTTGCCCCTCCGCCGAAAACTGTCAGACATTCCCTTGCTCAACACGCGATACGGTCGGGAGAACGGAGTGGCATTCAGGTCGCCGGAAAGGATAACCGGATAGGGAGAAGCCTTTATGTGATCCCTTACGATTGCAGCCTGTTCCCTGTGCTTTAAGGCGACTTTATTCAGCCGGTTGAAAAAACTCCGTCCCTTATTGGCAAACAGGAAACTCCGTGACGGAATCTGATAGGATTGCAGGTGTACATTGTAGACCCGGAGCGTATCCTTCCCCTTGACGATATCCGCGAACAGGGCACTGTTGGAAGATTCCGGAAAGGTGATCAAATCCGATCTGAGGATAGGAAACCTGGAAAAAATCGCCTGGGGACTCTTACCCGATGTCGCCGGGGTGATGGTGCGGTGGATATAGTTTTTAAAGTGTGGGAGAAAAGTGCGGTTAAATTCCTGAATACTAAGGATGTCGGGTTGTTGCTGCTCCACAAAACCCACTATTTGTTCCCCTGCATTTTTAGGCTCATAATAGCCTCTGGCATTGAAGCCCCTCGCATTATAGGTCATCAGGGTAAACGCCTCTTGGGGCGGGCTCCCGTCATCCGGGGACGTGAAGCCATAAAAACTCCCAAAGCTCAGAATGGCGCTCAGGAGTGCTACCAGGGGTAAAAAAATGCGTTTGGATCGCAGGAGCAGACAAAGTGCCAAATAGAATCCGTTGGCCACTATCAGCCAGGGCACCGCAATGCTCATCGCGTCGAGGACTGGAAAAAAAGGAAAAGGGAGAAAGTAATGGATGCACGTCAAAATGAGCATACCGGATAGCACTATACCTATAAAGCTATCCACCCGTTTCAGCCATACGCGCATAACCGTTATTTAGTCCTTA
This sequence comes from uncultured Bacteroidota bacterium, assembly GCA_937136025.1. GTDB lineage: Bacteria > Bacteroidota > Bacteroidia > Flavobacteriales > Flavobacteriaceae > Robiginitalea. The sequence goes on from CAKZOC010000129.1 coordinate 906, forward strand.
TCATTCCCCGCTTTGAAGAGGAAGTCTTTTTCAGATTTGCTCAGGCTGTCATATCCGGATTTGCTGATCTTGTCGAGTATTCCATCGATTTTACGCTGTCGCGTTTCCCGATCGTAATCTATGGGCCCTGCAGGGCTCTTCCGCTGTTTGCGGTAGACCGTTTTCATCGGGGCTTTTTTCTTTTCAAACAACCCTCCCAACTGGTCGAGTAATTTCGAAAAGCCCGCACCCAAATCCTTGCCCTCATGTGATTTTCGGGCATAGAAATACCCCAAAAGCGCACCGCCTAAATGAGCGATCCGCCCGCCGGGATTATCGAGGGGGATCATAACCAAATCCAGCAGGACCAGAAAGGCGCCAATATACCAAAGCTTTATATTGAAGAAGAAGAGGCGCACCTCTTGTTGGGGAATATAGGTACACACGTAAATCAAGACTGCCATAACCCCTGCAGATGCTCCAATCAGTGGAGACTGGCTGTTGTAGAAGGCCGGAAAAAGATTGTAGGCGAGCAGAAACAGGGCACCCCCCGAAATCACCCCAAGAAAATAAACGTTGACAAACCGCCTGGAACCAAAATAATTAAAGAAAATCCGGGCCGCATAGTACAGCAAGAGCATATTAAAGAAAATATGCCATAAATCTCCATGTAAAAAAGAGTAGGTAACTATGGACCAGGGCTGGGCGATAAAATCGAGAAATCCTTTGGGCAGTTCAAACCAGCTCTCAAGCGACCAGGGCTGTAATTGCAAAAGAAATGTAAGCAATCGCACGACCAGGAAGACCAACACGTTGACTGCGATCAGCTTTTCAGCCATGTTCAGTCGTGCAAACTGATATTTTAAGTTTGTATTATTCATTTAGGAATCCCACCGATTTTTATTGAATTGTGTTCTTTTCCAGTACCACATCATCAGAAAGCCAAATAACGCTCCCCCGACATGGGCAAAATGCGCAATGCCATTTCCAAAAATGGAATACCCCGTAACCCCGGAAAATAAATCCAGGCCGATCAGGACGGGAATAAAGTATTTCGCTTTGATCGGAACCGGTAAAAATATCAAAAATAGCTCGCTGTTCGGGAACAACATGCCGAAAGCCACCAGAATTCCATAAATCGCCCCGGATGCCCCAACAGCGGGGGTCATAAAGGAGCTCAGCATATTTTCCACATCGCCCCTTGGCGCCAGCTGCATCCAGGCTTCACTGTATTTTCCCTCGCGAAGCACGCTCAACACATCGGACTCAGGTACACCTGCGGCCGCAAGTGCTTCCAACCCCTGGCTGACGTGGTAATAATTGACCCCGGTGTGTATTAGAGCCGCACCCAGGCCTGCAGAAAAATAGAAAAAGAGAAACTTCTTTGTGCCCCACATGCGCTCCAGAGGCGATCCAAAAGCCCACAGGGCGTACATATTAAAAACCAGGTGCATCAGTCCTCCATGCATAAACATATGAGAGACAATTTGCCAGGCCGAGAAATTGGCGTTCTGGGGATACCAGAGCGAAAACAACTGGTAAAACTGATCGCTGTACAGGGCGGTTCCTATAAAAAACAATCCGTTAATAACCAGCAGATGCTTAATACCATCAGTGATTCTTCCCATTTATTGAAGTTTTTTTTCGAGTTCATCCACCCCCAAGGTGGAGTGAATCTTTTTATTAAACGGACTGCGATCCGGATCCTTACAGGCAAAAAGATCATTGATCAGGGCTTGCCTGGAGGCCGTATCCAATACCCGACCGGGACGAATGGAAAGCGCGCGGGAAAGCAGGCGTGCCATCCGGTCCGCTTCAGAAAACCCTTCAGCCCCCAGTTGTTGTTTCCAATTTGCAAGCAGTTCTTCCAGAACAGTCCCTACCTGGGCATCGGGAATCAACACCGGGAGGGCACTAATGAAAACTTCCCCCTCCGTCCCTTCTTCTATTGCAAAACCAAGGGCTTTCAGCGATTCATACATTTCGCTCAGAATCTCCAGGTCCCCCGGGTCAAAAGCCAGTTTCATGGGAAATAAGAGCGTTTGAGAAACAGGTTCCTTCAACGAAATATTCTCAAGAAACTGCTCGTAGAGTACCCTTTGATGCGCACGCTGCTGATCAATGAGCAACAGGCCGGATTTCACACGGGTTAGAATATACTTCCGATCTACCTGAAAAGAAGCAATATCGGTCAGGGCATCCAGGGCACCCTCATCGAAGAGGGCCTCTGACGGGGCGTCGGATTCTACAATCCAATGCGTTTTCGCCCCTTCCCGGTACTGCCCCTCACCCAACCCCTCGTACAGTGCGGTCCAGGAATCTTTGGATGCCTTCGCGTAATTCTTACACTGCACTGCCGGGGCCCCCTCTCCGAGAAAAGGATTGAAATTACGGTCTACTTCCACCTGGGGAAGCGGAGCATTGCTATGGCGCAGGTTATAGGGGGTTTCCAGGTTCTGATCTGCTTCAAAATCCAGAACGGGACGAATATTGAACTGACCCAGGCTATGTTTTACCGCAGCGCGGAGAATCGCATACAGGCTGTGCTCATTCTCGAATTTGATTTCCGTTTTGGTAGGGTGAATATTGATATCTATGGAATCTGCCGGGACCTGGAGGAAAATAAAATATCCGGGGACCGTATCGGGACGCAATAAACCCTCATATGCGTTCATAACCGCATGGTGGAGGTACGGACTCTTGATGTACCTATTGTTGACGAAGAAAAATTGCATGCCCCGGCTCTTTTTGGCAAATTCCGGCTTGCAGATAAAGCCATCTACCTTAACCACCTGAGTTTCTTCTTCAAGAGGAACCAAACGGTCGTTCATCCGGCTCCCGAACAAATGCCCGATACGCCTGCGGAGGTTGGATTCCGGAATATTGAAGAGTTCCGAATCGTTGTGAAACAGCTTAAAGGAAATCTCCGGATGGGCCAGTGCTATGCGCTGGAATTCTTCGAGTACATGCCTGTATTCGATCTTGGTCGACTTCAGAAAATTTCTTCTGGCAGGAATATTAAAGAAAAGATTTTTAACCTGAATGGAAGTACCCTGAGGCACCACGGTTTCCGAGATAGATTCCAGGGTTCCACCAGCCATTTTAAGATGCGTTCCCAGCGCGTCCTGCCCATTTCGGGTTTGCAACTCGAGGTGGGCGATCGCTGCAATAGAGGCGAGGGCTTCTCCCCTGAAACCCATGGTGTGGATCTGAAAGAGATCTTCGGCTTTCCTTATTTTTGAGGTGGCATGCCGGACGATGGACAACTCCGCGTCGGTCCGGTCCATACCCGTCCCATTGTCTACGACCTGAATTAAGGTTTTTCCTCCTTCCCGAATGATGAGTTGGATATCCGTAGCTCCTGCATCAAGAGCATTTTCAAGAAGCTCTTTAACCACAGAGGCCGGCCGCTGGACCACCTCTCCCGCTGCGATTTGGTTCGCAACATGCTCCGGTAAAAGTTCAATCCGTTGGCCCATCAGCAGGAAAAAAAATAGATAAATCAAAATCGAGAATGTACAACACGAGCAGCAAGAGGATCAGGATTATAATCAGCATTCTCCAGCCGTAATTCCGGTCCCCTTCCCGCTTTAGATCGGACATGGCATTTTTAAACCGGTTTTTGAGGCCTCCGGGATGATCTACAGTGGAGCGAAAACGGTCGAGTTTATGCCCTATTTTATAAGGGTTACCCTCACCCTTATCGTCATAATAGCGCGGTTTATAACCGTATTTTTTGTTTTTACGAAGTTTTGAAAACCTTCCCATAGCCCCTTCCTCAAAATTACTTAAAAACAAAATGGGAGCCCGGACCTCGCTCCCAAAAATTGTTAACATCCCGGAAAGATGTGGGTTATTCCCCGCAGCGGGGTCTCTAACACTCAGAGTGCGGCCATCTGAAGAGCCGCCACTGCCGCTTCCGCCCCTTTATTGCCATGACGTCCGCCGCTGCGGTCTTTGGCTTGTTGCAGGGTATCATCCGTAAGTACGCAGAAAATTACCGGGACCTCGAGTCTGAGGTTGAGTTCCATGATTCCCTGGGCCGTAGCGCTGCAGACAAAATCAAAAATTATTACGTTTGGGCTTCTTTTGCTGAAAAAGCTTTAAATAAGATCGGACACAACCATGTAAAAACTATAAGAGGTAGCATTGAAACTCAAAATTTCTTTAGATTCGACAATCAAGATAGAAACAAGTTGAGAAATTTTTTCGGTACCCAAGACAATTTCATCATAGGGTTTGTGTTTAGAAATCAATTGAGAAAATCTGTTCCAAATCTTTTAGATGGATTTAAAATATTCACACAAAATAACCCGGACGCTAAAGCTAAACTTCTACTCCACACTCACTGGTCGGAGGGGTGGGATATTCTAAAACTTTTAAAAGAAAAGAATATAGAAAGAACCGACATTCTAACAACATATTTTTGCTCTAGCTGCAATAGGTATGATATCAAACCATTTGAAGGCCAAAAAATTAAATGTAAATTCTGCAATCAAAATAACTCAAGTGAAACAACTAATGTAAAAAACGGAGTAGATGAAAGACAGTTGAATGAAATTTATAATTTGATGGATGTTTATTGCCATCCCTTTACTTCCGGTGGTCAAGAACTACCGATTCAAGAAGCTAAATTAACAGAACTAGTAACTTTAGTAACTAATTATAGCTGCGGAGAAGATTGTTGTACAGATGAAAGCGGAGGCTTACCTTTGGACTGGACTGAATACAGAGAGCCCGGAACTCAATTTATAAAAGCTACCACATCCCCTATAAGCATTAGCAGCCAAATTGAAAAAGTCTACAAAATGCCCGAAGAAGAAAAACGTAGCAAAGAAAAAAAATCCAGACAATTTGTTTTAGAAAATTATAGCATAGAAAAAATAGGTAAACAATTTGAAGATTTAATAGACTCGTTTTCAGATGTAGAGTTTGATTACAAAAAAGAACAAGAAATAAGAAATATCCATTTTGAGCCAGACAACTCACTTCCAGATAAAGAATGGGTTGAGTCTTTATATGAAAATATATTAGGTCATTATTCCAATTACCATTTGGCACATCCTTACATTGGCAAAGTCAAAGACAGAGCCAATGACATATTTATCTCTCCATACAAACTCTTTTCAGACACAAAGTGGCTGTTCAGAGCGAATCGTTCTTCTTTCCTTGAGACGAAATCGCGGAAAGAATAGCAAATCAGCTAAGAGTAAATAAAAGAAGGCCTTACATACAAATATATAGCGCAAACAAGACAGACTTGGGAAAGTTGATGTGCAAAACAATATTTTACTGTGCATTAAGAGTTAAGTAAGGTAAACTTTCCTAGGCATATCCATTAGGTTGATAAAATAGTTGGAAT
>CAKZOC010000130.1 GCA_937136025.1 uncultured Bacteroidota bacterium
AGCCTGTCTACAAATTAAGGATGGATAAGGGTAAACTGAAATGATTTGCATCAATTTGAATGATTCAGGTAACCGGGGTTATGTGGCCTGGGGAGCAAGGCCAGCCTTGAGCATAATAAACTCACTAATATTCTCACTGCTGATGGCCCCTATAAGGGTTTCCCCCTCCAGAACTGGAAGGAATTTTTGCTGATGATGCCCCATGATTTCAATGGCTTTCTCCAAATCTGAATCCGGCCCTACGCAAGGAAACGAAGTTTTTATCAGTTCGCCTATTGGCCGCTGAGGTGCCTGGGCGTATTCGAGGATGGTCTTGTTTGGCAGTATTCCGATGGGTTTATTCTCCCGGACTACGATAAAATCCTTCTCAGTACCTTTCAGAATAGTTTCAATGGCCTTCTCCAACGGATCCTCAGCTTGGAGCAGGGTCAAGTCCGTAAGGAGTGCTTCCCGGACCTTATGGCCCCGGAGTTGGAAAGTCTGCTGAACCATCTTGTTTTCGGCATAGGCCCCGAAAAAGATAAAGATTGCAATAATGACCAGGAACGGATTGAACAACAGGCCGAGGATCAGGAATATAAAGGAGAGCCCCTGGCCCAGGCGGGCTGCGATATCTGTGGCCCGGGACCGGTTATATGAAAATCCGAGTAACGCTCGAAGCACCCGCCCCCCGTCCATGGGGAAAGCCGGGATGAGGTTGAAGACCACTAACAAAATATTAGCCATTAAAAGGTATAACAGGAAGGCTTCCCGCGACGGTGCAGCCAAGAGTTGCTCCCATTGTTCAGTGGTAAAACCCCGGTAGGCATTTAAAGGCACAACCAGCAATAGCAACAGGGCTATTAGCACATTTACGGCCGGCCCTGCAAGGGCCACAGCCAGTTCCCGCTGTGGCTCTTCCGGCATTTTATCGAGGGATGCCACCCCCCCGATGGGCAGCAGTGTTATGGCCCGAGTGGGGATCCCAAAGCGGTGCGCCATGTAGGAATGGCCCAGTTCATGCAGGACCACACAAAGGAAGAGGACGAAGATCAAGGTGATGTTGAACAATACCATGGTCGTATCCCCTCCCTGCTTCAGGGTAGAGAACAATACCCAGAGGAGCAGGAGGGTGAAGGTCCAGTGAATCTCAATCCTGACACCCCCGACCTTGCCAAGTATTAAAGAACCTTTCATAAACCGAATTTTCAATGAAGATACACCCCGGGTTTCAATTTTTCCATGATCCGGATCATGTCGGCAGGATTCGGAGGTAAATATCACTATTGGATTGAAAGTCTCAATAAATCAAACATTCTAAATAGCGCATCCCATGACTGGGCATGCCTTTGGTGCCTGCTTTTTTTTGTGCCGATAGTTTCCCTGTGATGGCTTGAAAATCGAAAAATAAGAATGGCCAACCGAGCGTACTGAAATGGAGATTTCACAGCATCGAAAAGTGCGTTACTAAGTCGTTATCTATTGGAGCATAACCGGAAATGACAGTTGACTGTAATGAGGTTGCGTTTGGGAGCTGAATCTTGTAATAGGGCGGGGGAGGGCCTTTATGGAACTTCCGGAACCTAAAACTATACCCCGTCATAAATATGTGGTATCATGATGAAGATCATTTGAGCTTTGCACGGGTCAAGCTAATTTTACTGCTGATCTTGACATCTTCTGTTTCAGTCTTAAGGATCAGCCGTAAAACAAATGGGTCACAAATCGATAACTGAGCGCTCATGGAGACACCAAAGAACAAAATTCGGGATACCGGGACCATACAGGATCTCGGCGAAGGCCTGATCCATAAATTGCTTTCCGATCACTGTGTGGGAAGCCTCGGGTATATTGCCCACCAAACGCCTTATGTGGTACCCATCACCTACTTTTACGACAGGGAAAACGAGGCCATCATCAGCTATACCACGGTAGGGCATAAGATTGCCTCCCTAAGGGAAAACCCCCAAGTTTCACTTTTGGTATACCACAAAGAGGGAATGATGTGGTGGCGCTCCGTGCTCATCCATGGTAAATTTGAAGAATTAGGCCAGCTGGATGCCAAATTCCAGCTGAAACAGTTCTGTGAAGGCGTGCGAAAGGTGCTTGTAAAACAAGGCATTCAACCCTCAGATTTCATCAATGAGTTTTCAAGCAAATCTGATTCAAAGGATATGCCTATCGTATATCGAATACAAATCCAGGACTGGACCGCAAAGCGCCGGCAGGGATGATGACCTGATGATGGGAATGCGTTTGGGGTAAAAGGTTTGGAAATCTACCGCACTTACTTTCTTTTAAGGCCTTACTTCCTGTATTTTTGAGTTCTAAAGACCTGCCCGATGCATATCATATCATGGAACATCAATGGGATTCGCGCGATTACCAATAAAAACTTTGTCGAAATTGTACAGGAACTCGACCCGGATATCCTTAGCCTTCAGGAAATCAAGGCAGATGAGAAAATAGTCCGGGAGGTTC
>CAKZOC010000131.1 GCA_937136025.1 uncultured Bacteroidota bacterium
GGGCCAGGATAATCAAGAAATGTTTCTTTGTCATTCTCATAACTCACGTAACTCGTTCCGGGGTAAGCCACCCAAAAACACGCATCCAGAGGGCTAAACTACTATTTTATTTTCCAACATCCATTTATTCAGGTTAAAGTGCAGTGAAATATAGATTTCGCGACTTCTTCTAAGACCACCATATTACTGGGGGTTTATCCCGTTTTTATGCATTTTATCTGAAATATGAAATGAATCGGCCCTATCGCCGTTATAGGGCAGTTCAATCAAGTCGTATTTTTATGAAACACGGAATTACTCATTCAATGAAGCTGGTGGTTGCAGGATTGCTGCTCTTGCCGGGAATGGCTTCGGCCCAATGTGAACTATTTAAAAGCGAAGTTTCGGAAGTGAAGGACTATTCCGAAGTGGTCAGTGCAAATTCCGACAGTGTCCGGACCTATGCCGAGATTGCCGGATATGCGGATACCTTTTCCAAAGCCCGTGAAAATGCCCGGATTGCTCAAAAGTTTGCGGGGGAAGCCCAGGCGGCCGCCCATGAGGCGGTTTCTTTAGCGGGAGAGTCCCAGTACTACGCTGAGGTATGTGGTATTGATGCCGTAATCACCAATTCTATAGAAGCCGAGAGCCGGGCGATCGATGCCCGCGATTTTGCCGATGTGGCTATGAGTAACGCCAAAAAGGCCTCCGCCGCCCGAAAACTCGGGGATGTGCAATACCACATGCGTAAATCTTTAAATGCTGCCCGTGAAGCTCAGAAATCCGCTACTGCTGCCGTTTACGCGGCCTCTGATGCGCACTATAGTTGTACCCATGACGATGCCCCGAGTACGGGGAAAGGGGAATAGGCAATTTCCTTTTTTAAAATACGCCTTCTCTTTTGATCTCGGACTGCAAGAACCCCCTGTTTTTTGCTGGCCGGTATTTAGGGAAGGTTTTTGTTTTCAGAAGCGCACCACCCGCATTTAGTGAATTTCAGCCCTGATCAGGCTGAGGATTTCCTCAATCCGTTTTCGAAGGGTTTCCGACTGTATGTTGGCCGCGTTGTTGTACGTAATCGCCATGGAAACAAGGCTCTCCAGCACTTTGCTCTCAGAGATTTGGGTTGCGGATACGGGTTCCCGTGCAGCGCCAATGGGAATTTTTTTCCTTTGGGATGCTTCTTCCAACTGCCAGTCCGCCTCCAGGTCATTGGCAAAATAATTTGCCAGATCCCGGGTGATGCCCAGCTGATTGAGTTCGGGTTGAAGTTGCTCATTGACAACGTCAGACCAGTTCTGTTCAATTTCCTGCACCCCTACAATGTCTGAAGTCCAGTTGGAGAGCAGCCGCTTTAGTCTGTAATTGGTTATTAACCTCAGGTTACCCGTGCTGCTCAGATCGAATTGTATGGGATCAAAGGTGGGGTCTACCAGCAATATCGAAAAACGGGCAATAAGGGAATCTCTGTCGGCTAGGGCAGGATGGTCTGTGGCCTCGAGAATGTAAAGAGAAGATTCGATAATCGCCTTGCGAATCTGAATTTTCTGATTCAATTGGGCGAGGTTCGACCCGAAATCTTCCTGCAACTGCAAAAGGACAGCTTGTTCAATTTCCCGATCCTTCCGCGACTCATTCCAGTTGTCGATCTGCAGGGCTATTAATATTCCCACCACGACAAGCAGAATTTCACCAAGGCCATACATAAAATACCTCTGAAACCGGTTTTGATTCAGAAGGGATTGGCGGATTCTGCGAAAAAAAGAGATCATGAATCAGGAGCTTAGGTCATGGGTTTCACGGGTCCTCTGGTGCCTGTCAGGTATAGATCTCCGCAATTTCATTTTCGAATTTTTTTCGAATGACCCGTCTTTTGAGCTTGAGGGTCGGGGTCAGTTCGGACTCCGACTGGTCTTCATGAACCGGCAGCCATTGGTAAGGCACGAGTTTGAATTTTTTGATCTGTTCGATGTGGGAGAATTCCGGGTTTAGCCCATCGATAATTTTCTGGTATTTCCCCAGGACCTTGGGGTGGGTGATCATTTCACCTATGCTGGTCCATGGAATACCCTTGTGTTCGCACCAGTTTTTAAGGGCTTCTTCCGCAGGCACGATAAGGGCAGAAACAAATTTTTGTTTTTCGCCCACCACCATAATCTGCTCCACCAGGAAGTCTTCCCGGAAACGGTTTTCAATAGGGGCAGGGGCAACGTATTTTCCTCCGGAAGTTTTCAGGAGCTCTTTTTTCCGATCGGTGATCTTCAGGAACTGCCGCCCGCCTTCCCCGGGGATGAACTTCCCGATGTCTCCGGTACAAAACCATTTCTTTCCGTCGATCTCGCGAAATACCTCGGCAGTGACCTCGGGTTTTTTGTAATACCCCAACATGACATTTGGCCCGTGCGCCAGAATTTCTCCTTCTCCTTCCCCATAGTCTCCGGCGGAAGTATCGATGCGAAGATCTACGCCATCAATTGCGTAACCCACAGTCCCCAAAAGGGTTCCGCCGGGTTCCATCCGGTTCCCCGTAAGGGTTGGTGAGGTTTCTGTAAGGCCATAGGCTTCTTTAATATTGATCCCGGCCCCGCAGAAAACCCTCAAAATTTTAACCGGGCAGGGGGCCGCACCGGTCACGATCATGCGCACGTTTCCGCCTAAAGCGGCGCGCCATTTGCTAAAAATCAGCTTGTCTGCCACCTTCCACTTCAGGCCGTTTATAAAGGAGAGTTTTTGTTCGGGCTCGTAGTTGTCGGTAAGGCTCAGGGCCCAAAAAAATAAATTCCGCTTGGCACCTTCCAGGGCCAGCCCTTTGTTGTAAATGGCTTCATATATTTTCTCCAGCAACCTGGGAACGGTGGTAAAGGCCACGGGTTTGACCGAAGCCAGATCCCCATCCGGGCCGCTTAAGTTATCGGTGCCGCAGTAATAGACCGAAGCGCCTTTAAAGTAATAGACAAACGAAACCGCCCGCTCGTATATGTGGCACATGGGAAGAAAGCTCAGCACTTTTTCACCGGCCTCAGTCAAAAACAAGTTGGAAGTTTCCAGTACCACGAACATAATGTTCGAATGGGTGAGCATCACCCCTTTCGGATTTCCGGTGGTCCCGGAGGTATAAATAATGGTAACCAGATCGGAACCCTTGATTGTATCTTTTATCGGCTGTAGGGCTGAAATGCCCTCGGCGTCAAAGATATCTTTCCAGAAGGGGCGGTCCGGATGCGAATCAAAGGTGTAGATGGTCCCCAGGGTGGGCGTCTTTTTTTGGGCGGCAGTCAGTTTGTCGTACAGGTCGAGGGCCCCGCAAAAAGCCATTTTAACCTCGGCTTCATTCAGGATATACTCGTATTCTCCAATACTTATGGTCGGATAAAGCGGAATGCTGATGCCACCGGCCATCTGGATGGCGAAATCCATAATCAACCATTCCGGCCTGTTTTTATAGGCGACAATCGCCACCGTATCTCCGGGGCGAAGCCCTGCCTTTACAAGGCCTGATGCGGCCTGTTCTGCGGCGTCAAGCACTTCCCGGGAACTATATGAAATCCAGTTTCCCGAAGCATCCCGGGAACTGACTGCGGTTTCATTCGGGTGGTTTTCCACCTGGTGGTAGAGCAAATCAAAGAGACGCGTCATAGTGGGCTTGTTTTTAGTGGCTTATGAATATACAACTAAGAAGGGTTTCCCTTAAAACCAAAACCCGATTTTTCGCGGGTTTTCCGGTTTTTTATCAGCTTTTATCCCATGGAGCTGCCCGAGATTTGTTCCAACGCTTTGATCACCCACCCCTCCTCCTGTAAATCCTGATAGGGCAGGTCAAACTCCGGGGACGATTTCCCAAAACAGTTCAAGACTACATTCGGGTACTCCTGAATCCCTCCGGGGCATATTGAAAACCCTGCTCGCTTCACTGCCGGCACCTATTCAAACATCAGGCTGATAAACTCCGCCACGCAGGCCGGTTTTGGACTGTTTTCAAGTTCCAGGGTGCAGTCCCAGGTGATTTTCACCCCATTTTTACCATAGGATTCCATAGAGGCAATGCGCGATTGTAAACGCACCCGGCTTCCCGAAGGCACCGGACTGGGAAAGCGCACCTTGTTCAGCCCGTAATTCACACCCATGGTAGCGGATTGAACCTCCATAACCGAAAGCAGTTTCGACAAGAGGGAGAGCGACAGGAAGCCATGGGCAATCGTTGTTTTAAAAGGGGAAAACTTCCGGGCTTTTTCCACATCGGTGTGAATCCACTGGTCATCCCCGGTGGCTTTGGCAAAATCGTTTATCATTTCCTGGGTTACGGTAACCCATTCCCCGGTGGGAAGGCTCTTTCCCTCGAGCTCCCGCAGCGCTGCAATATTTTCTAATACAAGTTTAGACATGAGCTATTTATCTTGAGGTTCCGCCGTCAATAGTCAGGCAAATGCCCGAAACAAACCGCGCTTCATCAGAGGCGAGGTAGAGGTAGCCGTAGGCGATGTCTATGGGCTGGGCTACAGTGCCGAGGGGAATGGCTTTTTTGATGGCTTCAAAATGCGCCTCGGGAATTTTCTGCACCATCTCGGTCATGGTGAATCCCGGGGCAACCGCATTGGCGGTAATCCCGTATTTGCCTAATTCCACAGTCCAGGTCTTGGCCATGGCAATGACCCCGGCCTTGGTGGCTGCGTAATTCGTCTGCCCGAAATTTCCGCGGAGCCCTACATTCGATGCCGCGCTGACAATTCGGCCGTAGTGTTGTTCCTTCATATAGGGGATAGCGGCCTGCGTACAGAGAAACACGCCTTTTAAATTCACCTCTATAACAGCATCCCATTCGTCTTCACTCATTTTTTCCAGGGTGCGGTCGCGGGTGATCCCGGCATTGTTGATCAGGATATCGATCCGCCCGTGGGTGTTGTTGATCTGCTGAAACAGCGACTCTATCGCCGCTTTATCGGTAACCGATACGGCGTGAAATTCGGCCCTCCCTCCG
>CAKZOC010000132.1 GCA_937136025.1 uncultured Bacteroidota bacterium
TTGGAATGCACTCGTCAGCCCTGATCCCGGGGGTGAACTTTCAGGGGCGCTCCAATTTTGTATTCATCGGCAATGGAAAACACGCGCCAAATCGGGATGCTATTGCCCACCTGAAAACCGAAATTTGGCCCCGGATTCGTCAAAATCTCCCGGATGCTGTATTGCAGGTGTACGGGGCTTATTTGCCAAGGCAAACCCTTGAGATGGATGCGCCTGCGGAAGGTTTTGAGGTGAGGGGATGGGCTCCCGAACTCCAACCTGTTCTCAGTAATGCCCGACTCTTGTTAGCCCCCTTGCGCTTTGGCGCAGGAATCAAAGGCAAAATTCTAAAGGCCTCAGTATTCGGCCTTCCCGTTATGAGCACTACAATAGGTTTTGAGGGGATCATCGATGAACCCCGGGACCTGCCCTTTGTCGCCGACTGCGCGGAGCACTTTGCGCAAAAGGCAGTGACCCTGTACACGAATGCGGTTGAATGGGATCGGACGTTAGGGTTTCAACGGCAGGCAACCGAAGTGCATCTGAACACTTCTTTTGATATTCTTTCAGGCGCCATGGACACCTATGCCAAACGGCGGGATGTTCTTCCACAGGAAACCCGGGTGATCCAAAACCTGCTTCAAAATGAGGCCTTTGGCCGGTTGCGCTATCTTTCCCGATGGATAGAAGCTAAAGAAAAAGGGAAGAATTAGGGCGCGGGTAGTATCTTTGGGAATCCGTAAAAAGTACTTTAGATCGCATATTATGAAGAATATTCCATGGAAATCCGTTGGTACATTTGAAGATATCACCTACAAAAAGGCCGGGGGTGTGGCCCGAATTGCCTTTAACCGGCCCGAAGTGCGCAACGCCTTCCGTCCGAAGACAACCCGAGAGCTCTATGAGGCCTTTTACGATGCCCAGGAGGATACCTCTATCGGCGTGGTTTTACTCTCAGGCGAAGGGCCCTCTCCCAAAGATGGTGTGTATGCATTTTGCAGTGGGGGAGACCAAAAGGCCAGAGGTCACAAGGGATATGTCGGGGAAGACGGATACCATCGCCTGAACATACTGGAGGTTCAGCGATTGATTCGATTTATGCCCAAGGTCGTGATTGCTGTTGTACCCGGATGGGCCGTGGGAGGAGGGCATAGTCTTCACGTGGTGTGTGATCTTACGCTGGCCAGTGAAGAGCACGCTATTTTTAAACAGACCGATGCAGACGTCACCAGTTTTGACGGTGGATACGGCTCGGCCTATCTGGCCAAGATGATCGGTCAGAAAAGGGCCCGTGAGATATTCTTTTTGGGCCGGAATTACAGTGCGCAGCAGGGGTACGAGATGGGCATGGTCAATGCGGTTATTCCACATGAGGCCCTGGAAGACACGGCCTATGAATGGGCTCAGGAAATACTCGCCAAATCTCCGACTTCCATTAAAATGCTGAAGTTTGCCATGAACCTAACCGATGACGGTATGGTCGGCCAACAAGTTTTCGCAGGGGAGGCGACCCGTTTAGCGTATATGACGGAAGAAGCCAAAGAGGGCAGAAATGCTTTTTTAGAAAAGCGGCGTCCTGATTTCAACAAATATCCAAAATTCCCTTAATATTTGCCATTCAATCGACTCTCTTATTAAAAGACCCGCCAGCTGTGTTTCATTTTCTCAAATTGCTAACCCTTAGTGAATCGTCCTGTTTATTAGACGATATTAACAGAGATGGAAACTGGAG
>CAKZOC010000133.1 GCA_937136025.1 uncultured Bacteroidota bacterium
CTTGTGTACAAAGAGTAATTCATCGGCATCCGCATTTTTATAAAAATAGTCGGTCTGAGATTTTTTGGGCGCCGCGACCCCCACAGTCACATCCGAATTGAAAAGCAGAACACTGCGACTCTCCAGATAGTCATCTTTGGGAGGTAATTCCAATCCCTTAAAGAGGCGGGAATGCATATTGTACGCTACTGCCGCCCGCGGAGCTATATCGAGGGATTTGATAATCTCTTTTACCTGAGTGGGTCTGTGGATGTGATAGAGCAGGCTGGACATTCCGTCAAATCCGATAGTTCCGAAGAGTTGCTCGTAATACAGGCTGTCATCCTTCTTGCGGAAGGTGGTATGGCGCTTATGGGGAATTTTACCGAGTTTATGGTATAAAGGCATAGTGAACAGGTCGTTTTTACAATAGCTTAAAATTACGACAAATTGAGTGTAAAGGGAAATTTGAAGCCCTGAACTTCTGTAACGAAACGCCGAACCCGGAAAGCAAAAAAAAAGCCTCCCTAAACGGAAAGCCTTTCATCGGCGCGACGCAATGTCGCAGACCTGATTTCCCTTTCGGGAAATACAACACAACGCGGTAAAGATACTAAAGCTTTTTCAAAACACTTGCGGGTCGGAACAATTTTCCATGGGACTTTGAGTCCCGGGCATGAAATCACCGGTCTGTTCACGCATCGTTAAAATTTCCAGGTGACCTTTGTCGCCCCTGTCCTGTCGGGACGGCTCTGAGTCCTGACCCCTCCCTTTTTGGCCTTCTTTTAACAGGTCTTTCCGGACCTATTTGGTACTTTTAAAATAAAAAATGAAAATTTCTGCTATGACCTGGGTGGGGATCACCACCTTCTTCCTTCTTATGCTGACTATAGGTGCTGCGCTGGGTTTTGCCTTCAGCTGGATTTTTTACGCCACCGTTCTGGGCCAGGGCATGGTTGTTATTATGGTATACAAAGTCCTTACAGATGCTTATACCACCTCAAAAACTTTTGAAGATTTCTACGAGGATCGTCCGATTCCAAGAGAAGAACAAATCCGGAATACTCAAGGCTGAACCGGAGGCAGGACCAGCATGGGTATGTCGGTGTGAAAAGCAACCTTTTTGACCACAGGCTCCCGAAGCCATTCATCGACCAGGTGATGGTCATTGCGAATCATGATCAGCATCCCTATGGAGGCCTCTTCGAGATAGTTTTCTATGACCTCGGATTTACTCGCCATGGGCGTGCGCCATTTCATCTCTGGATTTCCCCTTTCCAGTTCCAGAAAAAGTTGGTGTTTATGGAGTTCCTGAAAACCGGTCAGTCCTTCCGGACCACCGATATGCATGACTTCAAGGGTGGCATCCAAACGCGTCTGAAACTCTAGGATCGCTTCGATTTGGGAGGCTGAATAGGGCGTTCCAAAATCGGTGACCAAACCGATCTTTACTCCTTTTTTAAATCGGGTTTCTTTGGGAATCACAAGCACAGGACACGCCGAGGTGGCCCTGAGAATTCGAACCGTATTACTGCCCAGAAAAACTTCTTTTATTCCCGATGCCCCGGTAGTGCCGGAGACAATCATGTCTATCGGATACAAAGACAATTGTTCTTTCACTTCTTCAGTCAACAGGTTAAATGAAGATACTGTGTGAAACTCATGCCCTGCGTTGGGGTGCTGTGCTTTCAGATCTTCAACGAGGCGTTTCAATCCCTTTTCAGAGATGACCTGCATGGCATCTTCTTCCTGATTACCCCCATGTGCCAAAGCCATGACCCGACTATGTACAAAGTCGGGCGTATAGGTGTTTAAAAAATGAAACACACACCGCTCTCCTTTAAAATAGGAAATGGCGTAATCCACCGCACTTTGTGCAGTGCCTGAAAAATCTGTCGGTATAAGAATATGGTGCATACCCAATAAGATCTATTTGGATAAAGGTAGTATCCGAAGCAGCTTGAAAGTATGATATCCATCATCTTTTCAAAAAAAAAGATGAGATGGTATCGCTCTGAATGACAGGGTGTTATTGACTAAAAACCATCGGCAAGATCCTGAAGCTTGCGCGCTTCGAGGATGGCCATCCGCTTGCCTGAGGTTTTTATCAGCCCCTGTTTTTTAAACTCCGAGAGGATTCGGATACAGGATTCTGTAGCGGTCCCGACAACATTGGCGATATCTTCCCGGGAAAGCACTAAGGCGAGATATCCCTCCTGATCTTCGCCAAAGTTGTTCATCATATAGAGCAGCGCCTCAGCAATGCGCTCCTTGACGGTTTTCTGGGACATATTTACAATCACATCGTCCGCTTCTCTGAGATCGTGGGCCATATGACGGAGCACTTCGTAGGTGAAGTCCGGATTCTTATGCAAGGTGCTCACTATAGCTTCTTTCGGGATAAAGCACATTTCCATATCACTGACAGCGGTAGCGCTCAGGTTCGAATTTTCTTCGGCCACTACGGACCTCTGCCCCAACACTTCTCCCTTGGTGGCCAGCTTAACGATCTGATCCTTGCCATTTGGGCTCAGCTTGGCCAATTTGGAAACGCCTCCCCGAACACAGTAAACACCATTGAGTTTTTCTCCTTCTTCAAAGATAACCTCCCCTTTCTTAATCTTCCGGGAGACTTTAGAGTCGGAAACCGCTTTCAGTTCATCCTTACTCATGGCCCTTAAAGCATTGAACTTACGAACAATACAGTTCTCACATCGCTCCTCCATAGGAATAGTCGGATTTCTATAATAAAAGTAGCTATTTTTTGAGGACTTTAAAAACTGACAAGTGTCATCTTTTGTCCTTTAACATTCCCCAACCTTTGCCGGAACCTTTGCTTTTTATAATTTCAAAGCTGCAAAACCGTCCAATGCCCCATTCAAACTGCTTTCATTGCGGACTTCCCTGTGAAACTGAAGAGATACACTTCGACGAAAAATCCTTTTGTTGTAATGGGTGTAAAACCGTCTATGCTATTTTCAGGGATAACGATCTGAGCTATTACTATGAATTAGAGGGAGCCCCTGGTAAAACACCCGAACTCAACCTGGGAAAATTCGACTACCTGGACGACCCGGGGATCGCCGAACGCCTTCTCGAGTTTCAGGATGAATCGCATCATATCATCAGTTTGAGTATTCCGCACATCCATTGCAGTTCGTGTATCTGGGTACTGGAAAATCTGAACCGGCTCAATCCCGGGGTCCTCAGCAGTCAGGTAGACTTCCCGCGAAAAGAAGCGCGTATCCATTTCAATTCCGAGCAAATCAGCCTGAAAGAACTGGTGAGTTTGCTCAATGCGATTGGGTATGAGCCCTCCATTACCCTGGAGCAATACGAGGGGAGTGCCAAAAAAATAGACCGCAAACTTATTTACCAGCTCGGTATTGCCGGCTTTGCTTTTGGAAACATCATGTTCTTATCCTTTCCCGAGTATTTTGAAAGCGGAGAGTACTGGCTGGAGAAGTACAAGGGCCTCTTCCACTGGATTATGTTTGCCTTTTCCCTGCCTGTGGTTTTTTATTCCGGTTCGGGATATCTGACATCGGCCTACAAAAGCCTGCGCTCCGGCATGCTCAATATCGATGTGCCTATTGCCCTGGGCATCCTTGTCCTTTTTATTCGCAGCACCGTTGAGATCACTTTAGACCTGGGACAGGGATTTTTTGACAGTCTTACCGGACTTGTTTTTTTCCTGCTCCTCGGAAAATTTTTCCAGCAACGCACCTATTCTTTTTTGTCCTTTGAACGGGACTACAAGTCTTACTTTCCGATCGCCGTTACCCGCCTGAAGACAGACGGATCTGAGGAGAACATCCCGGTCCACGAGGTGGTCACGGGAGACCGCCTGCTCATCAAAAGCAATTCCCTGATTCCGACCGACTCCATCCTCCTTAAAGGGGAAGGCAGGGTCGATTATAGTTTCGTTACCGGAGAGGCCCGGGCCGTCTCCAAAAAGAGTGGAGACCGCCTTTATGCAGGCGGAAAACAGCTTCAGGGAGCTATCGAGATCGAAGTGCTCAAACCGGTTTCCCAAAGTTATCTGACTGAACTCTGGAGTGATGCGGCATTTTCGCGCAACCCCAAAACAGCCTTCAGGAATCTCACGGACCGGATTGGAAAACGCTTTACCGTGGCCGTACTGACAATTGCTTTTGTGGCCGCCGGAATCTGGCTTTTTATCGAACCCGCCCGGGCCCTGAATGTGCTCACCGCGGTTTTGATCATTGCCTGTCCCTGTGCCATTGCTCTCGCAGCTCCCTTTACCCTGGGGAATCTCTTGCGTATTTTCGGCAAAAAAGGATTTTATGTAAAGGATACTGAAAGTCTGGAGCGTATGGCTTTGGTAGACACCGCCATTTTTGATAAAACGGGTACCCTGACCACTACCCGAAGAAACAGTATTGACTACACGGGGATTGAACTCACTGAAGCCGAGGCTATCCTGCTTAAAAATACGCTCCGGGCCTCCGGGCACCCTTTGAGTCAAACCTTATATAAACAACTGGCTCCGTACAATATAATCCCCCTGGACAATTTTGAAGAGCACCTGGGAGAGGGGCTGGAAGGACGGCTGGCCGATGCACACATCCGGGTAGGTTCCAGCGAGTTTGTAACCGGAGCACCCCCGGCTCAGGCAGGCGGATCCGAAGTGCATGTCAGCACGAATGACAGGTACAAAGGGCATTTTATTATCCGCAACAGCTACAGAGAAGGGGCAGGCAAACTCTTTGAAGACCTGAATCGCGACTATTCCCTCGCCGTACTTTCAGGCGATAACGAATCTGAAAAGGCTTTTTTGGAAGAGCTGCTTCCGCCACTAACACCTATGTATTTTAACCAGAAGCCTAAAGAAAAACTTCAGTTCGTCCGGGAATTGCAGCGCGAAGGGAAGGAGGTCCTGATGATTGGCGATGGACTTAACGATGCTGGGGCGCTCGCCCAGAGCAAAGTGGGGATTGCCATCAGTGAAGATGCCAACCTCTTTACCCCGGCTTGCGACGCCATTCTCGACAGCAGTCAGTTTGCCAATCTCGGCGTGTTCCTGGGCATTACCAAAAAAGCGATGAAAATCATTTATATGAGCTTCGGGTTTTCCCTCCTCTACAATCTGGTCGGACTGTATTTTGCAGTTACCGGACAACTCGAACCGGTCATTGCGGCCATCCTGATGCCCCTGAGTTCCATCAGTATTGTGGCCTTTACCACGGCAGCTACGAATTGGATTGGCAGAAAAATTGAATAACTTGTGAACACTGATATTTATCATATTTTTAACTTTACAGGGGATCTAGTTTTACACTCAAATTCCGCCTGGGTATGAGCGTTATTTATATGTTGCTGGCTATCAGCATTTTGATAGCCATATTCTTCTTTGTAGTCTTTATTATTTCTGTTAGGAAAGGTCAGTATGACGATTCCTACACCCCTTCTATACGTATGCTTTTTGAAGATGAGCTCGTGGAGAAGGACACTGATGTATCTAAATTCAACCAACTCGATAATTCAAATTAAAAACTGATCTATGGAAGTACAGCAATTTCACTATGACAATAAAATCGTACAGAAATTTCTGTATGCCACCCTGCTTTGGGGTGTTGTCGGAATGCTGGTGGGCCTGCTACTGGCGTTTATGTTTATATTTCCGAACCTCACGGATGGGATTTCATGGCTGAGTTTTGGGCGACTTCGCCCCTTACACACCAATGCCGTCATCTTCGCCTTTGTAGGAAATGCCATGTTTGCCGGGGTTTACTATTCCACCCAGCGGCTCCTTAAAGCGCGAATGTTCAGCGACTGGATGAGCAACTTTAATTTTTGGGGCTGGCAGGCCATCATCGTGGCAGCCGCCATCACCCTCCCGCTCGGGTATACCTCATCCAAAGAGTATGCAGAACTGGAATGGCCTATCGATCTGGCCATTGCTGCGGTTTGGGTCATATTTGGCTGGAACTTTATCGGGACCATGCTCAAGCGGCGCCAACGCCACCTGTATGTGGCTATCTGGTTCTATCTGGCCACCATCGTAACCGTTGCTGTACTGCATATATTTAACAGTCTCGCACTTCCCGTGAGTGCCATGAAAAGTTATTCGGTGTACGCAGGGGTCCAGGATGCATTGGTTCAGTGGTGGTACGGGCACAACGCTGTGGCCTTTTTCCTCACCACACCCTTCCTGGGGCTCATGTATTATTTCGTTCCCAAGGCGGCAAACCGGCCCATTTATTCCTACCGGCTCTCCATCGTCCACTTCTGGTCTCTTATTTTTATCTATATCTGGGCCGGACCCCACCACTTGTTGTATTCCTCCCTGCCGGACTGGGCTCAAAACCTCGGGGTTGCTTTTTCCGTAATGCTCATCGCTCCTTCCTGGGGTGGTATGATCAACGGACTGCTCACGTTGCGGGGTGCCTGGGATAAAGTGCGGACGAGTCCTGTACTCAAATTTATGGTGGTTGCCATTACCGGATACGGAATGGCCACCTTCGAAGGCCCGATGCTTTCCTTAAAGAACATCAACGCCATCGCCCACTTCAGCGACTGGATTATCGCCCACGTGCACGTCGGGGCTTTGGCCTGGAATGGATTCCTGATTTTTGGGATGATCTACTGGTTGGTCCCTAAAATGTTTAAAACGCGTCTGCACTCAACAGGGATGGCGAATTTCCACTTCTGGATCGGCACTCTCGGAATCATCCTCTATGCCCTCCCGATGTATGTCGCAGGGTTTACACAGGCCCTGATGTGGAAAGAATTCAATCCGGATGGCACCCTGGTTTACGGAAACTTCCTGGAAACCGTCAATGAAATTATGCCCATGTACTGGATGCGGGCCATTGGGGGTACCATGTACCTGGTGGGGATGCTGGTGATGCTTTACAATATTATTGCGACCGTTCGTGCAGGCAGCAAGCTGGAAGATGAACTCGCCGAAGCCCCTGCCCTGACCCGTATCGGTGGTCGGAGAAAGGCCGGAGAAAAGTATCATACCTGGCTGGAGCGCCGTCCTATTCAATTGACTTTGCTCGCCACAGTAGCCATCCTTATCGGAGGTGTTATTCAGATCATTCCCACCCTGTTGGTGAAATCGAATATCCCCACGATCACGAGTGTAACGCCCTACACACCTCTGGAACTTGAAGGGCGTGACCTTTATATTCGCGAGGGTTGCGTGGGATGTCACTCCCAGATGGTACGGCCCTTCCGCAGTGAAGTGGAACGGTACGGGGAATACGCCAAGGCAGGTGAATTTGTGTATGACCACCCCTTCCTTTGGGGTAGCAAACGCACCGGCCCGGATTTATTGCGGGTAGGTGGAAAGTATTCTGACAACTGGCACCTGAACCATTTTTACGATCCGCAAAGCACCTCATCGGGCTCCATCATGCCATCCTACAAATGGCTGATCCGGAACAAACACGACCGCAGCGGGGCTGTGGATAAAATGCGGGTCATGGTCACTCTGGGGGTACCCTACTCAGAGGAAGACATCGCCGGGGCCGAAGCCTCTATGGAAGCCCAGGCGACGCAAATTGAGAAAAACCTCTATGCAGATCCCGAATTTGTCAGGAGCTACGAGGAGGAAAAAACCTATGCCCAGCAGAACGGTGAGGAATTCATTGAAATGAAAGACCGGGAAATCGTCGCTATGATCGCTTATTTACAGCGATTGGGCACGGATATCAAAATCGAACAAAACACGGAGGTCGCCTCTGAAAACCGCTAAGCCATGATGAAAATTGTAAAACACCATATGGAAAGTATCGAGGGCATTGCGACCTATCCGATGATCTCCCTCCTGATATTCTTTGCCTTCTTTACCGTGCTTTTCTGGTGGGTTTTTACCACCTCCAAGGAACGCATTAAAGAACTGGAAGAAATGCCACTAGACGACCAAAACCAAAAACCATTTGACCAATGAGAAATTCCACACCTGCCTGGGTACGGGTACCCCTGCTGTTTTTTACTGTTTTCCTGTTGATGGAATTTTTCATCGACTCGGGAGATCAGCCCGCTTTTATCGCGTATCCGATGACCGCATACTTTTTGATCCTGGTCCTGTTGCTGCTGATCGCCATAGAATTGATCCTGAAGTCCATAGAAAACGTGATGTACCAAACCCTCTCAGAGGAAGCCAAGGCCCGCTATACGGAAGCCAAAAGCGAATCTTGGGAATGGGCCTGGGGCAAACGCATGTACCAGAAACTCCTGGGCTCCCGTCCTATTGAGGAAGAGGGTGAAATTATCCTGGATCACAATTACGACGGTATCCGCGAACTGGACAACCGCCTGCCACCCTGGTGGATCTACCTTTTCTACATCACCATCGTTTTTGGCGTGGTGTACCTGGTGCGGTTTCACGTCTTCAACGATTACGACCAGAAGACAGAATTTGAACAAGAAATGGCCGAAGCCCGAATAGCCATTGAGGAGTACAAAAAAACCGCCAAGGATCTGGTCGATGCCAATACCGTGGAACTTCTTACCGAAGCCTCAGACATGAAGGCCGGGAAGGTTATTTTCGAAACGAACTGTGCGGTTTGTCACATGAATGACGGAGGCGGCGGTATCGGGCCTAACCTTACGGACAAGTACTGGATTTTAGGCGGGGGGATTCGCAACGTGTTTAACACGGTTTCTGAAGGAGGTCGGTCCGGCAAGGGTATGGTCCCTTGGAAGGCTACGCTCAAACCCAATGAAATGGCGCAGGTCTCCAGTTACATCCTGAGCATGCAGGGAACAACCCCTGCCAATCCAAAAGATCCGGAAGGAGAAATCTGGATAGATGAAAATGCTCCGGCAGAAGAAGTTCAGGCAGACGAGGCTCCGGTAGCCATCGACTCGGTTGCGGTAGAAACCACAATGGGAGACGAAGTCGTCAAACCGGAGGATCTCGAGGAGTAAACGAACCTTCGGCCGGGTGAAATGAAGCCGCAAACACATGGATTCAAACGAAAATTTCAGGGATTCAATAGGCACCATTTCTGAGGAAGGGAAGCGCGCCTGGATATTCCCCAAGAAACCCAGTGGCAAGTTTTATACCTATCGAAAGTACGTGAGTTATGTGCTGCTGGTTTTTCTTTTTGCAGCCCCTTTCGTAAAGGTCAATGGGAATCAGTTTCTCATGTTTAACGTCCTGGAACGGAAGTTCAATATTTTTGGGTTTCCCTTCTGGCCTCAGGATTTTCACCTCTTTGTCATCTCCATGATTATCGGGGTGATCTTTATCGCCCTTTTCACCGTCGCCTTCGGGCGGATTTTCTGTGGATGGATGTGTCCGCAAACCATTTTTATGGAAATGGTTTTTCGGCGTATTGAATACTGGATCGATGGAGATCGGGGTGCCCAGATCCGTCTGGACCGCGCGCCCTGGAATGCCGAAAAAATTCGGAAAAGGTTGCTGAAGTGGATCGTCTTTTTTTTGATCTCTTTTCTGATTGCCAATGTTTTTCTCGCGTACCTGATCGGCAGCGATGCGCTCATCGGGTATATAACGGATGGGCCTGCGCAGCATATGGGCACCCTGGCGGCCCTGCTGGTTTTCACGGCTGTTTTTTATTTCGTGTTTGCCTGGTTTCGCGAACAGGTCTGTATTATCGCCTGCCCGTATGGGCGTATGCAGGGCGTCCTGCTCGACGACAAATCCATCGTGGTCGCCTACGATTACAAAAGGGGTGAAGGGGAAAATGGTCGGAAGAAATTCCGTAAAAATGAAGATCGGGAGGCGTTGGGCCATGGAGACTGCATCGATTGTTTGCAGTGCGTTCACGTCTGCCCTACCGGTATCGATATCCGCAACGGAACTCAGCTGGAGTGCGTGAATTGCACCGCCTGTATCGATGAGTGTGATACCATTATGGAAAAAGTTGGCTACCCGAAAGGACTCATACGGTATGCCAGTGAAGTTGAAATTTCGGATAAGGTGCCGTTCCGGTTCAGTCCGCGGATGAAAGGATATGCCGCGGTACTCACCGTACTTATGGGGGTACTGGTGGGGATGTTATTCCTCAGAAACGACCTGGAAGCGACCATCCTGCGTCTTCCCGGTCAGCTATACGAACGGAAGGAAAACAATATGATCAGCAATGTGTACACCTATAAACTGATCAATAAAACAAGTCAGTCGGTACCGGATATTAACTTTAAACTCCTCTCGCACAACGGCACCATCACTTTAGTACAGGGTTCCGGGTTTGAGGTGCCCGCCCAGGAGCTTTCTCAGGGAACGCTGTTTATAGAAATCAACAACGCTGCCCTGAGTGGTGATAAAGACAAACTGAAGATTGGGGTATATAGCGGTGATGAGCTGATTGAGACCACGACCGCCCGCTTTTTAGCCCCCCATTCCTATAAATAAAATCAGAACACTATGAAATTTAACTGGGGGACCGGAATCTTTTTATCCTTTGTAGCCTTTATCGTTTTCATTTTGTATTTCGTGGTGCTCTCCTTCAGAGATCCGCAATCCAATCACGATCTGGTCACGGAGGACTACTACCAACAGGAACTCAAATATCAACAGGACATAGATGCGTCCGCTAATTTAAATAAGAGTGGGGCGCAGCTTCAGGTAGCAAAAACACCTGAAGGCCTGCGCGTCGATTTTCCGGTGGCCTTTGCCCCCGATAAAATAAAAGGAACAATATCCCTGTACAGACCGTCCAATAAGCAGTTGGACTTCAAAACTCCAATTCAATTATCCGAAAGGCAATTGCTCATACCCAAGAGTCGCTTGTTGGATGGTCGTTGGGATATTCGAATCGAATGGACGTATGAAGGGAAACCTTATTTGTACCAGAAGAAACTGACCTATTGAAGCCTCAGACGCTTAACCCTACAGGAGTTTTACCAAACCCTGTGGCCGGGGCGGCAGGGATAAATGATTGACTATGCTCACAACAGCATTGGTTTTAGGAGCCCTGGGAAGTCTGCACTGTATCGGCATGTGCGGACCCATCGCCTTTATGCTGCCGCTAAACCGACAGAATCGGTTGAAGGGTGGGCTGCAGCTGGGTCTCTATCACGGGGGCCGCTTACTGGCCTATGGGCTGATCGGGTTTGTTTTCGGCCTGGTCGGAAAAGGGCTCTACCTTTTTGGCTTTCAACAGAATTTATCGATACTGCTCGGGGCCGTTATGATCCTTTTAGTGCTGATTCCGGCGCATACTTTCCGAAAATGGAAACCTGCTGCTCCGGTGTATCGCTTGCTCGGCAAGTTACAATCCGCCATGGGTGCCAAATTGCGGGAAGGAAACCCCGATGCTTTTCTGAGCATTGGATTTTTGAATGGTTTCCTGCCTTGTGGCCTGGTATATATGGCCCTTGTGGGCGCTATGGCAATGGCTTCAGCTCCCATGGGTGCTCTGTATATGATGGTTTTTGGTCTGGGAACGGTGCCTTTGATGAGCGGGGCAGCCCTGATGGGAAAAGTATTTAAAACAAGGCTTCCCGCCGTACGCAAATGGATCCCGGTTTTTGTAGTGCTTATCGGACTGCTCTTTATACTCCGGGGTATGGGGCTGGGTATTCCCTATGTTTCTCCTCAGGCGCCCAAAGACGAGGTGACGGCGACGATAGAGTGTCATCCTTGAAAATTAAACATGAACTACAATACATAAAACCAGATGGCGATGGAAAAATTCTGGATTTCGTTTTCAATTCTTTTCTTACTGATTTCTTGTGGCGATCGTCCTGAAAAAGCGGTCGTAGAGGCAGCAGAGCCCACCGGGACTGAAAACAGGGCCTACCAATGGGGAGAAATGGCCCTGGAAGCTACAGCTCTGGATACCGAGCGCTTTACCCCACGCCCCACGGTAACTTCCAGATATCTCGGACTGATCTTTACTGCAGTTTTTGATGCCTGGTCCCGGTATGACGCCTCCGCTATTCCGGTATATCTGGAAGAAGTAGCGCGCCGCCCGGAAGGAGAGCGCACCCTTTCCAACAAAGAAATTGCGATCAGTTACGCGGCATACCGCACCCTGAATGAGTACTATTATTCCGATACCACATTGTTCCGGCAGTACATGCTGGAGCTCGGCCTGGACCCGGATGACAGGAGCCTGGATCCGAACACTCCGGCTGGAATCGGCAATCTCGCAGCCCTGGCGGTTATCGAAACCCGGAAAAACGACGGAGCAAACCAGTACGGAGAAGTACCTGGCTCCAACGGGGAGCCCTATTTCGACTATACCGAGTACGCCCCTGTAAACTCCGCGCATAAAAATGTGGACCTCAACCGGTGGCAGCCCAAGTATTTCACAGATCCCGAAGGAAATCAATTTGCCCCGGGTTGTCTGACTCCGTTCTGGCAACACGTCACCCCCATCACCCTGGATTCCGCCAGTCAGTTTCGTCCCGGACCCCCGCCTATGGTGGGTTCTGAACAATTGGAACGGGAGGTCAGGGAGGTTATCGAGTTGCAAGCCAACCTCACCGATGCCGATAAAGCCCTTGTCGAATTTATGCGAGACGGCCCGAAGTCTGTACAGCAAGCGGGGCACTGGTTAAAATTTGCACAAGACGTTTCCCGCCGTGATGCCCACACCCTGGATCAGGACGTGAAAATGTATTTTCTGAATCAAATTACGGCCATGGACGCCTTTATCGCATCCTGGGATTCCAAAATGTATTACGATTATGCACGGCCCTACGCCCTGGTTCACGATTACTTTCAGGATCAGGTCATCCGGGCCTGGGGAGGTCCCGGTAAAGGGGTGATTGAAATGCCCGGGGAGCAATGGCGCCCGTATTCCCCCGATGTTTTTCTTTGCCCGCCCTTTCCGAGTTATACCTCCGGTCACAGCACCGTGAGCGGGGCTTGCGGGGAAGCCCTGCGCCTTTTTACCGGAGACGATTATTTTGGAGAATCCGTAAAACTGGTCCCCGGGGTCTTAACCGAGTTAGATCCGAAACACTATGGGGATACCGTGACCCTGAAATTTCCGACGTTTACCGAAGCTGCAGAAATGGCCGGTAAATCCAGGGTCATGGGCGGATACCATATCGAAGCCGATAACGTGGCCGGCCTGGAACTGGGAAGGGATGTAGCGCGCAACGCCTGGGAATTCTATCGCAAACACCTGGGTGCCCAGGAAGGCTCTTAGACCGGAAAGGTCCAATACTATTGACTAAAAAAATACTATGAATATCCTATCGCTTGAAAAGGCGGCTTCCATCGTCAAATCCGGAGATCGCATTTTTGTACAGGGAGCTGCCATGACGCCGAACACCCTGATCAATGCCATTTGTGACCGGTATGAAGATCTGGAAAATGTAGAGATCATATCCATACATACCGACGGCGCCGTCAACTACGCCCTCCCTCCTTATAACAAGGCTTTTAAGATCAATTCCTGCTTTGTAGGCGGGAACGTCAGAAAGGCCGTAAACACGAATCAGGGAGATTATATCCCCATTTTTCTCAGTGAAATCCACTGGTTGTTCCGAAGAAATTTATTGCCACTGGACGTAGCCGTGGTACAGGTATCCCTTCCCGACAAACACGGGTATTGCTCTTTGGGTGTTTCCGTAGACATTACCCTGCCGGCCGTGCAAACTGCCAAAAAAGTGATCGGGCAACTCAATCCCAAAGTGCCCCGAAGTCACGGAGACGGCATCATTCATATCAGTCAGCTCGATGGGCTGGTTGAAGTGGATGCCCCCATTCACACCTATCCCCTGGGGGCCATTTCAGAGACAGAAGCAAAAATTGGCGCACACGTGGCTTCCCTGATCGAAGACGGGGCGACCTTGCAGATGGGGATTGGAAGCATTCCCAATGCCGTGCTTCAAAATCTCAGTGGGCATAAGCGCCTCGGGGTACATACGGAAATGTTCTCCGACGGGCTGCTGCCCCTGATCGAAAAAGGTGTTGTTACCGGGGAGGAAAAGGAGATCAAAACAGGAAAGATCGTTACCTGTTTTGCCGCCGGATCCCAGAAGCTTTACGATTTTATAGATGACAATCCCCTGGTGCACTTTAAAGAAGCGGGCTATACGAACGATACCACCATTATCCGCAGAAACCCTAAAGTAACTGCCATCAACAGCGCCATTGAAATTGATCTCACCGGTCAGGTTTGTGCAGATACGATTGGGAGTTACCAATACTCCGGGGTAGGCGGACAGATGGATTTTATTCGCGGGGCGTCACTGTCCCCGGGAGGGAAGCCCATCATTGCGCTCACCTCGGTCACCGGAAAGGGTATTTCTAAAATAACCCCCATTCTCAAGCCAGGGGCCGGAGTCACGACCACCCGCGCCCACGTCCACTATGTAGCCACCGAATACGGGGTAGTCAACCTCTTTGGAAAGAACCTGCAGGAGCGTGCCCGGGCTTTGATTTCAATCGCCCATCCGGACCATCGGGAAGTCCTGGAGGCAGCTGCTCACGAGCGCTTTGGTTAATCTAAGTTGCAAAACGTTTTTGGATAGGCGAGTCTGTACAGAACGCTCCGGGCGGATGCCCCGTTCAAAAAAATCAGTCCCACCAGGCAAAAAGAAAAGGGGCTGCAAATGCAGCCCCTTTTTTATGTATCTCAGGCCTGAAGCCTATAACTTAAAAGTAATCACAGGAATCGGGGAGTGATTGGCAATATCCTCTCCAATACTGCCCATAAAGAAGTGGGAGATGCCTTTTCGTCCATGGGTCGGGATACCGACCAGATCGGCCTGAATGCTTTCACAGTAATTCAGGACACCCCGCTCTACGCTGTAATCACAATACTTATCTACGGAGATACTGGATTGAGCCTGATCCAGGAATTTGGAAATCTGTTGGTTCATATCTCCATCGCTCAGGAAATGGTCTCCCGGGGTGTTGATGTAGACCACTTTGAATACGGCCCTTAATTTCTCGGCAAAGGCTTTGGCTTTGTTAAATGCCGGAAGCGTTTCCTCCTTAAAATCACAGGCAAAGACAAAAGTATCGATCTTAAATTCAGGTCTTCGCTTTTTGACCACGATCACAGGCACCTCAGCGTTTCGTACCACCCTTTCGGCGTTGGATCCGATAAAGATCTCCTGCAGGCCGTCTGTCCCGTGTGAACCCATTACAATGAGGTCTGCCTTGTGGTTCTCGGCAACTTCATTCACTTCGGAGAATACTTTATAGTGCTTAATGACAGGCGTGACAGTGATGTCCTTTAAATAGTCTTTTTGCAAAAACTCTCCCAGTCTCTTTTCAGCTACCTTGAGCAGAAACACAGTTTGTTCGGGATGATAGGCCTCCGAAGAGGAAATCATCGCGTAATTCAGTTCGAGCATATGCAGTACGATAATCTCCGATCCATGCTTTTTGGCCAATGAAGATGCCACTTCGAGGGCATATTCGGATTGTTCGGAGAAATCAACTGGTACGATAATAGTTTTCATGGTATTGGGATTAGGTTAGACGGTCATTGAAAATAACCTTGTTTCGGGCACTTTATTGTGTAAATGCAGATCAAAGGCCATACAGATGTTGCGGATAAAGACGCGGCCACTCTCGGTGACCTGAACCGTATCCGGGTTCAGGACCACCAGGCCATCGGCTTCGGGCTCTTTAAGTCGCCCCCGGATTTCAGCAACACGCTCTGCGGATAGGCCTTTATCCCATCGAGTCTCAAAACGACACATCAAATCCAGAATGTGCCTGCGAATCAGCTGATCCTCATCAGAAAGCAGGTGTCCGCGAAACACCGGGATAATCCCTGAGGACACCAGGTGTTCGTATTCTTCAATATTCTTAACATTTTGTGCGAATCCGTACCAGCTGTCACTGATACTGGAAACGCCAAGCCCAATCATCATCTGGGTATGGGAAACCGTATAGCCCATAAAATTTCGGTGCAGTCCCCCATTGATCATAGACTGATAGAGTCCATCGCCCTCCAGGGCGTAGTGGTCCATACCGATCTCCTTATATCCTGCTCCGCCGAGAATTTCTTTACCCAGCTCATACTGCCGGCGCTTTTCATCGGGCGAAGGCAGGTCTGAATCCTGAAACCCCCTTTGTCCGTTGCCTTTGAGCCAGGGCACGTGGGCATAGCTGTAAAACGCCAGGCGATCGGGACGGATCTCTGCTGTTTTCTTCAGGGTTTCCACCACGTGGGCCACCCTTTGAAAGGGCAGGCCGTAAATAATGTCGTGGCCTACAGAAGTAAAACCTTCTTCCCGGGAGATTCTGGTGACCTCTGCCACCTGCTCATAGGTCTGAATACGGTGAATGGCCCTTTGAACTGTTTCGTTGTAATCCTGTACCCCGTAAGAAACCCTTCTAAATCCCGCCTGATACAGTACGCCGAGGTGTTCGCGTGTGGTATTGGCGGGGTGGCCTTCAAAACTGTATTCCCAGTCTTCCGCCCGGTCTGCATATCGGAAGATACCATCCAATAGCACTTTAAGATTTTCTGGGGAAAAGAAGGTAGGGGTACCTCCCCCCAGGTGTAATTCGCGAATGATCGGTCGCTTGCCAAAAAGTTTCCGATAGAGTTCCCATTCCTTTAACAACGCACTGATGTAGGGCAACTCGACGGAATGCCTGCGGGTAATCCGCTTATGACATCCACAAAAAGTACACATGCTCTCACAGAAAGGCAGGTGGATATACAGGCTGATCCCCGTTTTCTCATTGCTTTCCGCAAAAGCGCGGGAGACACTTTCTTTCCAGGCTTTCCCTGAAAATGCCGGCACATCCCAGTACGGGACTGTCGGATAACTCGTGTACCGGGGGCCCGGAACATTGTATTTGGCAACCAAATTGCACATACTCTAGCTGTTTCTTACAAATCTAACGCCCCCGGGCCGGGTAGTACATGACAAAAATCAGTTTTAGAGCGGGTTGCCTGCGGAGTGGTTAACTCCTTCAATTCCTCCAAAAGTAGATGTAGTGCGTATTCTCCGGCGGCCTTACAGGGTGCCGATAATCGCCGAAGGAAGTCAGGTGCAGCCAAGTGGGCTCTGTAAAGGGGTTACCAGGTGTCGGTAATCCACTCATGGGGGGTGCGGTTCATCCAACGCCCCCTTGTGAAATCCGGGAAAAATTGGGCCGATCCGTTTTCGGCTATCGAGCGTTCTGAAAGCGGGGTCACCGCACTCCATGCCGCTGCGTCGTATACATCAATCGGCGGGGCGATCTTTCTTTTCGCGGCTTCTACAAAGGCGTGGAGCACGAAGAAATCCATGCCTCCGTGGCCGGATCCTGTCGCGTATTCACCATATTTCTGCCAGAGGGGGTGGTCGTATTTCTCCAGCCAGGGAGCGGCTTCATCCCACCGGTGTGGCTGAGATTTCCCCTCGATATAGATTCGGCTGCCATCCACCTCCCAAAGGCCATTGGCCCCCTGCACCCGAAACCCCAGAGAATAGGGCCGCGGCAGATTGCAGTCGTGGGTGATGATGATCGTCTCCCCCCGCGCCGTCTGCAGGGTGGAAGTAATCACGTCCCCTTGTTTAAACTCAAGAGAAGCATTCGGATGGTCCACACCCCCCTGTTGAACGATATGATTGTGAAGGCCGACAGATTTAGTGGCTGCCGAGGTAAGGCTTATCAGCCGGTTGCCCCGGTTGATGTCCGCCATGACGGCTACCGGGCCCAGACCATGTGTCGGGTACACATCTGCATTGCGATGCAGGGAATAGGCCGTCCTCCATTGGGCCTCGGATGTGGCCTGTTCGCCAAACTCCACCCCGCCCCCGTAGGGCTGCTGACCATTGTTGAATTTCACCTCCCTTAAATCGTGCTGATAGCCACATCTGAAATGAATCAGTTCTCCGAAAACCCCCTCCCGTACCATACGCAATACCGCCAGGATATCCCTGCGGTAATTCACGTTTTCCAATAGCATCAGGTGAGTGCCCGTCGCCTCATGGGTGTTGACCAAATCCCAGCACTCTTCCAGGGTTGTGGCTGCAGAGACTTCCAGACCCGTATATTTTCCAGCCTTCATGGCATCCACAGCCATAGGAGTATGCCAACTCCAGGGTGTGGAAATGACCACAGCATCCACATTCTCCAGCCCGAGTAAATCCCTGTAGGAATGGTCGTGTGCCCCAAAAGTGGCTGCCTTTTTCTTACCGGCTTTGTCCAGCAATCCGGCACACAACCGCAGGCGCTCCGGATCTGTGTCGCAGAGGGCTGTAATCTCCACATCTTCCCGCAGGAGCAGATTCTGCAGGTGGTTCGTACCCCTGAGGCCCACCCCAATGAGACCTACCCGCAATGGGGTTTCAGCTACGGGACCGGTTAAGGCATGGCTGAGGGGGGCCAGGCTTACGGCGGCGGTGGTCAGGGCCATTTTCTCGAGGAAGGAACGTCGGGATTGCATCTGTATGAAATTAGGGTTATTTCCGGGTATGAAAGTTAGGAAATCCTGCTCGGTTCTCTGGATTTCGATCTCAAAATAGTACTTTAGGGGCGCTAAAAAATGAAATTTTATGACTTTACTTCTGATGGCCGCAGGCCGGGGAAGCCGTTACGGCAAACTCAAACAATTTGACGATATAGGACCCCGGGGGGAATTCCTGATGGAATTCAGCATCTACGATGCCCTGGCGAATGGCTTTGAGCATATCGTTGTCATTACCCAGAAAGACAATGTGGATTACCTTCAGGAGTATCTAAAAGAGCGCCTGCCATCAGGGGTGCGTCTGGATGTGCTGGCTCAGGAACTGAGCGATCTGCCTGAGGGCAGCTCATTTTCAGGGGAACGTCCCAAACCCTGGGGGACCGCCCATGCGGTCTGGACCGCCCGAAATGTGATTCACAACCCCTTTGCCGTGATCAACGCAGATGACTACTACGGACAGGCTGCCTATGCCCGGGCTGCTGAATTTATGAAACGGGCCGATGCCGACGATGCCTTTGGAATTGTCGCCTATACCCTGAAGGACACCCTCTCGCCTTACGGCTCCGTCTCCAGAGGGGTGTGCAGTCAGGACGGCAAGGCCCTGGTATCTGTGGATGAACGCCTTGAAATCGCCGAAACCGACGGAAGCATTCAGGATGCAGACAGCGGATTATCCTTTAGCGGAGACGAATTGGTCAGTATGAATTTCTGGGTCTGCCAACCCGCCATCTTTCCAAAAATTGAGGCGGATTTCAGAGCTTTTCTCAGTGCGCTGGAGGACCCTGCCAAAGGAGAAATCTATCTCCCTTTCGTCATTCAGGACATGTTGCAGGGGGGCACCGCTCAAGTAGAGGTTATCCCTTCAGAAAGCAAGTGGTTTGGAATCACGTACGCCGCAGATAAGGAGCTGGCCATGCAGGAATTGGCGAGTCTTTCCAATACGGGAAAATACCCATCCCCTCTCTGGAAGAACACCTAAGCCCACTCCGGAATGGACTCCTCAAAGCCCCTGAAAATCCTTCAACAATTTGGTATTTCGGGCGCTGGAATTGCTCTGGAAAACCTCACCCAGGGGTATATTAACGACACCTTCCGGGTCCATACCCCAAAGGGAGACGGATTTGTAGTACAACGTATTAATCCGGCAGTTTTCCCGAAACCAGAGTTGCTGATGGCCAATCTGGAGGTGGTGCTCCCCCTGCTTGAAGCTCCGGGGTATCACGGGCTAAAACTCCAACAAAACACCGAAGGCAGGACATCCGTAAAGGATTCGGATGGAAGTCTATGGCGCGTTTTCCGCTATATCCCCCACTCAGCGAGCTATTCCAAAGCGGGAACACTCGAAATGGCGAGGGAAGCCGGCAGAATAGTCGCTGCTTTTCATATTCTGGTTTCCCCACTGAAACCGGATTCCCTGCAGGTTCCCCTTCCGGGATTTCACGATATCCACTTACGGGTTACTCAACTGGAAGCCGCAATATCCGGGGCCTCAGTACAACGCAGACAAAAGTGTACGGCTCTGATTGCGCAGGCTGAAGCCCTGTATGCCTTTTGCAGGCAGATCCCTTTGGACGCACTGCCCCTGCGGGTGTGCCACAACGACACCAAACTCAGCAATATTCTTTTTGATACGCGCTCCGGAAAGGCGCTCTGCCTGATAGATCTCGATACGCTCATGCCGGGGCACCTGCTCTACGACTTCGGAGATGCCGCCCGGGGGCTGATACCCGCCCTGTCTGAAAACAGAAAATCCCAAAAGCCGGCCGACCCGGATCTGAAGCAGTTTGAGGCATTTGTACAAGGATGGCGAGACAGTGGGTTAAGCATGCAGCCTCTGGAAATAAAGTGGCTCTGCCATGGGGTGGCGCTAATGCCCGCACTTCACGGGATTCGGGCACTTACTGATTACCTCTGTGGAGACCGCTATTACAAAGTGGCCTACCCGGAGCAAAATCGGGACCGGGCGGGTGAATTGCTACAGACCGCCCAAACCGCGCAAAAGGCATTGGGCGCCATGCAGGAAATCGTAAATAATTTGTGGCCCTGACTATTTAAACGCGCTGATGCCCGTAATGTCCCACCCCGTAATCAGCAGGTGGATGTCGTGGGTACCTTCATAGGTGATGACTGATTCCAGGTTCATCATATGCCGCATAATCGGATACTCTCCTGTAATTCCCATACCCCCTAAAATTTGCCGGGCTTCACGGGCAATGGAAATAGCCATATCCACATTGTTCCGCTTGGCCATGGAAATCTGGGCTGTGGTTGCCCGGCCTTCATTTTTGAGCTGCCCGAGCCGGAAGGCCAACAATTGCGCCTTGGTGATTTCCGTAATCATCTCGGCTAATTTTTTTTGTTGTAATTGGGTGGCTCCGATAGGTTTGTCAAACTGTATCCGCTGACCCGCATAACGCAGGGCCGTGTCATAGCAGTCCATGGCTGCTCCGATTGCGCCCCATGCGATACCGTACCGGGCCGAATCCAGGCAACCCAGAGGGGCCCCCAAACCACTTTTACCCGGAAGGAGATTCTCCTTGGGCACCTTTACATTATCGAAAATCAGTTCGCCTGTAGCCGAAGCGCGAAGTGACCATTTATTGTGCGTTTCAGGGGTCGAAAAACCTTCCATTCCCCTTTCGACAATCAGCCCGTGTATGCGACCCTCCTCATTCTTGGCCCAGACCACTGCGATGTCTGCAAAGGGGGCATTGGAAATCCAGAGCTTGGCGCCATTCAGTAAAAAATGATCGCCTTTATCGGTGAAATTTGTGGTCATCCCGCTCGGGTTAGACCCGTGATCGGGTTCGGTCAGGCCAAAGCATCCCATCATTTTTCCGCTGGCCAGAGAAGGCAAATATTTTTTGCGTTGCTCCTCCGTCCCATAGGCGTATATAGGATACATGACCAGGGAGGACTGCACGGAAGCCGTCGAGCGCACCCCGCTGTCTCCCCGTTCGATTTCCTGCATAATCAGCCCATAACTGATCTGATCCAGACCTGCTCCTCCATACTCCGGCGGGATATAGGGGCCGAAGGCTCCGATTTCCGCAAGGCCGCTGATGATCTGGGTTGGAAATTCTGCTTTCTGGGCGTACTCCTCGATAATGGGAGATACATCTCGCTTGACCCAGCTGCGGGCCGCGTCGCGCACGAGTTTGTGTTCTTCCGAAAGTAAGTCGTCGAGTAGGTAGTAATCCGGGGCTTCAAAAAGATCTGGTTTCATCCTGCATTATTTCTGTCAAAGGTAGCTAAAGCGGGTAAAGAAACCAATTCAAACCCCGGGGATCGCGATTGAAAAAAGGGAAATACCGGACACATTTACACCCCGCTCCAAACACGCTTCAGCGTACGCTTTTATTCCCTGCTTAGAAAACGGGCGAGCAGGCCGTGAAAGTGGTGTACTCCCTGCTCCCTCGTAGGGGAAAACCGCCCGGCTTTGTAGTATCGGGACCGGATGCCTTTATGCACGCCTTCCACCACTTCCTCGTCTTCCATCTCCACCTTATCCAGGCCGGAGCCCGCCCCCTGATCCAGTTTTGCCGCATCGTACACATAACTTCGGAAGGAGACTTTGGTTCGGTCCGGACCCAGCGGTTGCACCAGGTTTATCGAAAGGCCCCAGGGATAGAAATTAAACATCATATTGGGAAAGACCCAGTAGTAATAGGCTGCCACCTTTTTACCGTAATCCGGATGGCCCTCCGGCAAATCAAAGACGATTTCCGAACCCTCTGCATAGCCAATCTGCAAATTGAGATAGGGATACAGTACCGTCTCATAGTCGCCGTAATCTAAAACAGCATTGAGATCGTCGTGGACAAAGGGAATGTGGAAGCCTTCCAGATAGTTGTCGCAATACAGCGCCCAGTGCGCATGAATGGAATATTCCTTATGCCGGGACGGATCTTCCTTGAATTCCTCAAGGGGCAGGAAACCCACCCGTTCGGCCATGGCGTCCAGGACCTGCTGAAAATCAAAGGCCGGGTTCAGGCCGGCAAAGAGCAACGGCCCCCACTGGCGCAATTCAAACGCCGGAAGGTTGTCGCAGGCCGTGGGGAAGTTTTGTGTTTGTGCAAATTCCGGCATATGTTCAAAAGTCCCGTCCAGGTCGAAGCGCCGCCCGTGGTAGCCACAGATCAGTTTCCGCGTTTTTCCCGCCGCCCCAACCACCAGATTCCCCCTGTGGGTGCATACATTGCTCAGGCAGTGCAGCCCCCCCGAAGCATCGCGGGTGAGGACCATGGGTTCATCGAGAAATCCTTCGAGCAGCGTAAAGGGCAGGGCGGCCCCTGCTTCAGCCAACTTTCGGTCGTCACCGATCCATTGCCAGGTCCTGTAAAAAACCTTTTCGCGCAAGGCCTCAAACACATCAGCATCCCTGTAAAAAGAGGCAGGCAGGGTCGCTGCCTTTCGGATATCCGGGTCAATTGAAAAATTCAGGGCCATGGCTGGGATTTATTTGTACTTTTAAAAATATGGAATTCTTTTCGGTAAACCACCTTTTTAATGGCCGCTGATTCCGGGAAGCAAGCCCTGGGGATTTGGATGACCACCGCCCTGGTGATCGGAAATATGATCGGGGCTGGTATTTTTATGATGCCTGCAGCCCTGGCTGGTTTTGGGGGTATCAGTATTCTGGGGTGGCTGGTCTCCGCAGCGGGAGCCTTAGTACTGGCCCGGGTTTTCAGTGCCCTTACCAAAATGGTCCCCAATAGCCATGGCGGACCCTACGCCTTTGCCAAAGCCGGATTTGGGGATTATATCGGTTTTTTGGTCGCCTGGGGCTACTGGGTTTCCGTCTGGATTGCCAACGCTGCTATCACCATAGCTTTTATCAGTGCGATGAGTGTCTTCTTTCCTGTATTTAAAACCCATCCTCTCATGGCTGTAGGGGCATCCCTGGCGACGATCTGGGGGCTGACCTGGTACAATTCCCTGGGGGTGCGGTCCAGCGGAAAAATGCAGGTCATTACAACCCTCCTCAAATTGATACCCCTTGTCATTATCATCATAGGAGGCTTCTTTTATTTTGACCCCGCGAATTTTATCCCTTTTAACGCCAGCGATACCACTTCCCTGGGGGCCATTGCCGCAACGGGAACGCTTACATTTTATTCCTTTCTGGGTTTTGAAAGTGCCACTGTGCCCTCAGACAAGGTCAGAGACCCTAAGAAAACAATTCCCAGGGCCACCCTTTGGGGAACCCTGATCACTACGGCAGTCTATATTCTGAGTACCGTCGTCATTATGGGAATGATCCCCGCCAAAGAACTCTCGGTTTCTGCGGCCCCCTTTGCAGATGCCATGCAGATCATGAGCGGGAAATTTGGGGCAGGTTTCGTCGCCGCCGGGGTAGCAATTGCATCTTTTGGCGCCCTTAACGGATGGATATTTATTCAAAGTCAGGTGGCGGAAGCTACAGCCCGGGATCGGCTGTTCCCGGGGATCTTTAGAAAAGAAAATCGCCATGGAGTTCCCATTTGGGGAATGGCCATAGGCAGCACCCTCAGTTCCCTGGTGGTGCTGATGAATTATACGGACGGGCTGGTGGAGCAGTTTAGCTTTATGATCCTGCTCTCTACTTTCTGTGTGCTCATCCCATATCTCTTTGCCTCTGCAGCATTTGTAGTCTTATCCCTGGAAAATTCGCGCCGCAACAGGTCCCGGGCCGGAATTTTCGCCCTGGGCGGCCTCGCCTTTGCCTTTTCGCTCTGGGCGATTTACGGAGCCGGGGAAACTTCGGTCCTATGGGGCTTTATCCTATTGATGCTGGGAACCCCGGTCTATGTATTTATAAAATGGAAAAACAAACCTTCTGAATGAAACTCAAGAATTTTACCACCCAATCCGAGTACCTCCCCCTGGCCTCCGTTTGTATAAGGCCTGTGGCGCATGCCTTTAGGAGCGAACAAAACCTATCCGCTTCCTGGAAGTCGTTAAACTACCTCGGGTTACCCGACTATGCGGAAGCCCGGACGCAATATCAAAACTTTAGAAAAATACTCGAGGAAACCGCCGGGGAAGTTCTTCCCATGCCTGAGAAGGATGGGTTGTCTTTGGATTGCCTCTATTGCCGCGATGCCTCCATTGCCACCGATTATGGGATGATTTTATGCCGGATGGGCAAGCCGGCCCGAAGTGGGGAACCTGCGGACCACAAGACTTTTTATGAAGCCCATGGCATTCCCATCCTGGGCAGTATCGAGGCTCCGGGAACCCTTGAAGGAGGGGATGTCGCCTGGCTCGATACCCACACCCTGGCCGTAGGCCACACCTACCGCACCAATGCCCCGGGCATCGAACAGCTCCGGGCGCTGTTGAGCCCCCATGGCGTAGAAGTGATTACAGCCGACCTTCCGCATTTCCGGGGTCCCTCAGACGTATTTCATCTGATGTCCATCCTGAGTCCGGTGGACAGGGATCTGGCCGTAGTCTATTCCCCCCTGATGCCCATTGCATTTCGAAATATACTTTTAGACCGCGGATTTACACTGGTTGAAGTTCCGGAAGAGGAGTACGACACCCTGGGCTGCAATGTTTTGGCCCTGGCGCCCAGGAAATGCCTGATGGCCGAAGGAAATCCGAAAACCGAGGCCGCTTTAAAAGCTGCGGGGGCCGAGGTGATTACGTATGCCGGAAGCGAGATCAGCCTTAAAGGAGGAGGTGGCCCAACCTGTCTGACACGACCTTACCTGCGCCACAACTGAAATTACATCTTTAGGTAGAAGTCCTTGGTCAGAGCCTTGTACTCCGGGGTATACTGGTGGCGCTCCCATTCAATGGTCAGGGTGTTCTGCTTGTATGGCCCTTCTTCCCGGGAGAGTTCGAGCAGGCTTCGTTTGACAGATGCGTTCGGATTTCCTTTGACATGGGTAATACGGGAAGGAAAGAGACCCAGGGACTCCGCTTCCTGCAAAAACGCAACTTCAGCGGTATAAGGAAGGATCAGGGCAAAGCGGCCATCTGGAGCCAGAAGATGGTGGACTCCGTGCAGCAGCTCGTCGAAGGGCAATGCTGCCAGCTGGCGGGCCCGGTCCCGGGCCGGATCTCCACCACCCACCTGCGATTCAAAATAGGGTGGATTACTGACAATCAGGTCATAGGAGTCTTCGATTTCCTCAGCAAATTCTGCGAACCCTGCATGGTAGCAAAAAAGGCGATCCCCCCAGGGACTGGCCTCGAAGTTTTCGACACATTCCTCAAAAGCGGCCCCTTCTGCCTCAACCGCATCTATGGTTTCGGCCTCTGAACGCTGGGCCAGCATCAGGGCGATAAGCCCCGTTCCGGCACCTATATCCAGGATGGTATCCGGACGGTGGGACAGAGAAGTCCAGGCCCCCAGAAGTACCCCATCTGTACCCACCTTCATAGCTGACCGCTCCTGACGGATGCGAAACTCCTTAAATTGAAAATCCGGGTTCATAAGCCGCCACGGTTTGGATTGCGCTTTACAAAAGACAAGCTTCAGGATTCCCCCAGATACAGGTCGATCAGTCCCTCAGGCGTGCGGATATGAATGCTGCGTTTGGGGCGATCCACCTGTAGGATAAAGTCATCGCTGACCGGGATCAGCACTTCCTTTCCATCCTTATCTGCTATAAACAGGGGTTGGGCGGCCTGATCATTCACACCCCTGATCTCCCCTACATCGCCGTGTACTTCATCCACGAGTCGAAAGCCGATAACTTCGTGGTAGTAAAACCGGTTGCCTGTAAGCTTAGGCAGCAAAGCCAAAGGGAGGTAGAGGTCTGCACCCATGAGGTGATCGGCCGCAGCTTCGGTAGTGACCTCCTCCAATGCGAGGCGGAGCAGGTTGGTTTTATGCAATTGACTTCTCCGAATAAAAAAAGGAATCAGATTGTTTCCGAGGGAAACAAAAACTGATTCCAGTCCTTCGTATTGTCCGGGGTCATCTGAATCTAACTTGACCAGTAAATCCCCCTTGAATCCGTGTTTGGAGACGATCTTACCTAAGTAAAAGCAGTCGTCCTTATGCATTTCGGGCTTTTATTTCTTGTCGGCCTCGTCTGCCTCAGCAGCTTTCTCCTCAGTCGCTTCTGCTGCCTTTTCTTCGACAACTTCAGCGGCAGCTTCAGGAGCTTTCTCCTCAGCAGCTTCCGGTGCTTTTTCTTCGACAACTTCAGCAGCAGCTTCAGGAGCTTTCTCCTCAACAGCTTCCGGTGCTTTCTCTTCAGCCACCTCAGCGGAAGCTTCAGGAGCTGTCTCAGCCGGAGCTTCTTCTGCAGGGGCATCAGCAGCAGCCTCAGGCGCTTCTTCGGCAGGAGGTGCTGCAGCAGCGGCGGCTTCAGCAGCCTCAGCAGCTTCAGCATCGGCAGCCGCCTTAGCGCGCTTCTCGTTTGCTTCTTTTTCTGCTTCCAGCGCTTTGGCACGTGCCTCGGCTTTTTCCTTTTCCAGTCCCTGAGATTTGTCGGCTACTTTCTGAGCCTTCTCATCCATCCAGGCCTGGAACTTGGCTTCAGCCTGTTCTTCAGTAAGAGCCCCTTTGCGAACACCCCCTTTAAGGTGATGCTTCATCAGCACTCCTTTATAAGATAATATCCGACGGGCAGTTTCTGTAGGTTGTGCTCCATTGTCTAGCCAGGTTACTGACGCATCCACGTTCAGGTCAATCAAGGCTGGATTTGTGTTGGGATTGTACGTGCCGAGTTTTTCGAGGTAACGGCCATCTCTTTTCGAACGGCCATCTGCGGCAACGATCCAATAAAAAGGTTTTCCTTTTTTACCGTGTCTTTGTAATCTGATTTTTACGGGCATATCACATTAATTTGTAGGGTTCCCGACCCCGGTTATTAATTCTTTAATTACAGTATTCTAACTGTTTTAACCCCATACAAAGGGCTTAAGCGGGTGCAAATATACGCTTCTTTCCCAATTGTTTCCACGTATTTTTAAAATTTTACACCGGTTTTGACCCCTTTTCCCGCCCGAAAGTGTTAAATCTATGTAAAACCGAAGTATATATTTGACTTTCAGCATTTTATCTTTTATACTATAGAAGCAGTTACTGAAAGACAGTATGCTACTTTTAATTAAAAATGACGAAAGATTAATGAAGTACACAGAAAACATTTCCAATCGCTTGAACGATTTATTAGAAAAAACCTATGATGCCGAGAAAGGCTACAAACTAGCCGCAGACGAGGCGAAAGCGCCTTATGTCAAGGACTTTTTAAAAGACAAAGAAAAACAACGTCTTAAAAGACAAAGAAAAACAACGTCGCGCCTTTGGCTTCGAATTGAAATCTGAAATTATGGAATTCGGTGAACT
The DNA here is from genome assembly GCA_937136025.1 of uncultured Bacteroidota bacterium. Classification (GTDB taxonomy): domain Bacteria; phylum Bacteroidota; class Bacteroidia; order Flavobacteriales; family Flavobacteriaceae; genus Robiginitalea. Next base: position 27,601 of record CAKZOC010000133.1, read on the forward strand.
CCCCGAAAAAGGCGGTAGCCTCAAAGGAGACCTGCACCGGGTTTGGATGAAATTAAAGCCCCTTATGAGCTCAGAGAAGACAGAGCGAATTTTAGAAGAAGTGGAACGGGGCGAAAAAGCCAGCCTCGAGGAGTATAACGATATCCTCAAAAACTCAGAGATGCGGTTGCCCCCCTCTACGGAGCGGCTGCTCATTCGGCAGCGGGATGCCATTCAGGCGGCGCTGAACACCTCCCGAATGTATGAAGAATTGCTCTCCTGATCATCAGGCAAGACATGATTAAAAACCCGTCCTTCCCGGACGGGTTTTTTTATCGGTTAATAACTCCTAAAAACTACCTTTCCATAGCCGGGTGCATTTCTATATTTTTATCCTCCCGAAATTCTGAAAACCGCCCATGTACCTCATTTTTGATACGGAAACCACAGGCCTCCCCAAACGGTGGAATGCCCCCATCAGCGATACCGATAACTGGCCGCGTTGTGTACAGATCGCATGGCAGTTACACGATGATACGGGAAAGCTTTTAGAGCACTACGATGCCCTGGTGCAGCCCGAGGGCTTTAACATCCCCTACGACGCGGAGCAAATCCATGGGATTTCCACCGCCCTGGCCGCAGCGCAGGGCAAACCCCTGAGGGAAGTTTTAGAAGACTTCGAGGCTGTGTTGGCCAAAACACAATTTGTGGTAGGGCAAAACGTCAGTTTTGACCTCAATGTCATGGGGGCTGAATTTTTCAGGATTTCCGGGGCCAACCCCCTGGAATCCCTCCCCGTACTCGATACCTGTACTGAAGATACGGCGGAGCTCTGCCAACTGCCCGGAGGGCGGGGCGGAAAATTTAAACTCCCCACCCTGACCGAGCTCCACGCCCACCTCTTCGGAGAGCCTTTTAAGGAAGCCCATAACGCGAGCGCAGATGTGGAAGCCACTGCCCGGTGTTTTCTGGAGCTGGTCCGAACAAAATCCTTTAGTGCAGAGGTCCTCGGCCAGGGTCCCGGGTACCTGCAGCGTTTTGAGCAGGCCAACCCGGAGGTCATTCCCCCCTTCGGCTTAAAGCATAAAAACCTAAAAAGAGCTTCTGAGGCGCTGGCCCGGAAAACAACCACGCCGGAAACGGGTTTGAGTCAGGCGGAAATAACAGAAAACGAAAAGACCCTGGAGGAGGTTCCTTTTGCGCACCTGCACAACCACTCCCAATTTTCCGTCCTGCAATCCACCATCCAGATTAAAGATCTGGTCGCTGCGGCCACCGAGGGCAATATGCCGGCTGTCGCCCTTACGGATCATGCCAATATGATGGGTGCCTTTCATTTTGTGAAAGAGGTGAACGCCTATAACAAAAGTCTTGAAGAGCTGTCCGATGGCGTCCAGAAAGAGCCGCTAATCCCGATCCTGGGGTGCGAATTTTTTGTCTGCGAAGACCGGCACAACAAATCTGTAAAGGACTACGGCTACCAGATTGTGATGCTCGCCAAGAATAAAAAGGGGTATCACAACCTGGCCAAAATGTCTTCCATCGCCTATACCGAAGGGTTCTACTACGTCCCGAGGATTGATCGTGAGGTGGTGCAACAATACAAAGACGACTTGATCGTCCTCACCGGAAACCTCTATGGGGAGGTGCCTTCGAAAATCCTGAACCAGGGTGAGAAACAGGCCGAAGAGGCCCTGCTCTGGTGGAAGGCAGAATTTGGGGAGGATCTCTATGTAGAGCTGATGCGGCACGGGCAGGAAGATGAAGACCGGGCAAATACCACCCTGGTACATCTGGCGCGCAAGCACAACGTCTCCCTGGTAGCGTCGAACAACACCTACTACCGTGACAAAAAGGATGCAGAGGCCCACGATATTTTGCTTTGCGTCAAAGAAGGTGAAAAACAGGCGACCCCTGTCGGCAGGGGCCGGGGCTATCGCTTTGGGCTCCCGAATCAGGAGTACTACTTTAAGTCTCAGGAGGAGATGAAGGAACTTTTCCGGGACCTGCCGGAGAGCATTGTTTCCATTCAGGAGATCATTGACAAAGTAACTCCCTTCGAGCTCGCCCGGGACGTCCTGCTCCCAAAATTCGAAATCCCTGCCGAATTCCAGGTCGCTGAAGACCTGGCTGATGGAGGGAAACGGGGTGAAAATGCCTATCTGAGGCATATCACTTTTGAGGGGGCGGAGAAGCGCTATGGCGAGATCGACCCCGCCCTGCAGGAACGCCTGGATTTTGAACTGAAGACCATTGAAAACTCAGGGTATCCCGGGTATTTCCTTATCGTAGAAGACTTTATTCGGGAAGCCCGGAATATGGGAGTTTCCGTAGGGCCTGGCCGGGGTTCGGCCGCAGGATCCGTAGTGGCGTATTGCCTGGGCATCACCAACATTGATCCCTTAAAATACGACTTGCTTTTTGAGCGGTTCCTAAACCCGGATCGGGTCTCCATGCCCGATATCGACATCGACTTTGACGACGAAGGGCGCTCCCGTGTGATGGATTATGTCATCGATAAATACGGCTCCAGTCAGGTCGCCCAAATTATCACCTACGGCACCATGGCGGCCAAGTCTTCCATCCGCGATACGGCACGGGTACTGGATCTGCCCCTGGGAGATGCCGACCGCATTGCCAAGCTGATCCCGAACATGGCCAAATTCGGGAAAATCTTTGGGAAAGAGGCCGCAGAGCTCAAGAAGAAGTTCCGGGCCGATGAATACGAAAAGGTCAATGAACTGCTCGGCATCTCGGAAGGGGACGATTTGGAAGCCCGGACGGTCAATATGGCCCGGGTGCTGGAAGGTTCCCTGAGAAATACAGGGATTCACGCCTGCGGGGTCATTATCACCCCGGATGACATTACCAATTTTGTACCGGTGGCCACGGCCAAGGATTCGGATCTGTACGTCACCCAGTTTGACAATTCTGTAGTAGAGAGCGCCGGCCTGCTGAAAATGGATTTTCTCGGGCTCAAGACCCTCACCCTTATAAAAGATACGGTAAAGATCGTAAAGGCGCGACAGGGTATTGAACTGGTGCCCGATGACTTTCCCCTGGATGACACCGAAACCTATGAACTCTTTCAAAGAGGAGAGACTATCGGGATTTTCCAATACGAATCCCCCGGGATGCAGAAGTACCTCAAGGAGCTCAAACCCACAGTGTTTGATGACCTCATCGCCATGAATGCCCTTTACCGCCCGGGGCCCATGGAGTACATCCCCAGCTTTATTGCCCGCAAGCACGGAGAGGAAGAAATTTCCTACGACCTGCCTGAAATGGAGGAGTACCTCAGGGAAACGTACGGGATCACGGTCTATCAGGAGCAGGTGATGCTGCTGTCCCAGAAACTGGCAGGCTTTAGTAAAGGTGAGGCAGACGTGCTGCGGAAGGCCATGGGAAAAAAGATATTTGCCCTGCTACAGAAATTAAAGCCACAGTTCCTGGATGGTGGAGAAGAAAGGGGCCACCCCAGGGAGGTACTGGAGAAAATCTGGAAAGATTGGGAAGCCTTCGCCTCCTATGCCTTTAACAAAAGCCATTCCACCTGTTATGCCTATATCGCCTATCAGACCGCCTATCTGAAGGCGCACTACCCTGCCGAATACATGGCTGCAGTGCTGTCCAATAATATGAGTGACATCAAGCAGGTGACTTTCTTTATGGAGGAATGCCGGCGGATGGGCCTGGATGTGCTGGGCCCTGATGTGAATGAGTCCTTTTACAAATTTGCCGTAAACAAAGAAAATCAGATTCGCTTTGGCATGGGTGCCATTAAGGGGGTGGGACGTTCAGCGGTGGAGACCATCGTGGAGAACCGTAAAAAAGACGGGGCCTATCACTCCGTTTTTGACCTGACCAAACGTCTGGACCTCAGGGCAGCGAACAAAAAAGCCTTTGAAAATCTGGTTTTGGCGGGCGGGTTTGACTCTTTGGGGAATGCGCACCGGGCCCAGTATTTCGCTGCCGGGAATGACGGCATCACATTTCTGGAAAAGGTCATCCGCTACGGAGCCAAATACCAGGAGAGTGAAAACTCGGCCCAGGTCAGCCTTTTCGGAGGAGCCAGCGAGGTGCAAATTGAAGAGCCCGAGATCCCACCCTGTGAATCCTGGGGCACGCTGGAGACCTTAAAACGAGAGAAAGAAGTGGTGGGCATCTATATCTCCGGGCATCCGTTGGACGATTTTAAAACAGAAATCAAGTCGTTCTGCAATGCGGAAATCAGCGCGTTTCAAAATGTGGAACCCTTCGTCAACCGGGAATTGTCCGTGGCTGGAATCATCACCGATGTACAGCACCGTATTTCCCGAAACGGGAAAGGATGGGCCTCCTTTACCCTGGAGGATTATTCAGATAGTTTTGAATTCCGGATTTTCGGGGAGGAATATTTGAAGTTCCGCCACTTTCTGACCATCAATGCCTTTTTATACCTGAAGATTTTTGTACGGGAAGGCTGGGTGAATCGGGATACCGGTAAAAAAGGAGACCCGAGGCTGCAATTTAACCAGTGTATGATGCTGCAGGACGTCATGGAGTCTTTTGCCAAAAAACTGACCATTCAGCTCGATATAGAACAGCTGCACGAGAAACGGATCCGGCAATTACAGGATACCCTGGGATCTTTTAAAGGAAAACACCCGCTGAACTTTGTCGTCTATCAGATGGAGGATGAAATCAAGGTCAACCTGAGCAGCCGCAAGCAGAAAGTACAGATCAGCACCGAACTGCTGCACCAGCTCTCGGAGCAGGAAATTCATTTCAAACTCAATTAGGTCAGGGTGGGGCAAACCCCTAGCGATAAAGGAGATAGTATAAGCCTACTCAATGGGGGCATAACAAAAATGTATATCTGCCCTGTAAGGAAGCAGGTATAGAATTGACTAAATTTGCACAAATCAAAACTAAAACAATCATGGCTTTAGAAATAACAGACGCTACTTTTGAAGAAGTAGTATTGAAAAGTGATAAACCGGTAGTGGTTGACTTCTGGGCAGCCTGGTGCGGTCCTTGCCGGATGGTAGGCCCGATCATCGAGGAGCTCAGCTCAGAGTACGACGGGAAAGCCGTTGTTGGAAAAGTAGATGTGGATGCGAACCAGCAGTTCGCTGCCAAATTCGGAATTCGCAACATTCCCACTGTCCTGGTCTTTAAAGATGGAGAGATCGTAAACCGTCAGGTAGGCGTGAGTCCTAAGAAAGTATATGCAGATGCCATCGACGCGGTGCTGTAAACAACGCTCTTAATGATAGAAAAGAACCCGGTTTTGATCCGGGTTTTTTTATACCCGGCCCGCAGGGGAGTTTCGTATCTTTAACCCAAAGATTTTCAGCCCTACGCTATGGATCTGCAGTCCGAACTCTACAAAGCCTCCCTTTTTGAAAACCTGCCCTTGCTGGTCAAACAAGTGGTGGAAGGGTACATCAGCGGGATTCATAAAAGCCCCTTTCACGGGTATTCAGCTGAATTTGCCGAGCATAAGATTTACAATACCGGGGAGAGCACCAAACACATCGACTGGAAACTCTTTGCCCGCACCGACAAGCTGTACACCAAAAAATACGAGGAGGAAACCAACTTGCGGTGCCACCTGATCCTGGATAGCTCCTCCTCCATGTACTACCCCCCGGTGGAAAGGCCGGATCTGGACCATTTGAACAAAATCGGATTTGGCGTACTGGCCGCGGGCGCCCTGATGCAGCTGCTTAAAAAGCAACGGGACTCCGCGGGGCTGAGCATCTTCTCGGACAGTTATCAGTTCTACGCCCCGGAAAAAGGAAGCGAACGGCACTACTATATGCTGATGCATGCCCTAAACGAAATCGCCGTACAACCGGCAGAAAACAAGGGCACAGAACTCTACACTTACCTGCACCTGATCGCCGAAAAACTCAAACGGCGGAGCCTTGTGGTCCTCTTTTCAGACCTGTTTCAAAACCAGGTGGACGACGAGCGGCTCTTTGAAGCCCTGAGACACCTGAAATACAACAAGCACGAGGTGTTGCTCTTCCACCTCACCGACAAACGCACCGAACTGGATTTCACCTTTGACAATACGCCGAGGCGCTTTACCGATGTGGAAACCGGACAGCATATAGACCTCTACCCGGAACGCATTAAGGCCTCCTACCAAAAGGTCCTGGAGGAGTACCTGAAATCCATCAAACTCATCTGCGCCAAATACGATATCAAATACGTCCCGGTAGACATCGCCGACCCGTTTACCCGGGTGATGAACACCTTTCTGGTGGAACGGCAGCGATTTGGATAAAGAACCGTTTTAAATATGGGGTTTTTGTTTGCCGAATTCAAATAGTGGCTTATATTTGCGCACGCATTTGACTATGCGTAGTAACAATTTCCGCAAACTAACTGTTGTTAGTACCTCAGGGTTGGAAAATTGGTCCGGTAGTTCAGTTGGTTAGAATACCTGCCTGTCACGCAGGGGGTCGCGGGTTCGAGTCCCGTCCGGACCGCAAATACGCAAAGCCTTCGCACAAATGTGCGGGGGCTTTTTCATTTCAGAGCACTTGAGCTTGCTCAAACGTGCGGAAAAATGGAAAAGAACACAGGCCGCACTCGCGGCCTGAAGGCTTTGAGTGTTTGTAAGCCCCCCACTTGGGCCGATTTCCGAACGCAGTGAGGAAATCAATCCCGTCATGAAAGTTGGCAGTTGGCAAGAGCAGTTGGCGGAAGGGCTCAGGCATGCTTCTCCCCTATCCCTAACCCTGAGAATTCATCCTCTCAAAGAAACAGTCAATCGGCTTTCATTATCGCATCTTCTATTTCCTTTACTTCTTCGTCTATATACTTCCCAAACCAATCATATTGGGACTTCATCCTTTTGTTATTTCGATAACTAGTCTTTAAAATATTCCGTGGAATGGGTGATTTTAGAAGCCTGGTTAATGCCGTTAGGGCGGCCTCATCACTTTGTTGTGAGGGTAATTCCTTTTCTTTAATGAACTCATAGGTGTTCTGTTCAAGAAGCCAGAACTGCTCGGACTCTTGTACAGATTGCATAATATCTTCTTCTAAACCCTTAATTTGTGGAATCACTACATCATAATGGTATTTAATCTCTGTTACAGCGTCTGCATATCTTCCATACTCCGTAATTCCAGAATCCCTTAACATGTAGTAACTATTCATCCGATAGTCAATAAGAATATACCATATTTCCAGGCTTTGTTCAAGGCTGTCACGGGTAAACCCGCTGTAATCCGCATGGTTTAGAAACGATTTAATTCTTTCATTATCTTCCTTGTGGGATTCACTTGCCCACTTTATGTTCTGAGCATCTACTTTCATATCCGCTACGACGCTCAGAAGGATGTTCTTTAACTCCTGTTGGTCTTTTCGTGCCTCATTCCAGTTGTTCACCTGCAGGGCCAGCAGGATACCGATCATGACAAGGACAATCTCCCCCAGGGCATAGCGGAAGTATTTCAGGGGTTTGTTCTGATCGGCCAGTTGTTTGCGAATTTTACGAAAGAAGTTGATCATGAGAAGGTCGTTAGTTTTTCAGAAGGTACGACAATAGAATCCCCCTGAGGCACCTCACTCCGTTAGGAAAGCACCCCAGTCATGAAAGTTGGTAGCAGAAATTTTCAAATTAACGTAGGAAGAACACATTTCGCTACACACCCAGAAGAAATCGGGTGCCTGAAGGTAAACCCCCCGTCTACTCCCCCATCAAAAGCCGCATCAACTCCTCAGCCGCGACCTGCCCCTTGAGTTTCAAAAAATCCCTGGGGGTATCGTCCCCCAACTCAAAGACGATGGCCGGCATATCGTGGTTTACAAAGAAATAGGTGCGGGAGACCATGGTGGGCTCTAACTGATCCGAGGCACTGATGTTTGTTTTTTTCTGGGGCAGCCGCTGGCTTATGCCCTGAATCCAATCAAATACGATTTTCCCTTTTGGGCCTGCCACCACCGTATCGAGCGGATAGTAAATATCATCCCAGGTGGAATGAAAGTCTACCCCAAAAACAAAGTCGTAGTCGGCGTCTTTTGCCTTAAGGAAATCCCGGACACTCCGGGTTTCGGGCTGATTGAAATTCTGCCAGTCGCGGTTCAGGTCAATCCCTCCCATATTATGTCTCCAATGCCCGTTGTCCACCCCGTCCGGATTCATGAGCGGGACCACAAAGACCGTATGGCTGTTCCTGAACGCCCGGGCCTCCGGCGTATCGCCGGAGAGGGTCTCAATAAAGGACTTCATCGCCAGAAAGCCCGTAACCTCGGGCGGATGTTGCCTGGCAATCACCATCAGGGCCTTCTTCGCCTGCCCATTCTCCTGAATTTCCATCAAGTGGAGCGGCCGGTTTTCTTTGGTGTAACCGATAGGGTTTGTACGGATAAAAGGTTTTTGGCTCAGGGAATCAATCCATGATTTTACCCTGGAAGAAGTGTAGAGTTCCTGTGCGGCCACGATGATGGGCCCGGCATTGACCTCAAGGGTGATTTCAGCGGCTTCGGGAGCGGCTTTAATCCCAAATTCGCCTTCCCCCGGATTGACAGCTTTAAAATAGACGCTGTCCAAAGGTTTAAAATTCACCCCATCGGCACTGATTTTCGGATAATATCGGCTGCGGGAATTTTGATAGCTGAGTTGCACGGTAATTTCCCTGGGCGTGGTGGTCCACACCTTAAAAGCATACCAGGGACTGACATTTATGGGGGTATTCTCTGCCGTTATCCAGACCGTATAATGGTCGTTGCCGTCATAGGCCACGCCGTTGAGGCGTCCGCCCTCAAAATCATTGGTAAAAAAGGTCGTGCTGTCATTAAAAGCCCATACCCCTTTCCATTGCCTTTGAACCGGACGGTCCACGGTGGGCACTATCGGATTTGGGCCCTGTCCCTTATAGCCCGTGGGCGCGGGGGCTTGTTCTTGAACCATTACCGGCTCCGTATTCTTACAAGATGCCAGGGCCAGGGTGAGCAGGACCAGTACCGTTTTCAAAATAGTATTTCCCATTGTGTTTCCATCTGCAGCCCATAATCTCCTCATACATAGCCCTCGTACTTTGCGTGGGACTCAATCTGTAAAGTATGTAGAAGTAAAGTCTGTCAGGTGAAGATAAAAAAAGTTGCCCGCCTGTGTATTCAGGGTGCGAAATTCGCAATCACATTACCCCGGGAAACTACTGCATCTCATCGCCTGCCCCGGCATCCCAGACAGCTTTTAATTCCCGGTAATACCTTTTGAACAAGTGCATGTACTTCCCGATGAGTTCCTGTTCTTTACCAACGGGACCTCCTTCCCCTTCTTTACCCTGTATACAGAGCACCTTGATCCTCACATTGGCCCGGTACAATTTGTAGTACAGAAACAACAACTCGTCCTTCCCGTTTTCCATAGCCCCGGTAATGCCGAGATACCTGTCTAGAAAAGCACTGGCCAGGTCTTCCCTCCCAAATCGCTCCAGGTCCATACAGAGAAATGCCACTTCATTTAACACATCGAGTGTTCGGAGTGCTTCGCTGAATTCGATACAATCGAAAATTACAGGGTCGTCCCCTAACATAATATTGCGGCAATGCAGGTCGCCGTGGCCGTCCACTACAAATCCGGATTCTTTGCGCTGTTCGATACGGCCCCCAATACCTCTTAAAAAAGGGTAGCTCCAGTGAACCACCTCCTCAATGAACGCAAGGGCACCGGCCTCATAATACGTATCCAAAAAGGGGGCCTGGCCCAAAATATCAGCAAACTCCTCATGAAGATCCTTCCAGGTCTCGGCCTTCATTGCTCTTTGGGCTCCCTGGTGGAATCGGGCCAAAATCCCGGCAAGTTTGTCCATCTGCCCTACTTCAACTTCCCCCTTGGCCAATAGCAAATCCATCTGCCTGCTGTCATCCATACGTCGCATCCAGACGACATGGTCAATTACCTCTCCCGTTTTACCACCTATCCATAAGTTTCCCGAGTCAGAAGTAACCGGCAGCACCCCCAAATACATCTCGGGTGCAAGTCTTCGGTTTAGCAGTACTTCCTGTTCACAATAGTACTTCCGCTTCATTAACGTGGAGAAGTCGAGAAAACTAAGCTGGAGCGGCTTTTTAATTTTATAGGCAAATGAATCCGTCAGGATCACCCAGGAAATGTGGGTCTCAACCAACTGTATCTCAAGGGCAGGAGGCAGTACTGCCTTTTCAAGAATTATCCTTTGGACCTGTTCCTTTGTCATTCGCTTAGGAATTCCACAGTTTTTTCGATCATTTCAGGGAGACCTTCCGCATCTGAACAGAGTCTTAGGACTTCACCCGTAAGGGGTTCAAATTCCTTCCTGATCTTCTGGTAGACTTCAAAATCCGCCTCGCTGTAAGGACGGGTGCCTGATACCCTTTCGCGGACTACATCTTCTTTAGCGGTAACTTCAATCCATTTTACCGGAATCCCGAGATCCCTGCCAAGGCCTATAAACGGGTCCCTGAAAATCTCCCGGTGAAACGTCCCATCCAGGATTACGCCCTTCCCTTTCTGAAGTTCGTCCCGGGTGCGCTTCAGCATCTGCTCGTATATAAAAGATTTAACACGCACATCATACTGCTGTTTTTTACCGAGTTCCGTACGTATGATATCGGTATTGAAATGGGGCAGCCCCAGACGCGTAGACAAGGCTCTGGCGAAGGTCGTTTTTCCGGTTCCGGGAAGGCCAAAAACAATAAATAATCCGGGCCTGGATGCGCTAAATTCCTGTAACTCTGCTTTCACATCCTAAAGCTAGTAAAACCGGGGTGTATTTAACCACATGAATCCATGACTTTACAACATGTTTTATTACATCATCCATATATTCAATAGATTGGCCGAAATTAATATTAAATAAAGCTCAGATCAGACCTGCAATCCTCCATTTGGTATACCCAAAGCACCTGATGCTGGTTATCCTTTTGTGCGTCCTGGGTGCATCGCATGCTCAGGAAGTCGGGGATTTCCGATCCGTGGGATCCGGGAATTGGACCGATTCGGGCAACTGGGAAACCTACAACGGAACGGCCTGGGTGGGTGCTTCGAGTTATCCGGGGGAAGTGCCCGGGACCAACGATGTATACATCATCGGTGGAGCCACCATAGACCTGGGTAGCGCCATTCCTTCTGCAATTTCGGGACTTTTTGTCGGTGATGGAACCGGAGGTACAGATACCCTTAGGATTACAACTACGGCTAGTTTAAACACGCCATTGATTGATTTGCAAACCGGGGGTTTCGCTATCTGGACTCAAAATGTCACCCTCACCCTGCCGTCCGGTGCGGTCTTTGCGATAACCGGCGGCACTCTCGACGATGGTAATCCCTGTAGCGCGGCAAAAAGACTCGTTATTGGCAGCCAGATTTATTCCACCTGCAATGGAGGAGCCGGGGCTGATTATAGTTTCGCAGATTTAAATTCTTCTGGCGGTTCGCTCTCTGTATCGCCCGGATCAAACAGCCCGATATGTGAGGGAAACAACCTGAACCTATTTGCAAATCCTTCCGGGGCGGGGTCTGCCGGAGCCAGCTTTAGTTGGGTGGGAAATGGACCGGGCAGTTATAGTTTTTCCTCCTCAAGCCAGGACCCTGTGGTCTCTGGACTTGTTCCCGGAAATTACACTTTTACGGTGACCATAACAGAGACTTCCGGCTTTAACACTTCCGCTTCGGTCAGTACTGAAGTACTGCCCGGGGTTGCCATTACAACCCAGCCATCCAATCAACAGGGTGTTGCAGGATCAAATCTCATCTTCACGGTAGCAGCCAGTGGAACACCTACCTACCAATGGCAGGTGAGTACTAACGGGGGAAGTACCTTTACGGATTTGTCCGATGGGAGTAAATACTCGGGTAGCCAAACCAATGCCCTTCAGGTAGGTTCGCTCCAGACCTCTGATAACGGCAATCTTTACCGTGTCCTGGTTCAACCGGCATCCGGGTCATGTCCGCAACTGGTATCCGATTCCGCACTATTGACAGTGGTCGTCCCCACTGTACTCTCGAACCGGAGAATTACCTACAGGGTGAACCAGTAAATCTCCCTACTGCACCGTATTCAAACCCCAGGTGATATAATAACCCCCTCAGAAAAGTCGGCGGCCGGGCATACCCAGCTCCTCCCCAACTAACCCATCAATTCCTTATCTTAGAACCCATCACCGCGCACATCGGGAATCCCGTACCATGACAACATCAAAAAAAATAAGCCTTGGAGACCTGGAATTCGACTATCGCGTCTGTGGAGACGAAAAAGACGAACTCGTAGTCTTTCTTCATGGATTTCCGGAAACCTCAATCATGTGGACGGAACTCATGCCTGAAATCGCAGCCCTCGGTTTTTACTGTATTGCCCCGGACATGAGGGGGTATAGTAAAAACGCCTGCCCTAAGGGGGTAAGCAACTACACCGTTCAAAAGATAGGGGATGACATTCTCGGCATTGCCCATAGCGTAAAGCCCGGCAAATTTCACCTGGTCGGGCATGATTGGGGTGCTGCTATAGGTTGGAACATTACGTATACCCATCCGGAAAGAATCCTCAGCTGGACGTCACTATCCATACCGCACAGCAGGGCCTTTGGAAGAGCCTTAAAAGAGGATAAAGAACAAAAAAAGATGAGCCGTTATATCGGTTTTTTCTTAGTCCCCTTTCTCCCTGAACTCGTAATCCGGCGCAATGACTTTAAGGCATTTCGCAAATTATGGAAGCGCAGTACTCCCGAAGTCCTGGAAAATTACCTCTCGGTTTTCAGGAGAAAGGAATCCCTTACCGGAGCCTTAAATTACTACAGGGCGAATTTTCGAAAAGGCCGACAACCTATCGGGGATGTTGACACGCCAACCTTATTCATTTGGGGGAATCGGGATTTCGCGATCGGGGCTTTCGGAGCCCGTTTGACGCGGGAGTATATAAAAGGAGATTATACCTTTTTGGAAGTAGACGGAGGACACTGGCTGGCACAATCCAATTTCGATGAAGTGAAGGAGGCCCTGGGCGAACACTTGTCCAAAAACAGAACACAGGCCGAGGGGTCATAAGAACAAATAAACCTGAACTTAAATACATGCGAACCCTTCCAGCCCAAAACATGAAAAAACTACTGGCCTCCCTTGTGATCCTTACCTCCCTTATGGGATGCAGGACGGAGAAAAAAGAAGTTACAGAGTCCCAAGAAGTTACCGAAGTACAGCATGCATCCGCCCTGACTGCCTATTTTGAGAACAGCACCCTGCCCGCTGCGGTGATGGGAAGCGTGACCTCTGACGGCAATATGCATTGGGAAGCCTTTGGCCCGGCCCTTTGGGAGGGTACGGAGCCCGTTGATGAGAATCATATTTTCAGGATTTTTTCCATGACCAAGGCCATCGCCTCTGTGGCGGCCCTGCAACTGGTAGAGCGCGGTCTGATCGGTCTGGATGACCCGCTCAATGACTTAATGCCCGAGATGGCTGCCATTCCCATTCTTACAGAGGAGGGTAAACTGTATACCAGTGACGCGCCCATTACACTGCGGCATCTGCTCTCTCATACGGCCGGCTTCGGCTATGAATTCACGTCCCAAAGGCTCGCGGATTTCAAGCCGGAATCCTGGGAGTATGAAGACTTCCCCAGGCTTTTTGAACCCGGGGCGCGGTGGCACTACGGCACCAGTACAAATTGGGTGGGTAAGGTCGTGGAGAAAGTGAGCGGACAGGATTTAGAGACTTATCTGCGGGAACATATTACCGGACCCCTGGGGATGCACAGTACCTGGTTCAATGTGCCGGAAGAATTATCCGAAAAAATCGTTTCCTGGGGTATCCGCGACTCCACCGGTTTCAGCGAAAACCCGCGTATTCCTCTAGAACCTGTAACAACTTTCTCGGCGGGTGGCGGTCTGTTCTCCTCCCCGAAGGATTACCTGACATTTCTCAAATGCCTGCTGAACGCTGGGAAATATGAGAAGGGGCAAATTTTAAAACCCGAGTCCGTCGCTATGATGTTCAAAAATCAACTTCCTGCCGGGATGCGCCTGAATCGCAATCTCCCCGATACGGGATTGCCTCCCACTGTGGGTCGGTTTCCCGATGAATCGGACACCTATGGTTTGGCATGGGCTCTTGAAATGAGTCCGGACGAGGCGGTGCGCGCCCAGGGAGCTGCGTATTGGGCCGGTATCGCGAATTCCTATTACACCATAGATCCGGTGAGCGGGGTTGCGGTCGTCTACTTCACACAGTTTCTACCTTTTAATGAGAAGGAGTCCTATGATTTCTACCGACTCTACGAAAAAGAAGTGTATTCCAGGGTGACGGCTCGTTAGGTCTTTAAACAAAAGGATTATTCCGTACCTTTTGCTTTAAATAACCCGCCATGTA
>CAKZOC010000134.1 GCA_937136025.1 uncultured Bacteroidota bacterium
ATTAATGTATTTTTTAACTTCTTCTTCTGTCATTCCAATTCCCTGGTCGATGACATGCAGTTTTTTTCCTTCCTTATCGATTTTTACTTCGATCATAGGATTGCCCAGTTCCACACTCGCTTCTCCTATAGCGACAAGGTGCTTTAATTTTAGAGTGGCATCCGTAGCGTTTGATATAAGTTCCCGGAGAAAAATTTCGTGATCGCTGTAAAGAAACTTTTTAATCAGCGGAAATATGTTATCAACCGAGACATTGATTTTACCTGTGGTCATAAGATTATGTTTTTCTCCTGAAGATCAAAAAAAATACCAAGACCACTATGGGTGACAAACTGACATCTTAGGAGGTCATTATGACCCTGTCGCAAAATTTAACAAAATATTTTGTTTAAACATATGGAATATTAATTGAACAATGTTATATTTGTTTGATGGTACAAATGAGATTTGCTATGAAAAAGTTTTATTGATTTTGTACTCAGTTTGTTTATTAATTGGTTAGGTTGTTTGAAAGCGCGTCCACCACTGGGGACGCGCTTTTTTTTTGCATTTTCTCACTTCATTAACATCTTTATTGTTTAAAATAAAATATTTTTGATTAAACAAAATATAGAAATATGAGTGCTAAAAGGAAACCGGCAAAACCCACAAAGAAAAGCCTGATCTCCGCCTATATGACACAGGCTCTGGAAGCAGACCGCTCCCCGGTCTCAGTTTTTAAATTCTGCAAGGAAAACAATATACCCGAGGCTGAGTTTTATGCGCTCTTCGGTTCTATGGAGTCCCTTCAAAAAGAGATTTGGATTTTCTTTTTCGAGGAAACCAAGACGCTTTTGGAGCAAGACGAAGCCTATGCCGGATATGGAAATCGGGAACGCATGCTGAGTTTTTATTTTACCTTTTTTGAACTACTCGGACTCAATCGGAGTTATGTGCTCTTTGCCCTTGGACAAACCGCGGAGCCCATGCAACAACTCGGTCAGCTCAAAGGGTTGAGAAGGTCTATCAAACTATTCGCACGGGAACTTATTGAGGACGCCAACGCCGAAAAGAATTCAAAGATCACAAAGCACAACCCTGATATTTTTTCTGAAGGTGCCTGGCTGCAGCTGGCCTTCCTTTTGCGATTCTGGATTCAGGATGATTCCCCGGGGTTCGAAAAGACGGACGTAGCTATCGAAAAATCGGTAAACACGATTTTTGATATTTTCGACAACACGCCCCTGGAGCGCGTATTGGATTTCGGAAAATTTTTATTTAAGGAGCGTTTCGCCTGAAGTCCAAAATACAGACTATGAAAACTCTTGACAGAATTCCAACCTCCAAAATAGAACGCGCGGGTAAACTCGTGCAGACCGGGGTGAAGGTGGGCGGAAATTACATGAAGTACTACGGAAAGAAATTACTGAATCCCGAATTACAGCGCGATGGTCTGGATGAGGAGAATGCCAAGGATGTATACGACGGCCTTAAGGATCTGAAGGGGAGTGCCCTGAAGGTTGCACAAATGTTGAGCATGGAAAAGAACCTGCTCCCACGGGCTTATGTGGAGCGGTTTTCCCTGGCGCAGTTTTCGGTCCCTCCGCTTTCCGGACCCTTGGTGCGTAAAACGTTTAAGAATTATTTTGGGTGCTATCCCGAAGTACTTTTTGATCAATTTGAAGCTGAATCCGTGAACGCTGCCAGTATCGGTCAGGTACATCGGGCTCAAAAAGACGCCAAACCATTAGCCGTTAAAATTCAATACCCCGGAGTTTCCGATAGTATAGGAAGCGATCTTGCCCTGGTGCGGCCGGTGGCCATGCGTATGTTTAACCTCAAGGGTAAGGATACCGAGAAATTTTTCAGGGAGGTAGAAGATAAATTGACTGAAGAGACTGACTATCTTCTTGAGTTGCGTCAGAGTCAGGGTATCACCCAGGCATGTGATGTACTGGAAGGTATTCGTTTTCCCACCTATTATCCCCAGTGGTCCTGTGAACGGATCCTCACCATGGACTGGATGGAAGGACAGCACCTGGGCGAATACACCCAAAAAGACTTCGATCCGGAAGTGGGAAATCAGCTGGGTCAGGTTCTCTGGGATTTTTATATGTTCCAAATACATCAGCTGCGACAGGTGCATGCAGATCCGCATCCCGGTAATTTTCTGGTCGGCACCGACGGCAGTTTAATCGCCATTGATTTCGGTTGTATCAAGGAGATTCCTGATAGTTTTTATACCCCTTACTTTGAGTTGGCCAAACAGGAGACCTTTAGCGACGAAGCCGTTTTCACCGAAAAGCTCTTCGAGTTAGAAATACTCACCCCCCAGGACAGCCCTGAGGAGCTTCTTTTTTTTAAGAAACTATTTAAGGAAATGCTCGAGCTGTTTACCCGTCCGTTTAACGAGGAAACCTTTGATTTTTCATCGCCTGAGTTCTGGGAGCGTATCGGAGCGCTGAGCCAGCAGTATGCTGCGGATCCAAAAATCCGCAAGATGAATGCAAACCGGGGTTCCCGGCATTTTCTATATATCAACAGGACCTTTTTCGGACTCTATAACCTGCTTCACGACCTTAAGGCCCAGGTTCGTATCCACGACTATGAACGGTACCTGAGTCCGGGATCTCAGCAGGCCTAGCGACTTCCCGTAGCTGCATTACTCTCGGGTTTGAGGTACTTTTCAAACCACTGATCCTGCTCCCACAACATATGAAAAATGCTCTCCTGGGCGCGGTACCCGTGACTTTCCTTGGGGAGTATGACCAGCCTGACCTGGGCGCCCAGCCCTTTCAGAGCATTGAAATAGCGCTCGCTTTGCATGGGATAAGTTCCTGAATTATTATCAGCCTCTCCGTGAATAAGCAGTAAGGGTGTTTTCATTTTCTCAGCGTGCCTAAATGGAGACATGGTATAGTATACCTCGGGAGCCTCCCAATAATTGCGCTGCTCACTCTGGAAACCGAAAGGGGTAAGGGTTCGGTTGTAAGCGCCACTTCGCGCCACCCCCGCTGCGAAAAGATCGGAATGGGAAAGCAGGTTGGCCACCATAAAGGCACCGTAGCTATGCCCGCCAACTCCCACACGGGTTCTGTCGATATAACCCATCTGGTCTACAGCGTCTATGGCTGCACGGGCATTGGCAACCAACTGGGTTCGAAAGCTGTCATTGGGTTCTTCAGCTCCTTCACCGATAATCGGAAAGGCGGCATCATCCAGGACCACATATCCCCGGGTGACCCAATATATGGGGGAACCCCAATAGGGATACGTAAATTCATTCGGATTCTGGGTATTCTGTGCAGCACTGCTTTTATCTTTAAATTCCCTGGGATACGCCCAGAGAATCATCGGTTTCTTTTCTGGAGATTCCCGGTCAAATCCAACGGGAAGGTAGAGGGTTCCACTGAGTTCCAGACCGTCTGCCCGTGTATAGGTGATCACCTGCTTATGGACATCCTGAATGCTCTTGAACGGATTTTCAAAATGGGTCAGCTGGGATGGCGCTTTTCGTTTTACAAGGCTCTTGTAATAATAGTTCGGGTAATCGGTAGGAGACTCGATTTGTACCAACAGCTGATCTTCGAGGGGGTCGTATTCGAGTAGGGATTCCATTTTTCCAGGTATCCTCGATTCGTACAGGCGCGTCTTCTTCCGGGTCTCTAAATTCATCTGATCTACAAAGGGGAACTGCCCGTCTTCTGTATACCCGTCACCCATCAGATAGGCATTTCCTCTCTTGTCCATTGCTAAAACAGATTCCTTAAAGGCGTTACGTGTGGTCGCGAAATTCCCGGGATCGCTATACCGGTCCTGATAACTCCTGTCCGACAAAACAACAGGTTCTGACGCCGGGTCTGACGGATTGAAGAGATATGTTTTCGTATTCCGGGTATCCCACCACATATCGGTGGCGATGGCCACCTGATCTGTACCCCAGAGAATGTACCTGTATCGGTTTTGTGTTTTAAGAACAGATTGCCCCTTCCCTTCAAATGGAGCATCGAGCAAAAAAACCTCATCTCTGTAGGGCACGTCAACGGCCGGATCACCTCCGTCTAACGCTTCTGCATAAACGAGTGTCGCGGGTTTATCACGGCGCCAGGAGATATTCCTCATGCCTGTGCGTTCCGCCATAAATCCCTTGGGGAGATCTTCAATCAGCGGCACTTCCAAAAGGGTGCGCACCAGCGCTCCACTTTGAGAATGAATCTGTGTTTTAGAGGGGAATCTGGAATAGGGCACGAGATACGAAAAGGGTTTTTCTGCCGTGACCACCATAACGTAATTCCCATCTGGGGAGAAACTGATATTGCGATACATGGCCGGGCCCATCCATGTTGCGATCTCACCTGAAACACTTACTTTTTTAAGCTCGGACCGTGCCAACTGTTCGAAGTTAAAGGCGTCATCCGGATTTTTAATAAGGTCCTGATAGGTGCGATTCTGAGCTTTTTTACCATCATTTGTAGCTATTGTCGGACCGGCAGGTATAGCGTCCTGGCGATCGACCAGCATTTTGCGGTCTTCAGGAAGGGTTTTAATCAGTAAGGACTGACTGTCTTTAAACCAGTTAATCACATCTCCCATATTGGCATTGAGCACGGGCCCTGTGAGTCTGAATGCCCGGGCCTCAGATAAATCGACCATCCATAATTCCGCTCCGGTATCCGCTGTATGTGTCATGGCCAGAGTTTCCTCGTCCGGGGATAGGGCGAAATTGGCCAGCCTGGGGTTCTCAGGGAGTCCCGAAACCTGTCTGGATTCTAATTCTCCAGGGGTCTTGATGTGCAGGTTATTATAGTAATTCGTTCGACTCCCAATGTTGGTCACCGGGTTGATGCGCAAGCCTGCCAGTCGCATTTCGGTCTCTGACAATTCACCTATGGTTTTATAGGAACTTCGAAACATAAGCATCATGTAGGATCCGCTATCGGTAATAAGTACGCGGGGAGCCAACGGGGCTTCTGCCAATTTGAGGATTTCGGCCGGGGGTGTCTGATAGGTGAGTTGTTCCTGGGCCTGAATCGTGAGTATACACGCTAAAAAGCACCAAATAGTCCAATTTTTCATAGAATCTGCTTTGAGTTAAACGGGCGATACATTGCTCTTTGAAGATACCCTATTTTTTCGAATAAGAGAAAAGTCCGATAGGTGTAACACACCAAAGTTTCATCTTAGTTTTTTAGGCCAACTTCATAAATATAGGTACATTTAAATTTCAATCCGAATCCTTGTGAAAGGGATTCTCCTCTCAAACTCAAACTACACATCATGTACAATTCAAAGATAGCCGGACTGGGGTTTTACGTACCGGAGCATGTGGTTACGAACGACGATCTTTCCAAAGTTATAGACACCAGTGATGAATGGATTCAGGAACGCACCGGGATTATGGAAAGACGCTACGTAGAAGGCGATGAAGATACAACGACAACGATGGGGGTTAAGGCTGCCCGTATAGCTATAGAAAGATCCGGTATAGATAAGGACGAGATCGATTTTATCGTTTTTGCCACCCTGAGTCCGGATTATTACTTTCCGGGCCCTGGTGTTTTAGTACAACGAGATTTAGGGCTCCGGACAGTGGGTGCGGTAGACGTGCGCAATCAGTGCTCTGGTTTTGTTTACGGTATTTCCCTGGCCGATCAGTATATCAAGACGGGTATGTATAAGAATATTCTGGTTATCGGGTCAGAACTGCATTCCAAGGGCCTGGATATGACCACACGAGGCAGAGGGGTATCGGTGATTTTTGGGGATGGTGCAGGTGCGGCTGTCCTGACGCGCGAAGAGAATCCTGAGAAGGGTATTCTGTCTTCACATTTGCACAGTGAAGGTCAGCACGCCGAAGAACTCTCTCTGATCGCTCCGGGCATGGGGAAAAGATGGGTCCTCGATATTCTTAAAGATAACGACCCTGAGGATACCTCGTATTACCCCTATATGAATGGGCAGTTTGTATTTAAAAACGCCGTGGTGCGCTTCAGCGAGGTCATTATGGAAGGCCTGACCAAAAATCATTTACAACCTTCTGATATTGACATGCTCATCCCGCATCAGGCGAATCTTCGTATTTCTCAGTTTATACAGAAGAAATTTGGTCTCTCCGACGATCAGGTGTATAATAATATCATGAAGTACGGCAATACAACAGCCGCCAGTATTCCTATTGCCCTCACAGAGGCCTGGGAAAAAGGAAAGATCAAAGATGGTGATCTGGTCGTTTTGGCTGCCTTTGGTAGTGGTTTTACCTGGGGAAGTGTAATTATTAGATGGTAGTGTGGTTAGCATCGGATGTGCTGAGAATGAATTCGCCCTTGCCATGTGTTAAAGGTGTAAACAGAGAACCCCGACCACGAAGGTCAGGGTTCTCATAAAGCAGCTTTTCGGAAGGCTAACCAACCCAACCCTTCCGGGGCTGCAATTCTCCGGGGATTTAGAAAAGACCTCCGCTTCCCTCCTTGGTATCCTTATCCCGCCGCTTTCGTGAGAGTGCACGGTTCTTTCCACTGCCGAATCGGTAGGCAACTCCTAAATAGAGGGTTCGGCTTTCCCAGATGAACCTTGCAGTTTGAGGGAAGGGCCGCTCAGCAGAGAGATCCGCACGCATCCAGTTGAATATGTCGTTCACATTAAGACTCAAGGTACCTTTACCCTCTGCAAAGCTGTAACGCGCCCCGGTATTGATCATATACATGGGTTCCTGCACGAATTGAAGGGTTTGGGCCCGCCCGCGGTACATCCCAAAAATCTGGAAGGTCAGTTTTTTAGTAGCTTCCAGGTTGTTGTTAATCCGGAAGTTCCACATAGTGTTTTCCACGGATATTGATTCCGTAACAATGTCATCCACTCCCGGGTTGGGAATGTCTGTTGGCAGGCTTTCACTGAGCCCGCGCTGGGTTTGGTTATAGAGATCGAAACTCGCATTGATGTTCCACCATTCGGCCAGGCGCAAGTTCGAGGAAAGCTCCACCCCAAAGGCTTCTGTATCATCAAAATTATCATAGGTCAGGATGAGCCGGTTCAGGTCCAGGCGGTCGACAAAGAACGCCCGGTTGATCTCATCTGAAATGGTCCGGTAAAACACCCCGGCGGTCAGGCTTCCCGGTTTAAACCTTCGCGTGTAATTCAGTTCATAGGAAAAGGTGAACTGTGGTCTTAGGGTAGGGTTTCCGAAGGAAGAGATAAGGGGAGTGGCAAATTCCCTGATGGGATTTACCTGAGTGAGCCCGGGACGGTCCACCCTTCTCCCGACACTGAGTTGGAACTGGTTTTTTTCACCCGGGGAGTACGTGAGGAAGCCTGAGGGGTATAATTCAGTATAGCGATCTGTAAAAGCCCTGACCTGGTTCGTGTCTGCCTTTACTTCCACATTTTCCAACCGCACCCCCAACTGGTAGGACCAATTCCCCGAAGTACGGCTGTACGTAGCGTAGGCTGAATAGATATCCATATCGTATACAAAGGCCGTGGTTGCTGTGGGCACGAGTGCCCCGCCCGCATTGTAGGATAGTCCCGTAGACCGGTAGTCTGTATCCGTTTCAAAAAGGCGGGTCTGCAACCCGAGCTCCAACTTGGACAGAGAATCCACCGGGTTTACATAATCCAGGTTCACCGTTGTCTGTGTTCGCTTGGTGTCCACAAAATCCGTGTAATCGGGGAATGGGTAGGCGCCCCTCAGGTCAAAGTTGGCTACTTCTTCACTGTCGAATATGTTGTAGTCTGCCTCCAATTCCACGTTATGTCCCTCCTTTTCAAAAAGAAGTTTGTAGTCAAAGTTGTATTGCTGGGAATGGTTCTCCTGATCACTTATCAGGAGTTGTCCGAGGTTTAGTTGCGGGTTGTCCGGATAGGACACTTCGGTGTCTACATCCAGCAGGCCGTCATAGTAGTTTTGATTCGTAAAAAAGGACAGGGTGTTTTTATCATTCAGATAGAAATCCACGCCCACTTTATAGAGATAGGATTTGTCATTGGAAAGTACATCTATGAGTTGTTGGGAGTTTTCATCTATCCGGTTCACCTCTCCGTCATTGACATTCTTTCCAATGTTTGTTCCGGCATTTGTATACAGGTTGAATTTTCCGTTGCGGTAATTCAGGTCCAGAGAATTGTTGAATTTTGCCTCCAGCCCCTTGGTCAGTCCCATATTCACGTTACCGTTTAATCCCATGTTGGCGTTTTTATGCAGGATGATATTGATGATCCCACTCATCCCCTCGGGGTTGTATTTGGCAGAGGGGTTGGTGATTAGTTCTATAGATTTGATGGAAGTGGACGGGATCTGCTTCAGGAGTTGTGCAACAGGCACATTGGAGAGTTTTCCATCTACCATGACACGGACATTGGAGTTGCCCCGCATGGTGATTTCTCCGCTTTGCTGGTCCACGTTCAGGGAAGGAATGTTGTTCATAATATCGGAGGCAGTCGGACCTACTGTAGTCAGGTCCTTACCTACATTAATCACCTTACGGTCCACTTTCTGTTCTATAGTCGTGCGCTCTCCCACTACTTCGACCTCGCTTAAAGCGGTGCTCTCCTCCTCGAGGGAAATGGTGCCCAGCTCAATTTTTTTGTTTTTACCGGTGATCCGGAAGCTGAAGGAATAGGTTTTAAAGCCGATATACTGGACCTCCAGGATGAAATTTCCCTCCGGTAATTTGTCGATAAGGAAAACACCATCTTCTGCAGTGATGCCTCCGGTTAAGGTGCTCTGGTCTGAGGCGGATTTAATCACAATGGAGGCATAGGCGATAGGCTGTCCTGCAACCTGGTCAATTATTTTCCCGGAAACAGATCCGTTTTTAAGGTCAGTGCCGGGATCTGTAATGGCCCCTTTCGAAGGTGAAAGGGCAAAGAAAAAACATCCCAGCAGGAGGGTAAGGATTTTCATAACTGTTCGTTTTATCGATTGATTGATTGATGATACTTTCTAGACGAATTCCCGAAAGAGATGTTACATTGCCTCCCGGATTTATCCAGAATAACAGAACTCGAAAGCTGTGCGTATAAATGTAAAACCCCGACGTTCCGGTATCGGAGATCGACGGGGTTTCTATCATTGACGGGCCCTACTAAACACTAACCATTAACTAAAGAACATGGCCGTATCAATGATATGTATCCTTACATTATACTTTTAAAGACGGAAATTGGCTAGCTTCGTTACACTACTTAACAGTTTTTAACTCGGGAATGAAAAATACGCTGGTCTTTGGGGCGTCCCCTAACCCTGGCAGGTATAGTTATATCGCCATTGAACGACTCGTTGAAGCCGGGCTGCCCACATTGGCTTTCGGTCTTAAGACAGGCAAAGTGAAAGGTGTATCCATTCAAAATACGCTTGGTGAGATGGAGGAAGTCCACACCCTAACCCTCTATATGCGCCCTTCCCGCCAGGTCCCGTTTTACGAGGCCATAATGGAGTTGAAGCCGAAGCGTGTAATTTTTAATCCGGGAACGGAGAATCCGGAATTTTATATCCTGCTCAAGGCAGCGGATATAGAAGTTGTGGTAGCCTGTACCCTGGCGATGTTGTCTGTTGGCACTTATTTGTCAGATCCCCTTTGAGGTCGGGGCTTTCGGATAAGCCAAAGACCAAAGAAGGTTAAAAGGCCGTTCAGGGGAAGCAGTTCATAGCCGATCTGGTACCCGCCGAGCCAGGAATCGGGCAGGTTGGCCAGACCGACTACCATCAGGATAACGCCCAGCGCTACGAGCCATACATACTTGTCCTTTAAGGTATAGGTGGTCAGAATTCCAAAGGAAAATAACCCGAGTAGCGGGCCATAGGTATATGTCGCCACAGTGAGCAACCCGTCAATTACATTGCGATCCAGGACGTATTTAAAAAGAATCACTACAGCGATCAGCAACAGACTCATCCCGATATGTGTCCGCTTCCGCAGGGTTTTTTTACCGGCTTCGGACCGCCGGTCCATTCCCAGAAAATCAATACAGAAAGAAGTGGTTAGAGAAGTAAGTGCACTATCCGCACTGCTATAAGCTGCAGCAATGAGTCCGAGCAGAAAGGTTATGGCCACAGCCATTCCCAGACCGCTGTTCAGTGCAATTTCGGGGAAAAGGAGGTCTGTTCTGCTACTCCCGTCCATTTGGGGAATTGCGATTTCAAAGGCATCGGAATAGATGAATAATAAAGCCCCCAAAAGCAGGAATACCAAATTGACAACCACCAGCACCAGGCTAAAAGAGAGCATGTTCTTCCGGGCATCCGCAAGACTCTTGCAGGTGAGGTTTTTCTGCATCATATCCTGGTCAAGACCTGTCATACATATCGTGATAAACATCCCGCCCAGAAACGACTTGAGCAGGTGATTCCGGGCTGCCCAATCCTCGGTAAACCATACTTTACTGTACTGCTTCAATTCTTCGGACCGTAGAAAATCCATAAACCCCCAATCGAGTTTCTGGTTGATAAAGTATATGGAAAGACCTACTGAACAGAGCATAAACAGGGTCTGCAAGGTATCGGTCCATACAATCGTTTTGATACCGCCTTTGAAGGTGTACACCCAGATCAGGACAATGGAAAGTACTACGGTAAGCTCGAAAGGAACCCCCCAGGCATCGAATACAAATTGCTGCAGGACTATGGCCACCAGAAAGAGTCTGAAAGAGGCTCCCAGCACCCTGGATATAAAAAATGAAAGTGCCCCAAGTTTATAGCTGTGCCATCCGAATCGTTCCTCCAGATATTCATAAATGGAGGTGACATTCATGCGGTAATAGATAGGCAAGAGCACAAAGGCGATCACAAAATAACCCGCCAGGTATCCAAAAACAACCTGCATATACGAGAATGATGTAGCCTGCACACTTCCCGGTACGGAAATAAAGGTGACCCCGGATAGGGAAGCGCCAATCATGCCAAAGGCGACTAAAAACCACGGAGCCGATTTCCCGGCTCTGAAAAAATCTTCATTGGAATCATTTCTCCCTGTGAAATAAGAAATAAGCAAAAGCAGGAGGAAGTAAGAACCTATAAGCAGTAGGATATGCGTCGGAGTCATAGCGGCTGGCAGGACGTGGATTTTGAAAGGGTTTTCTGCCGGCAGGCAGTCCTTTTCGGAGTATTTTATTTTGGAGCCAAAGTACAAAACTTAAAATAGATACGTAGTTTTGCAGTTGTGGAAATGTCATCTAAATTGCTGGAGAAGGCGGTCACGGAAATGGCGTATCTGCCGGGGATCGGAAAGCGAACGGCTTTAAGGCTCGTCCTGCATCTGCTTCGCCAGCCCGAAGGACAAACTGAATCCCTTGCTGAGGCGCTTCAGGAATTCCGAACCGGGATTCGACAGTGTCGGGAATGCCATAATATTTCGGATTCGGAGTGTTGTGAGATATGCAGTAGTAGCAAACGGGACCGGACATTGATCTGTGTTGTTGAGGATATTCGGGATGTCATGGCTATTGAGAATACAGGGCATTACCGCGGACTCTATCACGTCCTGGGGGGTAAGATCTCCCCTATGGAGGGGATGGGGCCGCACGACCTGAATATAGCCTCTTTAGTAACCAAGGTAAAGCAGGGAGACGTCAGAGAATTGATTTTTGCCCTGAGTGCGACCATGGAGGGAGACACCACCAATTTCTATATTTACAGGCAACTCGAAGGTCTCCCAGTGCGGCTTTCCACGATAGCCAGAGGGATTCCTGTAGGGGATGAACTGGAGTATGCCGATGAGGTCACCCTGGGCCGGTCCATAGTGCAGCGGATTCCGTTTGAAGGGTCTTTAAAGGGGTGAAGTGTAGAAAATATATCAATAAAATGGCGGTAATTTTATTATTTTTGCAAAAATTACCATTAATAAAGGTATCCGGGTACGAATATGTCA
This sequence comes from uncultured Bacteroidota bacterium, assembly GCA_937136025.1. GTDB lineage: Bacteria > Bacteroidota > Bacteroidia > Flavobacteriales > Flavobacteriaceae > Robiginitalea. The sequence goes on from CAKZOC010000134.1 coordinate 11,841, forward strand.
AAGTTTGAACTGAAATTACCGCAAATGGGAGAAAGTGTTGCAGAAGCCACACTCACCTCCTGGTTGAAGGAAGTTGGAGATTCAATAGAGGCTGATGAAGCCGTGTTTGAAATCGCCACAGATAAGGTAGATTCCGAAGTGCCCAGTGAGGTGGACGGGATTCTGCTGGAGAAGTGCTTTGAAATTGACGACGTGATCAAAGTGGGTCAGACCGTCGCCATCATAGAGATCGCCGGAGAGGCTGCAGCGTCCGCGGAAGAGTCGGCTGCCGAGCCGGTGGCTGAAGCGCCAGCGCAAGCCGTTCCGGAGGTCATTCAGACTGTTGTGAGTGCCAGGGAAACGGATTCACCAACACCAGCTCCCGCCAACGCTTCAGATTCAGAACGTTTTTATTCGCCACTGGTTCGCAATATGGCGAAAGAAGAAGGTATCGGACAGCAGGAACTGGATGCCATTCCGGGTACAGGTGTCGGAGGCCGACTCACAAAGGAAGACATGCGCGAGTATATCGAAGGTCGTAAACAGGGCACTATATCAACAGATAGTACTTCTGAGCCGGTAGTGCAGTCTCCTGCGGCCCAGCCCATAGCCCAGACCCAGCGTCCTGCGGAAGCTCCAGCACAAAAAACAGCTTTACCCGGGGTAAAAGGAGATGAGAAAATTCCGATGACCCGAATGGGCAAGCTTATCGCCAAGCACATGACAGACAGTATGGCCACTTCTGCTCATGTTCAAAGTTTTGTGGAGGTGGATGTGACGCGAGTGGTCGAATGGCGGGATAAAGTAAAGGATGCTTTTCAGAAAAGAGAGGGTGAAAAACTGACTTTTACACCCATTTTTATGGAGGCCGTAGCCATAGCCCTCAAAAAATATCCGATGATGAATATCGCTGTGGACGGAGATACCATTGTCAAAAGGAAAAATATTAATTTGGGGATGGCAGCCGCATTGGGTGACGGCAATCTGATTGTGCCCGTCATTAAAAACGCAGATCAGCTCAATCTGGTAGGTATGGCGAAAGCCGTGAATGATCTGGCGAACCGGGCAAGAAACAATGCGCTAAAGCCAGATGAAATCCAGGACGGGACTTACACGGTGACCAATGTGGGTACTTTCGGCAGTGTTTTTGGGACCCCGATTATCAACCAACCTCAAGTGGGCATACTCGCTTTAGGCGCGATTCGAAAAATTCCTTCGGTAATCGAGACTCCCTCAGGTGACTTTATCGGTATTCGTTCCAAAATGTTCCTCTCCCATAGTTATGACCATCGTGTAGTCAACGGGGCACTGGGAGGGATGTTTGTAAAGTCAGTGGCTGATTACCTCGAAGCCTGGGACGTCAACCGGGAAATTTAATCTTCACGACTAAACCCCAACCGGATATGAAATTGAATTTAAACCGGCCGATCTGTTTTTTTGATTTAGAGACCACGGGAACCAATGTGGCCACGGATCGCATTGTGGAGATGGCTATTTTAAAGGTGTATCCGAATGGAAATACCGAGAGTAAAAGCTGGTTGATAAACCCTGAAATGCCCATTCCGCCTGAAGTTACCGCCATTCACGGTATTACCGATGAGCAGGTAGCGACAGAACCGACCTTTAAGCAGCGTTCAAGGGAGATCCAACAAATTATCCAGGGGTGTGATCTGGCGGGCTTTAACTCCAATCGTTTCGATATTCCTCTTCTGGCGGAAGAACTTCTCAGGGCGGAACTGGATTTCGACATGAAAAATACGGTGGCAGTGGATGTTCAGACCATTTTTCATAAAATGGAAAAGCGAACCCTGGGGGCGGCGTATACGTTTTATTGTGGGAAAAACCTTATCGATGCACATAGTGCGGAGGCGGATACCCAGGCCACATACGAGGTGCTTTTGGCGCAGTTGGAACGCTATCCGGAACTGGAAAACGATGTCAAATCCCTGGCGGCCTTTTCAACCCATTCGGAATTCGTTGATTTTGCAGGGTTTATTCGAAAGGATAAATCCGGAGCACCTGTTTTTGGTTTCGGCAAACACAAGGGTCGCAAGGTTACAGAGGTGCTGGAGGCTGAACCCGGGTATTTTGGATGGTTGCTCAATGCCGATTTTCCAAGATACACTAAAAAGGTACTCACTCAAATCCGACTCGGCGCCCTGAATTCAAAATAGGGGTCCCTGAATTTTCTACAGGATTTCAAACTTTAACGAGATGAAACTCATTTGTGCCGGCCGCAATTACGCGGAACATATCGAAGAACTCAAGAATAATCGTCCGGAATCCCCGGTACTTTTTATCAAACCGGATTCGGCCATCCTACCCAAAGAGCAGGATTTTTACATTCCTGAATTTTCGAATAGCATTCACTACGAGGTGGAGTTACTGGTTAAAATTGTGAAAGTGGGAAAACATATCAGTGAGGCATTCGCCCCGCGATATTACAACGAGGTATCTCTCGGCATCGATTTTACGGCCCGGGATCTGCAGGATCAACTCAAGGCTAAAGGATTGCCCTGGGAAAAGGCCAAAGGTTTTGATGGGGCTGCAGTCATCGGCAATTGGGTTTCCAAAGACGAATTTGCAGACCTGGGGAACCTGAATTTTACACTGGAGAAGAATGGCGAGGTCGTGCAGCAGGGGAATACTGCTCAGATGTTGTGGAATACCGACCAGTTGATCGCCTATGCTTCTACTTTTTTCACCCTCAAAAAGGGAGATATCCTGTTTACGGGTACTCCTGCCGGGGTAGGAAAGGTTGCTCCAAATGATTACCTTTCAGGGAAGCTGGAAGGACAAACTATGTTTTCTTTAAATGTACGGTGATATGATTTACGGATTGAATAAGATAAAGGAAATGGCAGAAGGAGATTCAGATTTCATCGCTTCAGTCATTGGCGTTTTTCTGGAGGAAGTACCTGAGGATCTGCAGGCACTTGAAGCAGCGGTCGGTTCCGGGGACTTCGGACAGATCTATCAGCTCTCCCACAAGTTGAAACCCAATGTAGATCTTTTGGAAATGGAGCCGACACGGGTTATGGCCCTGGAGATGGAAACTATGGGTAAAAACCAGGAAGATCTGGAGGGAATAAGGGTGCGTTTTGGGCGCCTGAAACAAGATATAGATCAGGCCGTTATAGAATTAAGAAGGGATTTCGACCTCTGATGCGAGCGGAAATTGTCACTATTGGCGATGAAATTCTCATCGGACAAATCGTCGATACGAATTCGGCTTTTCTCGCCTCTGAACTGCATAAAACGGGAATTTCCGTTTTTCAAATCTCCTCGGTTCAGGATGAACGCGAACATATTCTCACAGCCCTTAAGGAGGCTGAATCGAGAGCGGACCTCGTTATTATTACAGGAGGGTTGGGCCCCACCCGCGATGACATCACAAAAAAGGTGCTCTGTGAGTATTTTGAAGACCATTTGGTAGAGGACGAAGGGGTGCTCAGGCATATTGAACATCTTTTCAGCACCTATATTTCAACGCCTATTTCAGATTTAAATCGAAAACAAGCCCTGGTGCCTTCCCGGGCTACGGTCCTGAAAAATATGTACGGAACGGCCCCAGGTATGTGGATGGAAGGGTCAAAAGCTGTTTTTGTTTCCTTGCCGGGGGTGCCTTTTGAAATGAAACACCTGTTTCTGGATCAGTTAAAACCCCGGATCCTGGCCTCTTTTAAACGTCCGGTATTGTTGCAGCGCACCCTTATCACTTATGGTCTGGGAGAGAGTGCCATCGCGGAGCGCATTGCGGACTGGGAGGATGTTTTGCCCGCTCATGTTAAGTTGGCTTACCTCCCGAATCTCGGCAGAGTCCGGTTGCGACTCTCGATGAAGGGTACGGATTTGCAGAACTTAGAAGAGGAACTCGACACCCTGACCGAAAGCTTGAAATCGCGTATTTCCGATATCCTCTTCGGAGAAGAAGACGGGGAAGCGCTCGAAGAGACATTGCTCAAATCCTTCACACAGCGGGGTATGACGCTGGCAACGGCTGAGAGTTTTACAGGTGGCCGTATTGCCAGTAAGCTTACATACGTCCCGGGGAGGTCAGCCTATTTTAAGGGGAGTGTTGTCAGTTATGCCACTGAGGTCAAAACGGGAGTGCTCCAGGTTCCGGAGGCGTTAATCCGGGCCCATTCTGTCGTCAGTGAGCAAGTTGCCTGTGCCATGGCTCAGCAGGTGCGTTCCCTGTTACAGGCCGATATCGGTATGGCCACCACCGGGAATGCCGGTCCCGATAAAGGAGACTCAGATTCGCCTGTCGGACGTGTTTTTCTGGGTATTTCGAGTGCGGAAAATACCTATGCCCTGGAATTTACTATGGGAAACCACCGGGAGCGTATTGTTCAGAAATCGGTTCACAAGGCCATGGAATTACTGCAGCAGGAAATCCTAAAATTCTGAAAAAGAAGTTTGGGGGTACAATAAAAATGCTGTAAATTTGCACCCTGTTTTGAACCAAGTAACCAGAGCGAAATGTCAAAAGTCTGCGAAATTACAGGTAAAAAGGCGATGTTTGGAAACAACGTCTCGTTTTCGATCAATAAAACAAGGAGACGATTTGATGTAAATCTCTCTAAGAAGCGTTTCTATATTCCTGAAGAGGATCGATGGGTTACGCTCAGAGTTTCCACGCGTGCCCTGAAAGCGATCAACAAAAAGGGCATTTCTGCGGTACTTAAGGAGGCGAAAGCAAAAGGAATGCTCATCAAGTAAATTGCTAAAGTTATAGCATCATGGCAAAAAAAGGCAACAGAGTACAGGTAATACTGGAATGCACGGAGCATAAAGAGTCTGGTATGGCCGGAACCTCCCGGTATATTACCACTAAGAACAAAAAGAACTCCCCCGACCGGATGGAGATCAAGAAATTTAATCCCATCCTTAAGCGGATGACAGTGCACAAAGAGATAAAGTAAAGGATCATGGCAAAGAAAACAGTAGCAACACTCCAGTCTTCTTCAAAGCGTTTGACAAAGGCTATTAAAATGGTGAAATCTGAAAAATCAGGTGCGTACACCTTTGTGGAATCCGTTATGGCTCCTGAAATGGTAAACGAATGGCTTTCCAGTAAATAAGGAACGCTAATTCATATAGGATACGAGCCGCTTTCTTCTGGAAAGCGGCTTTTTTTTTGCACCTCATCTATCGCACAACTTCAAATCCCGATACCCCTGAACCTTATAAAATGCTATCTTTGAAACGTATAGTCTTTGGCATATGAGTTTGTTTAAAAAGTTATTTTCATCCGAGAAGAAGGAGAGTCTGGACAAGGGACTTGAAAAGACTAAAACCAGTTTTTTCAATAAGCTCAGCAAAGCCGTAGTAGGCAAGTCCAGGGTGGATGATGAAGTCCTGGATGAACTGGAGGAAATTCTGGTCACCTCCGACGTGGGGGTAGAAACGACGCTCAAGGTTATTGGGCGCATTGAGGAGCGTGTTTCAAAAGACAAATACGTCGGCACGGATGAGTTAGACCGAATTCTCAGAGAAGAGATTGCCGGATTACTCTCTGAGACGCATACCGGGAATGCCACCGAATTTGAAGTCCCCGACGCTGACGGACCCTATGTGATCATGGTTGTAGGGGTTAATGGTGTTGGCAAAACCACCACTATCGGCAAACTGGCATATCAGTTTCAGAAGCAGGGAAAGAAAGTAGTCCTCGGCGCGGCCGATACCTTCAGGGCAGCGGCTATCGATCAATTGCAGATTTGGGCTGACCGGGTTGGAGTGCCGCTGATCAAACAAAAAATGGGAAGTGATCCCGCATCTGTGGCATTTGACAGCCTGAGTGCGGCGGTTAGCCAGGGTGCAGACGTAGTTCTGATAGATACGGCCGGCCGATTGCACAACAAGGTCAATCTGATGAATGAGCTGACCAAAATCAAGCGGGTTATGCAAAAGGTAATCCCTGATGCGCCCCACGACGTCCTCCTTGTCCTCGATGGCTCTACGGGCCAAAATGCATTTGAGCAGGCCCGGCAGTTTACGAAAGCCACAGAGGTAACTTCCCTGGCGGTAACCAAACTCGATGGAACAGCCAAGGGCGGCGTCGTTATTGGTATTTCAGATCAATTTCAAGTCCCGGTGAAGTATATTGGAGTAGGGGAGGGAATCGAAGACCTACAGGTATTCAATAAATTTGAATTTGTCGATTCTTTCTTCAATACCAAATCATGAGGGTTTTCCTGGCACTGTGTTTTCTTGGGTCGGCCGTTGTCTCCAACGCACAGATAGTACACCCCAAAGCCAGTCCTTTTCAGGAGGTATCTCAGGATGTGGGTCTGAGTGAGGTGCATATCAGATATTCCCGACCTGCGGTAAAAGGGCGTAAAATCTTTGGCAACGTGGTGCCCTACGGCCGTATCTGGAGGGTGGGGGCCAATGAATCCACAAAAATATCGCTGACGCATCCTATGCAGATTGGGGATCATCAGATACCCGCAGGAACCTATGCCCTTTACGCTTTTCCGGAAGCTGCGGCCTGGGAAATTGTATTTCATAAAGATACCACGCTCTGGGGGGATGGAAGGGATGCCTATTCGCCCAGCGATGAATTGTTCCGGACTCCGGTCGTTCCAGAGCCATGGCCCGTGGTTCAGGAAAATTTTCTGATCACCTTTGACCATATCACTCATAATAGTTTAGAGATGTTGCTGATCTGGGACCGGACCTGTATCCGCATTCCTATGGAAGTAGATACCCAATCCCTTATGGAAGCCGCCATAGCAGAGGCACTTTCAAAGGAACCTTCAGCTCAGAGCTACTACGAGGCAGCGCGTTACCTTCAGGAGGAGGGTCGCGATTACGACCGTGCCCTGAATTATATTGATAAGTCGCTTGAATATGGCGGGGATACCTATTATTTTTATAGGGTCAGGTCCCTTATTCTGGAAGCTCTTGGGTCCTACCCCGAAGCCATAGAGGCCGCCCGGAGATCCGAAGTCCTTGCCGCCAAAGAAGGGAAGGATGAATTTGTACGTATGAACCGAGATAATATTGAAAAATGGACCGAATTAATCAAAGAATGAAAGCACTATTACCAAGCCAAGTGCTGGGCATACTCCTGGCTGTACTTACCTTTTCCTCCTGTAAACAGTTTTCCGGGAATTCAGAAGTTGCACCTGTAGAAGAAGTGGCACCTGGAGAAGTAGTCGTACCGGAAAACACCCTTCCCGAACCGAAAACGGAAATGATTATTGCGCCTGCTGAAGGAGCCCTCTGGAACAGGTATGACGAGTCTGAGGAGTTAGCGAAAAATGCAGACCACCCCCTGCCACGTATGCGTTACAAGCTCATCCAGTCGCGGGTTTTGGATAAGAACGATGTTTTTTTACCGCTTTATCCCGAGGTTCAGAAACTCGCCGAGGCCGAGTACGAGCGCTTAAAACCCATGGTGTTGGGAAAGACGATTCCTGAAGTTCAGCAAGCCATACAGCGCAATGCTTTTTCATATGAAGACCTTACCCGGTTCTTTCTTTATCGGATTTACAAATACGAACTGGACAATACGACCACCCTTAATACGGTGATCGCTTTGAATCTCGATGTGATCCAGGAGGCCAAACGAAGGGATGCCGCCCTAAAGGCAGATCCCGGGGCTTCCCGACATCCTATATTTGGAATGCCTGTACTGCTGAAAGACAATATCAATACCGAAGGGATGCCCACTACAGCTGGGGCGATTGCGCTACAGGATAACCAAACCGGTGATGCGTATATCGTGCAGCGGCTGAAGGAGAAGGGGGCTTTGATTCTGGGCAAGGTAAACCTCAGTGAATGGGCCTATTATATGTGTGGTGGATGCCCTGTGGGCTATAGCGCGATTGGAGGGCAAACCCTGAATCCTTATGGGCGCAGGACATTTGAATCCGGGGGTTCGAGTTCAGGAAGTGGTGCGGCTATGGCTGCCGGATACGCCATGGGTGCCGTGGGCACGGAAACCTCTGGGTCTATTCTTTCTCCATCGAGTCAGAATTCCATAGTAGGTTTAAAGCCAAAGGTGGGAATGTTGAGCCGCAATGGTATTGTTCCCATTTCGGGAACTTTGGATACACCTGGTCCTATGACGCGTAATGTTACCGACGCGGCGATTCTCATGGATGCTCTGCTGGGATATGATATTTTAGACCGCTCTGCCTTTAATGTGAATTGGGGTGATAACTGGTATGAGAAACCCACGCCAAATGCGATAGGCGGACTGCGTTTGGGGGTATTTAAATCCCTTATGGATTCTGATGATTTGTATCGTCAGACGGTCGAAAACCTAAAGAAGGCCGGGGCTAAAATCATTGAATTTAAGGCTCCTGAAATAGAACAGGAGGGCTTTCTGACCTTACTGAATCTCGACATGAAGAATGCCCTGCCGGAGTATTTGAGCACCCAAATCCTCGACACCGTTGCGGTAAGCGTGCGTTCCGTTGAAGATGTCGTTGCGTTTAATGAGCAGGAACCTGAATTGAGAATGCCCTATGGGCAGGAGCGGCTGGAGGGAATTCTGGCCGACAAAACTTCAGAGGATGAATTTCAAAAGATCCGAAAGGCGCTTATGGATGGGGGCCGTCAGTTTTTTAACGAACCCTGGGAAGCACATCAGCTGGACGGTATTCTTTCCATCAATAATCGGCACGCGGGGTTTGCGGCCACCGCACAGAATCCTGCAATTACTGTTCCCATGGGATATAGGGAGAGTGGGGAGCCGGTAGGACTGACCATTATAGTAAGGGGGTTTCAAGTTCCACTGGCTTTCCAGATTGCCTATGCCTTTGAGGCTGTGCAACCTGTGCGGAAGGCACCTGTGGGATATGAATGAGGAACTCTGAAAACCCCCTAGAGCCCCATCATTTCCGAAAGACGCTGCCATAAGGCATTGTCAAAGCTGGATGGCCCGAGCAGGGCGTCCCCGGCGTCGTTCCCCAGACGGATAACCACCAGGTTCTGGGAAGGCACCACATAGAGTTTCTGGTCGTTTTTGCCCAGGCCCGCAATCAGATCGGACGGAGCTGAAGGAATCAGTGGGCCGGAGAATACGACCTGGCTCCCCGGAGCCATATATCGATCCTTGCCATTAAGCCACCACAGGTAGCCATAGGCTTTATTCAGAGACTGAGAGGTACGGACCATGTCTGCTGTGTAAGCAGCGTCTTTTAGGATGACTTCGGAGTCCCAGACCCCTTTGGAGAGTACCAGAAGGCCAAACCGTGCCATCGCGCGTGCCGAACTGTAGTAAATATTATTGCCTTCGCCCTGCGCCAGCCAAAATCCGTCCATACCAATCCGATTCCGAAGCATCCGGTTAAAATAGAGGCTGAAATCTTCAGAAACTGCCGCGGCCACGACATTTTGAAGGAGGGTATACGGGCCGTTATGATAGGCCCAGCGTGAGCCTGAATCGGCTTTGAATTGTAAACAATTCGGAAGAGTGCATTCAAAAATGTTTTCATCCAATCCAGTGGTCATACGCAATTGATCTACAATCCGGATCTTTTGTTCTTTTTCATGGGGTGTCGAAGTCCAGCCCGCTCCAAGATAATCGGCCGTTTGATCATTCAGGCTTAATTTCCCTTCGGCCCTGGCAATACCCACTGTAAAAGCGGTCAGTGTTTTTCCCGCTGAGGCCCAATACCAAAGACTTGACTCGGAAAAGTCTCCAAAATAGGATTCCATCACAATTTTTCCGTCTTTCAGAATTATAAAGGCCTGAGTGCCTTCAGTTTCGAGGTAGGTGTTCAGGGAAGTTGCCAATTCCGCATTCCAGCCCAGGCTTTCCATGGATGTGGTCTCCCATTGCCCGCCTGCCTGCAGGGGTGGGTAATACAAGTTTTGAGGAAGTACAGGTGGAGTCCCTGAATCCGGATCTCCGGAGGCTACTTCCGATTTGGAACAAGTCGTAAAGATCAGGCATAGAAAGGCCAGCTGTAAAAGGCTGCGCAAGCGCTTCATCGGTTCTATAAAAAATCTTTTCATAGAACCAGAACGTTAAAAGGGCATATTTCCGTGTAAAAACTCGACAAAACTCAGGTATATCGTATTTTTGCGGGCAATTATCTGCTATGAGAACTAAAACTCGCACTAAAAACCGCATTAACGTAATCACTTTGGGCTGTTCCAAGAATCTCTATGATTCAGAGGTGCTGATGGGTCAGTTACGCGCCAATCAAAAAGAAGTGGTGCACGAAGAGGACGGCAATATTGTGGTTATAAATACCTGTGGTTTTATTGCGAATGCCAAGGAGGAAAGCGTCAATGCCATCCTCGAGCAGGTACGTGAAAAGGAAGCGGGTCGGGTGGATAAGGTATTTGTGACGGGCTGTCTGAGCGAACGGTATAAGCCGGACCTCGAAAAGGAAATCCCCAATGTAGATGCCTATTTTGGCACCCAGGACCTCCCCAGACTCTTAAAGGCACTGGGAGCGGACTACAAGCATGAACTTGTCGGAGAACGCCTCACCACAACACCTTCGAATTACGCCTATCTGAAAATTGCGGAGGGATGTGATCGGCCATGTTCTTTTTGCGCAATACCCCTGATGCGCGGTTCTCACAGGAGTACTCCCATTGAAGCCTTAACGGAGCAGGCTAAATCTCTTGCGGCCAAAGGCGTCCGGGAACTTATACTTATCGCTCAGGACCTGACCTATTACGGGCTTGATCTCTATAAAAAGAGAGCTTTGGCGGAATTGCTGCGCGAGCTGTGCACCGTGGAAGGAATAGATTGGATTCGTCTTCATTACGCCTTCCCTACCGGTTTTCCTATGGATGTCCTGGAGGTAATGCGATCCGAGCCCAAAGTCTGCAATTATATCGATATTCCGCTACAGCATATCGCCGATCCGATTCTCAAAAGTATGAGACGGGGGACCACCCGGGAGAAGACCAATGCTTTACTGGAGGCCTTTCGTGCCCAGGTCCCCGGAATTGCCATTCGCACCACCCTTATTGTGGGTTATCCCGGGGAAACCGAAGCTGATTTTCAGTTGCTGAAAGAATGGGTCAGTGAACAGCGCTTCGAAAGATTGGGTTGTTTTACCTATAGTCATGAAGAACAAACCCATGCCTATAACCTGGAAGACACCGTGCCTGAGGATGTAAAACAAGAGCGTGCAAACGAAATAATGGCGATTCAGTCTCAGATTTCCTGGGAAACCAACCAGAACCGGATTGGCCAGGTCTACCGTTGCATGATCGACAGAGTGGAGGCGGGTTATTTTGTGGGTCGTACCGAGTTTGACTCCCCGGATGTTGATAATGAAGTGCTTGTGGACGCGTCTAAATATTATCTCCGCCTTGGAGAGTTTACCGAATTGCGCATTACAGGAGCTTCCGATTTTGACTTATATGCCGAACCGGCAACGGCGGTAAAGTAGTCTGTATTTCAGGATGCGGCATCATCCTCTGCAACTTCTGAATCCCCGGAACTCCCTGCTTCACTATTCAGGTTATTTCTAAGAATATTGAGTTTTTTCAATTTTGCCATCCAATTTTCCAGGCCTTTTTTCTTTTTTTCCAGATTTACTAGAACTTCCTTCACCAGCGGGTTCTCTTCTGAAGGCTCTGAAAAGAAGTTGAGGTTATTCTCCAGTTGGCGTATTTCACCCTTTACTTCCTCAATTTTTTTACGGATAAATTGCCGTTCCTGTTCAATGGCATAGGAATCTTCTTCTTTGGCCAGATCGGCGATCCGATCCCCGTACTTAAGAATTTCAGCCTCCTGTGACCCCACATTGAGTTTGCGGAATAAGGCATCCAGGATTTTATTGAACTTAGACGTGATGTGCTTCTTGTTCCTCGGGACATGCCCAATGTCCTTCCATTTTTTGATGAAGGCCTGAATGGTTTTCAGGTCTTGTTCACGCTTCCCGGTCAATGTAAAACTCCGCACCTCGTCGAGTACAGTCAATTTGAGCTCCAGATTCTTTTTTTCCTGGTCAAACGCACTATTTCTGGTGCTGTGTAAGCGGTCGAAGTAGTGATTGCAGGCGGTTTTAAATTCTTTCCATATCGCATCCGAATACTTCCGCGGCACATGTCCAATTTCCTTCCACTCCCGTTGAATTTTTTTCATCTCCGGCGTAGCAGTGTCCCAGTCTTCGCTGTCCTTTAGTGCTATGGCTCGCTCAAGCAGGCTTTTTTTCTGGTCCAGATTAACCTGTTGTTCTTTTTTGAGGTTCTTATAAAACGCATTTTTACTTTGATTAAACTTGCGGACAGCCGCCTTAAATGCGCTCCAGGTAGTTTCATTATCCTTTTGTGGAACTTTACCCGCCTTAAAGAACTGATCCCGGAGCGTTTCGATTTCCCGTATTTGTTTTTGTATTCCTTTGTGATTTTTTGCAACGATGGAACTCACTTCTTCAATACGGCCGATGATCTTTTGTTTTTCTTCCAGATTGCCCTGATAGCGCTTATCGAGTTCCTGGAAATAGCCTTGGCGGCGTTCGTGCATTTTCCGGGTGGCTTCACTGAACCTTTCCCAGATGGCTTCACGATGTTCTTTGCCGACGGGCCCAATGTCTTCTTTCCAGATTTTATGGAGAATCTGCAGTTCGCGAAAAGCTTTATTGATATCCGGTTCCTCGAGCAAAGCTTCGGCTCTCTGGCTCAATTTTTCCTTTTCCCCGAGGTTGTGTTTGAAGTCCAGATCTCTCAACTCCCGGTTCAGGGAGAGAAAATCATAAAATATTTCGAGGTGATGTTGGTAAGTACGCCAAACATCGTTGTATTGGGTGCGCGGCACGGGGCCTGCCTTTTTCCACTGTTCCTGAAGTTCTTTAAAAGTCTTGTATGTGGAATTCATATCTTCCTCCACATTCACCAGGGCTTTGAGTTGTTCGATAATAGAGAGTCGCTCCTCCAGGTTCTGTTTTAATTGTTTCTCCAGATTTTTATAATACTGACTGCGCTGATCGCGATATTCGGAATACAGTTCGTTAAACTGCCTTTTGGTTACCGAATTATAGCTGAAATCAGAAGCCTCTCCGCCGCGACTGATAAACTCTTCCTTTTTCTCTTCAAGAAATTCCTGAAATTTTAGATCGAATTCCTTGCGAATAGTCTCTACATGACGACGGATGGATTGGACTTTTTCAGAACGCATCAGACGCTGCAATTCCCCGACCAGATTTTCCATAGACAGGGAATGGTAATCTAAAAAAGGAATCTGATGCCTGCGCTGATTTTCGGAATCTTCAGCATCTTCAGCGATCGTTTTGTCGATGTCTTCTTCGGAATCTTCGCTATCGTCCGAATCCTCGAATTCGGATACTTCATTCGTTTGATCAGAACCCCCTGTTTTTTCTGAAGATTTTCCGGTATCCGAAGACGAGGATTTTTCTTCGGTTTTCGTTGCAACGCCTTCAGCTTCGGGCTCGGGAGTTTCTTCGGTTTCTGGTTTGGGTGTACTTTCTGCGGTTTCAGAAACAGCGGTTACAGGCACTGATGCAGAAGTTTCCCGGGTTTTGGTCTCGGGTTCAGGAGTTTCAGCAACAACTCCTTCAGGTTCCGCCTGGTGCGTTTGTTCCGTATCTTCCTGGCTTGTACTTTCAGGTGTTTCAGCTGCAAAGGATTCAGGCATTACCTCAGAAGTTTCCGGGGTTTTGGTCTCGGGTTCGGGAGTTTCGGCCACAACGGCTTCAGCTAATGGGTCGGGGGTTTCTTTGGTTTTTGTTGGATTCGCCAATTCCGTGTCTGTTCCCTGATCCGCCTCAGATTTGAGCTCCGGATTCGTTTTTACTGAGGGTTTCCCAGATTTATTTGCAGCCGCCTCAGGCGATTTGTTCGCCTGATTCGTCACAGTCTCAGATTGGCTTTTCTCCTCTGCAAGCTTTTCCTGCAGTTCATGTTTCTCCGCTTCGAGCATTTTCGTCTATTTTCGGATTACGTCGATCTCCTTTTCCAAGATACTAACATGTGGGCTGACCACAAAAGGTATCTCAATTCTTTTTTCCGGAATCCGCTTATAAACGAAATCCCTCCCCCCGGTTCCATATTTCCCAGGATGCTTCAGCCTGCAAATGAAGCATTTCCAAGCCGTTCTTAATTCGTGTTCCGGCCTTCTGACCGCTTTGGAGAAATGTAGTAAGCTCCGGGTTGTAAATCAGATCGTAAAGCAAGTGGTACTTAGTCAATGCATTATAAGGGATAGGTGGAGCGGCATGTACTTGGGGATAGGTGCCCAGTGGCGAACAATTGATAAGGATCTGAAAGTTTTTCAGTACGTACCCGTCCAGTTCCTGGTAGCTGAGATTTTCTTTCCCCGGCGACCTGGAAACAAAACGATAATGAATTCCGAGTTTGGTCAATCCAAAGGCTATAGCTCGTGCCGCTCCACCCGCACCTAAAATGAGCGCGGCCTTGTCGGTGGGAAGCAGCAGGGGCCTGAGAGAATTCATAAATCCAATGAGATCGGTATTGTATCCTTCGAGTCCGGCCTTTGTAAAACGAATGGTATTGACCGCTCCAATCTCCGCGGCGTCTGCGTGCAGGTGGTCCAGAAAAGGACAGATAGCCGTTTTATAGGGAATGGTCACATTAAGACCGGAGAGATGTTTTTCTGAGAGGATTTCTGGAAATTTGTCAATTTCAGGGAGGTCAAAAATCTCATACGAGCAATCGGCCAGGCCAAGGGCATCAAATTTAGATTTGAAGTACCCCGGGGAAAACGAATACGATATATCCCTGCCGATAAGTCCGAACCTACGCATCTTTCAACCGATATTTACCATACCATTCCAGGGCGACCAGAAGGACAATTCCCAGGAGTATATAAACTACGGCCCACCATGTTTCCGGATTTCCGGGATCGGGAAGATACCGGCTGTAATTCACGATTATGGCATCGCCATTGGAGTCCAGGATGCGATTTCCGGTTTCATCCATCATGTAAATGGTTTTTTTCCAGGGCCAGACCACCCCGAGGGAACCGGTAATAAATCCAATGATCACGGCAGTAGTAATACTCTTGTAATATTTCAGTACGTATCCCAGAAGATGCGACAGGGTAACCAGTCCGATGGCGGACCCGGCTGTAAAGACAGAGAGGATAAGGAGTGTTCTTTTCCGTTCCTCATTGTTGAAAACACTAAAATCTCCAACCACAAATTCGGCCAGGGTGTCGTATAGGGCGTTGACCGAGTCTACCAGCAGCAGAACGTAATTTCCCAGAAGGATCAGGATAAAAGAACCGGAGAGTCCCGGAAGCGTCATCCCCGATACACTGATGATCCCGCAAAAAAAGATGAACCACAAATTGTCGTTTTCCCGTGCCGGGCTGAGAAAACTAATAGAGATCCCAACGATGAGCCCAAGGATACCGGCGAGTATGGTTTTTTTATTCCAATCTTCGAATTCTTTGGAAATGAAATAGATAGACCCGATGATCATCCCAAAAAAGAGGGACCACACGAAAAGTTCACGACGCTCCAAAAAGTAATCCAGGATTTTTGAAACACTGAAATAACTGAAGAGCATCCCCAGAATCAGTATGAAGAGAAATGAGCCGTTTACATACTGGGAAAAACTCTTGAACCGTCCGTTGAGCAAAAGTTTGAAAGAGGTAAGGTTGATGCGCTGGAGGGAGTAAATAAATTCTTCATAGAAACCTACCACAAACGCGACAATTCCCCCGGAAACTCCGGGTACCTTATTGGCGGCCCCCATGGCCAAACCCTTAATAAATAAGAGGATTTTATCTCCGAATGTCCTGGTTTCACTCATCGGATTAGGTCATCTTTTTTGACGCCAGTCGCTCGAGAATAAAAATAAGACAAAAACCTGCGATAGCAAGTGCCAGGGCTGCTGCCCATTGCGGCTCTTCCGGATAATTCCAAGGGGCGACGACGGTCTCGGATACGGCGATTTCTTTATCGTCAAAAACCTGGGTTTCGCGAACGATCTTCCACGGCCAGATCTTGGGAAGGGAACCCATAATAAATCCTGTCAGTAGTGCAAGGGTGGCATTTTTAAAGCGGGAAAACATCCATTTTAAAAGGCGTGCAAAGCTCAAAAGGCCTACGATTGCTCCGGCCCCAACGATTGCAATAATTTGGAGATCCCGCTCATGGACCGCATCGAGGATCGTCTTATAAGAGCCGAGAAGTACCAGAATAAATGCCCCGGAGATTCCCGGAAGTATCATGGCACAGATAGCGAGCGCTCCAGAAAGAAAGAGAAAGGGAACCCCGGCTTCCCGCTGAGAAATCGGTAAGGAGACTATGGCGTAGGCGATAAGGGCACCTACAATAGCCATTACGATTATATTGAGTTTCCAATGATCAATGGACTTCGCCACATAAATAACACTGGCCAGGACAAGGCCGAAAAAAAAGGACCAGAGCAAAACAGGCTCGTGGGTAAGCAGCCAACTGATGCCCCGGGCAAGCGAGAATACACTAATGCCAATTCCTGTGAGCAAGGCCAGGAGAAAACCACCATTGAGTTCACGCCAAAAGGCTCCCAAACCTTCTTTTCTCAAGACACCGATCAGGGAAGGGCGAATGTTGTTTATCGAGCGAATAAGCTCTTCATAAATCCCGGAGATGAACGCGATGGTACCCCCGGAAACCCCGGGTACAACATCGGCTGCGCCCATGGCCATTCCCTTTAAAACTACCCATAGATATTGAATCGGACTGCGTCCTTCCATAGCCGGAGAAAAAGCAAAAATAGCCTTTTTATTTGGAAGCTTTCCGGGATTCCCGAATGAAGCGCTGTACCCATAGGGCCCGTGAGATTTCAGGAAATCTGTTTTCGAAATAGGAGTATTTCTCAGGGTCTTCTTGCAGGGCCTTTTTCAAGGCATTTTTCCCTTTATCGGGGGCCTGAAGATGCAGGTATACCCCTGCCAGCTGGTAATGCATTTGAGCAGATTCCGGATGGAATTCACAGCCCTGCTGCAGCACTATTGAAGCAGTTTCGTATTCGTTCGCGTCGCAGAGAATTTCAGCCCAGAGCAACCAGGTGTCTTCCTCGTAATTTCCAAGCTCCGTAGCCTGTTTAAAGGCGAAGTCCGCTTCGTGAACCTGATTAAGGGCTTTATGAATTATCCCGGAGCGTTTCCAGTATATGGCATTCTCTCCGTCAATGCTCAGGGCCTTATCGATGTATTCCTGAGCTTTCTGATAATCCTTTTTTTTCAGGTAGTGGTCCGTGATCGCAAGCCATCCCTTATCGAGAAGCGGATCATCGTGCACCGTGAGGTAGAAGTAATACCGGGCTTTCTCAGGCCGGTTGAGCCGTTCATAACACTTGCCGATACGGAGATAGGCGTGGGAGGTGGGATCCTCAAGTTCTGTGGTGGTGTTGTAGTTCTCTATGGCCTCTTCATATCGGCCGAGTTTCTCCAGAACTCTTCCCTTTTCGAAATACGCTCCAAGAAAACTGTCATCGGAAATTATGGCAAAATCAAATGCAGCCAGGGCCTCAGGATACATTTTTACCGCATAATACTGCTTGCCTAACTGATGCCATGCAATCTGGCAATAGGGATTGGTGTCCAGATATGTGTTGAGATACCGAATGGCTCCATCGTGCTCGTCGAGGAACTCGTAACAGTAAATGGTGTTATAAAGGGAGGCATAATCCTCGGGGTCCGCTTCAAGGCAATGAATAAAACACTTCCTGGCCATGGTGTAATCATCGATAAAGAGGTATTCCATCCCCAGGAGTGAATACAGATCCGTGGCCTCATCAGTCAACTCCAGTGCTTTGTGCAGGAGTGTAATGGCGCCCAGGTGGTTGTCTTGTTTCGATTGAATATTCGCCCTTTGTACAAAAATTTCTTCATTGTTGGGCTCGAGGAGTTGCAGTTCATCCAGTACGCGCTCTGCATCTTCAAATTCGTTTTCAAATACCATGACTTCCACGTCCAGCAAGCGGATATCAAGAGAATTCGGATGCTGTTGCAATCCCATTTTTATGGCCTTTTTTGCCAGGGATACCTTTCCGTGATTCAGGTAATGATGTATGATTTCTTCAAAATCCTCTGCATCGAAGAAATAGACATCATCTGTCCTGAGCATGGATTCAAATTTTGTAATCGGAGGACCCGGTTGTTCACTGGAGTCTAATGCCATACATGACGTCTTGGATACTGTTTGTATGGATCTAAAAATATTTTTTTTAGGCAGTTATGCAGGCTCTCCCAATGCTTTCTTATCAACAAATTAGTTAACACCACCATTATTGTACCGCTGGAGTACCCGTAAAATAAGGGTGCAGCCCTGTTTGATTTCTGCTTCACTCAGGGTCAGGGGAGGACTGATGCGTACTGCCCGGGGTTCAAAAAGCAGCCAGAAAAGCAGCAGCCCTTCTTTCTGAGCTTCGAGGACGAGATAGTCGGCAATAGCAGCAGATTCCATAATCAGTGCGAGCATCAGCCCCCTGCCGCGAATCTCAGAGATGGCCGGGTGCACCAGATAACTTCGAATCAGGGATTCCTTTTTCAAGGTGTCGGGGATAAGAGGGGTTCTTTGAAGAACTTTCAGGGTGGCCAGGGCCGCTGCGGCTATCACCGGATTTCCCCCGAAGGTGGTAATATGACCTAATTTCGGATCCTGAAGCGTATCCATGTGTGTCCTGGAAGCGGTAAAAGCCCCGATGGGCAGTCCCGAAGCCATTCCCTTACCCATGACCAGAATGTCCGGGATACAGTTGAATTGCTCGAAGGCGAACAGGGTCCCTGTTCTTCCGAATCCGGGTTGTATCTCGTCGAGAATCAATAAGGCTCCTGTTTCGTCACAGCGTCGGCGGACCTGTTGGAGGTAGTCTGCTTCGGGGAGTATAAAGCCGGCTCCACCCTGAATCGTCTCCAGGATAACCGCAGCTGTTTTGGAACTAATGGTTTCAAGCGATTGGGTATTGTTGAAGTCGATATGGCGAATATCCGGGAGTAATGGGCGAAAAGGCGCCTTTCGGGCCTCAAAATCCGTAAGACTTAAGCTCCCTATGGTATTGCCGTGATAGGCGTTTCTTGCAGAGATGAGTTCAGATCTGCCGGTAACCCTTCGCGCCAGTTTGATAGCCCCTTCCATGGCCTCGGTACCCGAGTTCACAAGATAAGTCGTTTGAAGCGGATAGGGCAGTGCCTCGGCTAGAGCCTTGCAGAGATCGAGCGCCGGGCTCTGAATGAATTCCCCGTAGACCATCACATGCATGTACTTGTCTGCCTGCTGCTTAACGGCAGCGACTACTTCCGGATGGCTATGTCCAAGGGATACCGCGGAAACCCCGGCTACAAAGTCCAGATAGGCCCTTCCCTGAACGTCGTAAATATAGCTGCCAGAAGCATGTGAAATTTCGAGACCCAGTGGATGTGGCGTGGTTTGGCTCTGATAGGCCCGAAAATCTGATGTCTTGTCTTTGGAAGTACTCACGCCCCGCCTGCTTTAACGGAACCTGCAGCTTTCGCGCTTTTCGCCTTCATGGAGGAAGGATCTTGCTGCAAATCCTCTTCCCCGGGGTCCTCCCGGTCCATAGGCTCCGTAATTCCCCGGATTACCGGTAATACCAAATTATTATCGTCGGCATCAAAAATATCCTCAGGACTTCGAATACGTTCATCGCCTCTCCATATGAATCCTTCGAGTTTACGACTGTCCGGAGGAAAATCTTTTTCAGGCGTAATATTTCCATCCGGATCCGTAATAAAGGTAATGTCTTCAATATCGCTTTTTTCGAGTTTCAGCCGAATTTTACTGCACTTCGTTTTATTGATTCCTATGAGGTTTCCGTCATCGTCGTACATATAGTACACGACCTCCGTGTTTCTGACCAAATCCACTATTTTCAGCTCGTTTTCAATAAACTTACCAAAGAGGTCTTTGCCCTTAGCCTGATTAAATCCGCGCCGTCCCACGGTGTCTTCAGAAATGATAAAGGCATTTTCGAGCACTTTCAGCGAGTCGAGTTTATCGGTCTCCATATCGCTGATCAGATGAATACTGTCCCCGGTCATCTGGTTTTCAAGGTTCCAGAGTACAGGCCTGTGGATCAATTGGGTAAGTCCGGTACGCTCATCGAAATGGATGCTGTCGCACTTCCCGCTCATATCGGTTTTATAAAATTTGGCGTTGCGGAACGCCCGGAGTATTCTGGCTTCGGGACCTCCCGTAACCATAAGGGTGTCGCCGTGCATATAGAGTGAATCCTGTTCCATCATACTCACCGAAACGGCACGCCGGGTTGCAAAAAGGGAATCTTTGGCCCGGTGAACCTCTGCATAATGTGCGCGTATTATGCCCTTATTTATGGTATCTGTAACTTTTATATTGTTCGTAGCGGAGGCAAATTCCCGGACCTTGTCAAAGTAGACGCTGTCTCCTTCTATGATGCGATTGCTGTACTGAATTTCTGTATTCTTTATGCCATAGCCCTGCTCTGCGGTGGTATCGTAGAATCCGCGTTCACAATACAGCTGATACGTCTCCCCTGTAATCGTTGAAGGCCCATACATATAGGCATTTTTGGAAGTGGTGTAGTAATCCAGCCGGCTCGATTCCATGACGTACTCCGGATTTTCGATCAGCACGCTGTCCTGGAACTGATATTTTTTTGATTCCATATAGTACCTCCCGACCCGGCTGGTCAACACATTCGCAGAATCTACAATTTTCCCGTAATCCCTGTAGTAGGATTCCTGACGCTCTCTGTCAAAATAAAGGGTATCCGTGGTCAGGGTCATACTGCTATTGGTCAGGCGCACACCCTCATACGCCTTGGCGAGTTTGGCGTTTCCGTCATACTCTATATACCCGCCGGTCATCAGTACGGAATCCCCTTGTTTCAGGCGGACGTTTCCGATAGCTTCCAGGCGGTTTTCTTTTTGGTAAAGCAAGGCGTAATCGCACCAGAGATCTGCCCCCTGATGTTCGAATTGAACCTGTCGCCTGTCTTTTGAAAAAATAGAAGCCCCGGGCTTTAAAGCCTCATCTTTTGTAAAACTCCCTCCGTAGACAATGGTGATTTTCGTACCGGGCTCTTTGTCCTGTTGACCCCAAAGTCCCGAAGTCAGGATACAGATTCCGAGAAAAAGGATGAAGGTTTTCACCTGTGCGGTTTCTACAAAAATAACATTTTAACGCAGTATGGTCTGTTTCCTGTCGGGGCCCACAGAAACAATGCGTATGGGGACCTCGAGTTCCTCTTCCAGAAAATGGATATACGACATGAGTGCTTCAGGGAGTTCAGAAGCCTCAGTCATTCCGGTCAGGTCTTCCTTCCAACCCGGCATTTCTTTGTAAACCGGCGTCAAAAGAGGGGCTTCAATAGAATACGGAAGGTGTTCGATGGGTTTCCCCTGATAGTGATAGGCGGTACAGACTTTAAGGGTCTTAAACCCACTCAGTACATCTGCTTTCATCATCATCAGCTGTGTCACCCCATTGATCCGCACGGCGTATTTAAGGGCCACTAAATCGAGCCACCCACAGCGTCGGGGCCTTCCTGTGGTCGCCCCGAATTCATTCCCGACCCTGCCGAGGGTTTCTCCGTCGGCGTCAAAGAGTTCTGTAGGGAAGGGGCCACTACCCACTCGGGTGGTATAGGCTTTGAATATACCGTACACTTCCTGAATACTTCCCGGTGCGATACCGAGACCCGTACAGGCTCCGGCAGCGGTTGTGTTCGAGGAAGTCACAAAGGGATAGGTGCCAAAATCAATATCCAGCAGGGAGCCCTGTGCTCCTTCGGCCAGCACTTTTTTCCCTGACTTCAGGGCCTGATACAAGTATTCTTCACTGTCGATAAATTGAAGGGACTTCAGGCGCTCCACGGCCGTAAAAAATTCCGCCTCCAGTTCCTGCAGGTCGTACTGAATATCCACATCGTAGAAATGGATCATGGCCTGATGTTTTTCAGCCAGGGTATTGTATTTGTCTTTCCAGTCCGGCAATTCCAGATCGCCCAGTCGAAGTCCATTCCGGCCGGTTTTATCCATATATGCCGGACCGATGCCCTTGAGGGTACTTCCGATCTTTGCCTTGCCTTTAGCCGCCTCTGAGGCCGCATCCAGCAATCGGTGCGTAGGCAGAATAATATGTGCTTTTCTCGAGAGGAGGAGCTTTTTTTGAATGTCGATGTCAAAGCTTTCCAGCTTTTCCAATTCCTTGTCGAAGATTACAGGATCAATAACGACGCCATTCCCTACAATATTAATGGCATTCTTGTGAAAGATGCCTGAGGGGATCGTATGGAGTACGTGTTTAATTCCATCGAACTCCAGGGTATGCCCTGCATTCGGTCCTCCCTGAAAACGCGCAATTATGTCGTAATCCCGGGTTAAAACATCAACAATCTTTCCTTTTCCCTCGTCTCCCCATTGGAGCCCGAGCAGCAAATCTACGTGCATGATATGGTGGGGTTATTCTGTGACTTCTTCCTTCTTTTTACGTGTTCCGTAAAAGTAAAGGGAGTGGTTGTTAATTTCAATATCAAAAACCTCTTCGATGGTCTTCTTGATCGATTCGATTCTGGGATCGCAAAACTCTACTACTTCCCCGGTATCCGTCAGGATGACATGATCGTGTTGACGGTCAAAATAGGACTTTTCGTATTGGGCCTGATTCTTCCCAAACTGGTGTTTTCGTACCAGCTTGCAATCCAGGAGCAATTCAATGGTATTATACAGGGTAGCCCTGCTGACCCTGTAGTTCTTATTTTTCATCTTGATATACAGGGATTCGATATCAAAATGGTCGTCGTTGTTGTAAATTTCCTGTAAGATCGCATAGCGCTCGGGAGTCTTTCGATGCCCGTTTTCCTCCAGGAAGGAGGTGAACACATTTTTTACGATTTCCTGATCTTTCCGATTCATGAAGAATTGCTTGCCATCTGGTTACAAAAGTACATTTAAAAAAGGGAAAAGGAGCGGATTATGCCCTGGAATTTAACTGCGGAAATTGGACTAAACTCGAGCTACCTTATCGATTCCGCTGATTTGTTTCAAATTGTCCAACACCTTTTTAAGGATGCCTTTGTTCTTGACAACCAGTTTGATACGGCCTGTAAAAGTACCTCCGTCCGTACTGAAGTTGATGTTGCGCATATTCACATGCATCTCATCGGAAATGATATCGGTAATGGAATTAATCAGCCCCAGATTGTCTATCCCACTCATCTGGATTTCTGCGATGAATTCTTCCTGGGTAGAGTCGATCCATTTGGCCGATATAATGCGATAGGCGTATTTGGACTGCATGGAGATTGCATTCGGACAGTCTTTTTTATGCACCTTAATGCCTTCATTGACCGTGACGAATCCAAAAACAGGATCCCCGGGGATGGGATTGCAGCAGTTGGCCAGGGTATAGCTGAGTTTCTCCTCCTCTTTTCCAAAGACCAGCATGTCATAATTCTCTGTAATCTCGTCCCGGTCTATGCCTTCCGGAGTACCCTTCCGTCGGATGCGGTTTTTGAAAAAGTTTAAAAACGCGTTGTTATATGAGGAGGCAAAATCCCGGATCTGCTGATTGTCGATAACGCCGTTACCTACTCTGTAGAAGAGATCCAGACTGGTCTTGAGCTTAAAATAGATGACCATTTTATTGATTACATCTTCATTCAGGCTGATCTTTAAGGATTTGAGTTTTCGTCTGAGGGTTTCCTTGCCATCCATGGCCACTTCCTTCTTCTCTTCCCGCAGGGAAGAACGTATTTTGGAGCGGGCCCGCGCGGTAGTGGCATAATCCAACCAGTTTTGGTTCGGTTTTGCATTGTCGGAGGTGATTATTTCCACCTGATCTCCGCTTCGCAGTGTTGTATTTAAAGGTACCAGTTTGCCATTTACTTTGGCCCCACGGGTATGCATACCCACTTCGGTGTGTATATTGAAGGCGAAATCGAGAGGCGTTGCCCCTTTAGGTAGTGGTTTTAGTTCTCCGTTCGGGGTAAATACAAAAATTTCCTTGGAATACAGATTGAGTTTAAACTCCTCCACAAAATCCACAGCACTGCCGTTTGAGGTCTCCAGGGCTTCCTGCAGGCGGTTAAGCCATATCTCAATCCCCTGTTCTTTTTGATCCCCGTGCTTGTATTTGAAATGGGCGGCATAACCCTTTTCAGCGATCTCGTGCATGCGCTCACTGCGGATCTGTACTTCAACCCAGCGTCCCTTAGGGCCCATAACGGTAATATGGAGGGCTTCATATCCCGTGGATTTCGGGCTGGAAATCCAGTCGCGCAAGCGAACCGGGTTGGGGGTAAAGTTATCCGTAACAATAGAGTAAATTTTCCAGGCGAGGAATTTCTCGTTTTTCCGATCCGACTTATAGATGATGCGAATGGCAAATTTGTCGTAAATCTCGTCAAAAGCCACATTCTGGGATTGCATTTTACGGCGAATGGAAAAGATCGATTTCATCCTCCCTTTGATGTCGTAATTCAGTCCTTCTTTATCCAGGGAGTCCCGGATGACTTTTGAAAAATCCTCAATGTATTGTTGCTGGGCTTCTTTACTCCCCTCTATTTTGCCCTGAATATCCTGGTATACTTCGGGCTCGGTGTATTTCAGACTTAAGTCTTCCAGTTCCGTTTTGATATTATACAATCCGATGCGGTGCGCCAGGGGTGCATAGATATACAAGGTCTCAGAAGCTATCTTCACCTGTTTGTGTTCCGGCATGGAATCCATGGTGAGCAGGTTGTGGTACCGGTCTGCAATTTTGATGATAATGACCCGGATGTCGTCGTGAAGTGTCAGCAGCATTTTACGGAAGTTCTCCGCCTGCTGAGAAATATTCATTTCTTTTTTGAGGTGTCCAATCTTTGTGAGGCCGTCTACAATACGGGCAATAGTCTCTCCAAAAATCTGCTCAATGTCATCCAGGGTGTAGGGTGTGTCCTCAACCACGTCATGAAGCAGGGCCGCTGCTATTGATGTGGCGTCCAGCCCGATTTCTGATGCCACAATCTTGGCAACGGCAATCGGATGGAATATATAGGCTTCCCCGGATTTACGCCTTTGGTCTTTATGGGCATCCACAGCCACATCAAAAGCCTGGCGAATCAGTTTTTTGTCCTCATCGGTCAGGGTCTGATAACTGATGCGCAAGAGTTCTTTGTACTCCCGGGCGATTGCCTTGTTTTCCTTTTCTATGACTGCCTGTGTGGCCATACCTTAAAAATAGGGTAAATCCTAATCAGAACCTACAAAAATCGTGCCCCGGCCAATATGTCAGCAGGTGCTCTCATGGATGAAAGACCGGGTTTCTGTAGTATTCCGTGAAACGGACCGCGGAGGGAATGTATCCACTAAATAACCCTGCATCCCTCACTATTTTGGCGGGATGCAGGGTTTAACAACCTATCCGTAGTCTGTTTGAAGTTTGGGTTTAGGACGTTTCTTCCTGTACTTCAGCAATTTCATACATATCCTTACCATCCACCTGAACCGGCTGATAGTAGGTGTCGCCGAATTTTACATAAGTCCGATCGCCAATCTTGACTTCTTCACCGCCCTCAGGCAGGGCAGGGACTATGGTTCCGGCTGTGGCGGGAACTACGGTATAACCCTCTTCGGATTTATCGTAATACGCCCCACCGTAGTAATAATTATACGTATCGCCGACCTGTACCTGTTCTGCCCCCTCCGGAATATTATTAACGGTTGCACCTACGGGAGCCTGAACCACTTCATAGCCCTTATCGGTTTTAACATAATAGTTACCGTCGTCGTAGTGATAGTCTTCTTGTTGTCCGCTGTCATTCACGATACTCACAACAATGGCGGTGGTTACCATGGTGGTTACAAAGTAACCCCAGGGATGCCAGACGGGCCCCCAGTAAAAGGGTCTGTAGGGGTGATAGTAATAGGGTCTGTGACAATAGAAGCCAAAACCTCCATAGCGGTACGGGGGCCGGCTGTAGCGGACCGGACTGCTTCGAACATAGGTGTTTCGCCTGTTTACGTTTGTGTTTCGTTTGTTGACATTTACATTCTTACTATTGTCAATATTGATGTTTGTATTCCCTTTTCGGTCA
Organism: uncultured Bacteroidota bacterium; assembly: GCA_937136025.1. Taxonomy (GTDB): domain Bacteria; phylum Bacteroidota; class Bacteroidia; order Flavobacteriales; family Flavobacteriaceae; genus Robiginitalea. The sequence goes on from CAKZOC010000134.1 coordinate 37,803, forward strand.
CTGTCGATGTTCACCCTGTTGTTGTTGGAATTCCGATCCCCGCCACGGTCTATTGAAACATCTCCGCGGTCTCCCGGGCGCGTGACATTTGAGGTGCGATCCCCTGAAGATCTGTCGACGGCCTTGCTTCTGTCCGCACTCGAAGCTTTGTCCCTGGCATTAGAGGTACTCCGGTCCGTGGTTGATGGACGGGACGTTGAGGTGCTCGGCCTGGAGACATCCCTGGAAGTCGATTTATTATATCCTCCGTTCACAGAAGGTTTCGTTGAAGGCCTCGTGGTGGTGGGTTTTGAGCTGGGCCGGCTCGCAGGTTTGGTCTGCCTGGTGGAAGGCCTGCTGCTCGGTGCCGGACGACTGGAAGGTCGTGACATCGTGCTTCTCGAGCTCTTGTGACCCATGCGCTGCGCTTCCAGTTCCACGGGAGCCAACAGTAACAAAAGAGCGGGTAATATGATTTGTACAATAATTTTAAAAGGCGATTTCATAGGTGCTAAGGTCTTATCGTTTAATTTTTGGGCATAATGCTGATCAGATCGGCATTGTCTGGAGGTGTAAACTCAAAAATCTCATCCGGGAGGGACAGATTGGTGTCCCAATTTTCAAACGTCCCCTCGGTGAGTTCATGATCGCCCCCCTTATTAATAATGACGAGCTTTTTAGGTAGGTAAAACATGCTGTTTTCGATCCACAGCTGAAAATTCATAGTGTCATTCTCTGCAATTATGTGATAGCAATCCACACCTTCTAAAGATTTGATTCCCGCATAGTGAACGGTATCAAAGTTTTCCAGGATATCGTCCCCAAGGGATGGATAGAACAAATCTGCGGCCGGAAAGCGCATCCCGAAAACAGTGTTTACACTATCGATGGTCTTTATGATAGTTTCCGGGGCAGGAACGGTTACGTAGTTGTTTTCGTCAAAGGAAAACCAGGTGATGCGTTCACCGTTGTACCAGTACCCCTGATTCCCGTTATTGCCGCGGGAGTGGATGGCCATCCGATCCGGACCCCTGAAAAATACTTCGTGAGAATCAAATTTACGTTCCAAAAGTCCATCGACGTTTGGGGAATCATCCACCGAATGGTACTCAAAGCTACAGGCCTCCAGGCTTCCGATGACTGTCCCCATCTTGTCGATAAGACTCATGGCGACAGGATCTATATTTTTGTCCGTTTGGGCATACCCCGATAAGGTCACTATAAATGCCAGACTTAGTAAAAATTGCTTCATCAAAGTATTGGATTTTAAAATTCGATGGATGCCAAAATTAGCAAAGGGTAAGTTATCGGATTCTTCCCAATTCTACAAGTAAAAGGGATTCAATTTGAGAAGTTTGAAGGATTTCTTCTAAAATCCGCAGACTTCCCTGAGAACTTCTGCGGTGGTACGGTTCCCGTCTCAGGATAAAGTCAGTGGAAATCAATAAAAGGCGGGAAAGTGACCCGCCTTTTTTGATTTAGAACAGGATAAAGGAACCCTAATCTATTAATGTGTCATCATAACCCGACGCGCTTCCGCTTCCAGGTTCCGGTAAGGTGTTCCCTCGACCGTAACACCCACGCCCTGTATTTCACCTCCGGTAAACGTACCCGGGCTCTTATAGAGCTGACTGACGTTATCTCCACTGTCGTAGCCCACACAAAGGCCATCTCCGGATAAAGTGAACTTGGCCGGCTGTGTCTTCATAGGACCCTCAGCAACAACGGTTTCGTTGATATACAGTTTCATTTGCCCCACAGATTCTCCATAGGTACCGGTCTCTTCCCGGATAAATTCCATTCCCAGGGTATAGGTGCCCGGTTTCAGGGTTTGGTTGGAAATGAAAACTTGTTCGGGTTTGATCCCCAGGAAATTGTAGACATAGTGGAGCTTTCTGTCCTTGATAAACAGGCTGTGTCCTCCAAATCTCGACCCGTGGGCAAATAACACCCCGGAAGCATTGGGATCCGTGATTTCCACATTGGCCAGAATCTTGTAGTTTCTACCCCTTACGTTTACGGCAACGCCCTCGGGTACTGGTGCAGTATGGGGATAGTACACATAGCGATCCCGCGCAGGTTCCTGTGCCGGGCGCTCTATCGTAAGTAATTCTGAAGCGGCCCTGTCATCAAGCGGAAGCACTTTGTTTATTTCAGCCTGTTCAAACCAGGCAGCGATAAGCTCATCCAATTTTTCAGGATTTTCTTCTGCCAGGTTATTCGATTCTGAACGATCCTCGGCCACATGATACAACTCCCATACATCTTTGTCAAAATTTCCCTTTCCGGAGATCGGGGCGTGAAGCGCAACCGCTTTCCAACCGTCCTTCCAAATACCCCGGGTACCCAGCATGGAATAGTATTGCACCTCTTTTTGGGTTGGGGCATCGGGTTCGGCATTAAAAGTATATGCCATTGAAACACCCGAGAGAGGAGTTTGCTTAACGCCATTGTAAACCTCCGGCATTTCGATGCCACAGAGTTCCAGAAGGGTAGGTACGATATCTACAGAATGGTGGTACTGATTCCGGATTTCTCCCCGGGCTTTGATGCCTTTTGGCCATGAAATGACCAACGGATCATTGGTACCCCCGGCAAACTGAGAATACCGCTTGAACATCTTAAAAGGAGCCGAAAAAGCAGCCGCCCATCCGGTCGGAAAGTGGTTATAGGTATCCGGGCCACCCAGCTCCTCGAGATACTTCATATTCTCAGCCAGTTCATCGGGATATCCGTTGAAGAACTTATTTTCATTTACCGATCCGTTCGGACTTCCTTCACCGGAAGCCCCATTGTCGGCCGCATATAGGATAATGGTGTTTTCAAGCTGACCTGATTTTTCCAAATAATCCACAACACGGCCTACCTGGGCATCTGTATATTCTGAGAATCCGGCATAAACTTCAGCCATACGCGAAAACAATCGCTTCTCGTCTGCGTTGAGTTCGTCCCAGGGACGAACATGGTCTATAGCGTTGGCGACATCCTCGGGCAGCGGATTAAAGGGGGTCATCTGAGTATCCTCCGGGATGATACCTTTATCTTTCATGCGTTTTACGACCCAATCCCGGTAGGCGTCATATCCATCGTCAAACTTACCTTTATACTTGTCCGCGTACTCTTTTGGGGAGTGGTGAGGTGCATGGTTCGCACCCGGGTTATACCACATATACCAGGGTTTAGACGGATTTGTCGCATTTTGATTTTTGAGCATTTCAATAGCCTTGTCTGCCAGGTCCTTGGAAAGGTGGTAACCTTCATCCGGGGTTGCAGGAGCTTCCACAAATCGGTTGTCTTCGACCAGGTCTGGGTACCAGTTATTCGTTTCACCTCCCAAAAAGCCATAATAACGGTCAAATCCTATGGAAAGTGGCCATTCGGACCGGCTACCTCCAGGGGCTACATCCTGTTCGGGCACGTTGTGATTTTTTCCAATCCAAAAGGTACTCCATCCATTTTCACGCAATATTTCTGCAAACGGAGCACAGTCATCGGGAACCCGCCCGTTTGCGCCGGGATACCCGTCGGCAGTTTCCGTGATGGACGCCATGCCGTTCAGGTGGTGATTTCTTCCCGTCAGGATAGTGGAGCGGGTAGGGGAGCACAAGGCAGTTGTATGCCATTGTGTGTAGGTAAGGCCATTGGCGGCAAGTTTGTCAAGTGTTGGCATATTTATTCGTCCACCATATGGAGACCAGGCAGCTAAGCCGGTGTCGTCGTATAAGACGAATAAAATATTGGGGGCGTCTGCAGGTGCCTGTTTGGTGGTTGTGTAGATTCTTTCGTGTCAATGCGGGCACGCGAATCCTACAGAACCAATTCGTCGTGAGGCGCGCCGCAGCGTGGTCAGGCAATGCAGTGAACGATAGTTGTGATCACAC
>CAKZOC010000135.1 GCA_937136025.1 uncultured Bacteroidota bacterium
GGTGTCCCTCCCAGGATATGCCGTCGAGCACCGGGAAAATATACCACAACATACTACCATAGACAAAAACCACACCCAGGGACAAAGCGACCAAACGGTAATACCTGGTGAATATCCCTTTAAAAAAAATAAAACTGGCCAGCACATAAATCAAGCCGCTGGCCCCAATATGATACGAAGGTCTTCCGATGAGCCAGGTGATTCCTCCCGACAGCAATATTCCCAGGATCAGGGTTTTCCAGGCAATGTCCCGATAGAAATAAAAAAGAGCCGCCGTAAGCACCACCAGCGGGATTGAATTGTTATAAAGATGTTCCAGGGAACCATGTATTCCCGGAGCTGTGAGCAGTCCCCTTAAACCCTTCAGGGTACGTGGATAAATCCCCCAGTTATTCAGATTAATCCCCAGCCGCAACTCGGTATAATATACCAGCCATATCCCCAGCAAAAACGCTAAAGGGACCAAAACGACGGCATTGGTGTACCGGTAATGGGTATCCTCGGTCATAAGATGCAAGGTACTAACGAAGCAGGCGAAAGTCCAAGAGAAATACACAAACTCCGAAAGAAGAACTGACGAATTGTAGTATTTTTAGGGCATGAATGAACCGCTGGCGGAACGCATAAGGCCCCGACAACTCGATGAGCTTATCGGCCAGGAACATCTGGTGGGCGCTCAGGGCGCTTTAATCCGCCAAATTGAGCAGGGTACAATTCCCTCACTAATCCTATGGGGCCCGCCGGGAACCGGTAAAACCACCCTGGCCGAAGTGATCGCCCTGCAAAGCGGACGCCCTTTCTATACGTTAAGCGCCATAAACAGCGGGGTAAAGGATATCCGTGATGTTCTGGAAAAAGCGCGGCAGAGCGGAGGTTTATTTACGACCAAAAACCCGATATTATTTATTGACGAAATCCATCGCTTTAGTAAATCCCAGCAGGATTCGCTCCTGGGCGCTGTGGAAAAAGGGTGGGTGACCCTTATTGGGGCAACCACCGAAAATCCGAGTTTTGAAGTCATCCCTGCCCTATTGTCCCGCTGTCAGGTCTATGTCCTCAACGCCCTCGAAAAAACCGATTTACGCGCGCTTCTGGACCGGGCGCTACGGGAGGATGCCTGGTTGAAAACCAAAGCTGTCACGCTGGAGGAAACCGATATGCTGCTCAGGCTCTCGGGAGGCGATGGGCGGAAACTCCTGAATATTTTTGAACTGGTCGTGGCAGCTTCCCCTGATGAGCATATCGAGATCACCGATGCCCTGGTGCGTCAACTCGTACAGGAAAACCCGCTCCGGTACGATAAAACAGGAGAACAACACTACGATATCATATCGGCCTTTATTAAATCGATTCGGGGAAGTGACCCCAATGCCGCTGTATATTGGCTCGCCCGAATGGTGGAGGCAGGTGAAGATGTGAAATTTATAGCCCGGAGGATGGTCATTGCAGCCTCTGAGGACATCGGCCTGGCCAATCCCACAGCTCTGGTTATGGCCAACGCCACCTTTCAGGCCGTACAGGTTATCGGTCATCCCGAAGCGCGCATTATTCTAAGCCAATGTGCCATTTACCTGGCGACCTCTGCGAAGAGCAATAGCAGCTATATGGCGATACAACGGGCTCAGAAAACCGTGCAGGCGACGGGAGACCTGTCGGTACCCTTACCCTTGAGAAACGCCCCTACAAAGCTGATGAAAGACCTGGGCTACGGCGCGGCTTATGCATACGCCCACGACCATCCCGGAAATTTCGTCGAGGCAGAATACCTACCGGAAACGCTGTCCGGTAGTTCGTTCTTTGAACCCGGAGAAAACAAAAGAGAAGCGGATATTAAGTCGTTTCTGCAAAAACGCTGGAAGGGAAAATACGATTTCTAAGGGCGGATATCGCTTTTAAAAGAAGTCGTGCGTCCTAAAATTTAAGTTGGAGTGGACGTACTTCGGTCTTGCCGTCTTTAAAAAATTCGTGCCACCACTGACCGTCCTTTTTATAGACCATTCCCATAGCCTGATTGTCTACCGTCGCAATGAAAGTGTCTTTTTGGGCCGTCTTTACGAGTTTCATTCGAATTTTTGGGGTACTGTCAACCAGCTGATACCCATTGTCCGTTGCCTGAGCATACCAAATTTCCTCCCCGGCAGAGGTTTCTAACCGGACGGCTGTTCCGGGAATAGCTTCCTGAGCAGCGCTCTCCCTTCCCGAGGCCTCTGAAGGAACGGCTTCCCGTGTGGGTGCCTCATCCTTTTGAACAGCCAAAGATCCTATGACAGCCTCTGGAGGAATATAGGAATAGGGCAGCGCCTTCAGATCCTGAAAAGCTCCGTTGATGGCTTCCTTATAGGCGAGTTCATACTCTTTTGACTTGCTCTTTCCTTCCCCGGATTCATAAACCACTGCTCCATTGCAGTCCCGGAGACCGAGACGCACTTTAGTGGCCAGCAGGGAAGAGTCGTCAATGAGCACCACTCTCACGCCTTTGCAGCGATCCTGCGCCAGGTCAGGAGGTATCTGATCATCATATATAGCCGTATACCCACTTTCGGAAAAGAGAAACTTAATCTGTGTACTGGTCCTGAATTGATTCTCGTATTTAAAGCCATCGAACTTTTTGGGAACTATAATGTATTTATAGGAGTCCAGCTGGGCCCGTACGGACAGGTTCAGCAGGAGCACAAAGCTAAGACTAAGGACGGTTTTTAACATGTATACTGAGCGCTTATTACGCGCCCGAAGATAGGATATTTACCCCAAACTGTAAAGCGAAAGCCTGTTAGAAACCCCGGCTCCATTAAATCTATAAGCATTCCCCCTGCCTTCCAAATCCAATGCCTGAATCCGGCGTTTTTTTAAAACGCCCGGGGTGTCTATAAATACTGTTTAATTTGTTCTAAATCGAGAATTACAGGACAAACCCCGTGGTCCGGATCCTTGTGAACGTTAAAATGCAGGGCCTGGAGTCCCACGGCGCGAGCCCCTTGTATATCGGCCTCCAGACTATCCCCGATCATCACGCCGGATTGCGGTTGTATTCCGGCCGCTTCAATGGCCATATGAAAAATACGCGGATCGGGTTTCTTGACCCCGGCCCGATCCGAATTGACGACTGTCCTGAAGAAATGGGCTATTCCGCTGTTTAAAAGTTTGCGGGTCTGCACTTCTTCAAATCCGTTGGTGATAATGTGCATTTTATACCCCTTATGAAGGTACTCGAGAATCTCCATACAGTTCGGTAACAGATGTGTGTGCGAGGAAAGGTTCTCGATATAAGCTTCTGACAAATAGTTGATTTGCCGATCCGAAACCCGAAGCTCCATCCGTTCAAATACAGTTTTCAGGCGCTCATAACGCAATTTTTCCTTACTGATCCTTCCCTCTCTAAACGCCTTCCAGAATATAAGGTTCAGGGGTACGTAGTGCTCCAGAAAATGGTCGAGGTCCACCTCCAGATCAAAATCCTGGAAGAGCTGTTGATAGGTAAGGGCCGAATTCCGTTCAAAATCCCAGAGGGTATGGTCCAGATCAAAAAAGATATCGGTTATGGGTTTTTTAAGCATGAAAACGGCGTATTATCTTTTCATAGAGCTCCAGCCAGTTAATTCTTTGATCCCCCCCGAGCAGTTCATTCGAGAAAACAGGAATCAGACGGCCCTTCACGGATTTAACGCATTCATAAACCTCATCCAGATCCGCTAATAGCGTCTCCTCTGAGGTATAGCGCGTCAGGGCGTAATCGTGGAAAGCAAATGGACATATTTTAATCGGCTGTTGCGTTTCCAGGGCAATGTCATAGAAAAAAAACGGGGTACAGGTACTGGCTCGAAAACCAATCTCATGCGTATATCCCATCGAGAAATCGCGACTGAACTCTGCATCGACCAGATTCCTGTAGGTATTCGGAATCTCCACCCTGTTATAGCGCATCCTCGCATTATCTACAGGGCGGTGGATGACAGCGGATAGGCGTTTTTTCTCTTCCTTCAGGGTTTCCGGCTCCTCGGCTGCCGAATAAGAAACGGCCAGGGAAACAACACAATAGTCGGCTACTGATTTGATCAGATACTTAAAAGCATTACTGTTCGGGGAAACGTTTTTATCATAGGTGGAATACTCGGCGAACTGGAAAAAGAACATGGTCCGCGCTTTGTATCGCTGATCCAGGGCAATTAGTTTGTCGAAGTTATCATAGGGGTCCAATGCCGGATTAAAGGATACCCTAAGGCGTTCCCACACTCTTTTGATTTTCAGACGGGAGAGATCCAAAAGGAATCCGGCCATACCCCTGAAGAGACCCCTGTGGGCATAACAATGGGAGGTAGTAACATCTACAATCGGGGTAAACCGATAGGGTTTTCGATCGGTAAGTATTTCAGGAAAGCGCTCCCTAAGATGTTCCAGAAGTTTATTTGCCCAAAGGTCAACCAAAGGCAGTCGTAAAAAATCCTGCTGATAGGCGATGCTCTGGGCGGGGGGAAATCTGCCGTGCTGATCGCGGACATGAGGAAGATACTCCTCATAACGGCTCAGCAGATAAAAAGAAGCTGCCATGATATCGAAAGGGACGTTGCTCCTGGGGCCGCTGGCAAAAAAACAAGGCAAATCTTCCCAGGTGGTCATTTGAATCTCTGCCTCTTCAATCCCCTGTTGAAAAAGCAACTCCGAACTCTGAATAAAGAACTCATTCTGAAGCGGCTGACGGGTGTAGGTAATCTTAGGCCCCTTGTGCTTGATGAAATCTTCCACAGCCGTAGTGTGCCCGATTTCAACCCCAAGGATATGGGAAAACACCTGGCGGGTAATGTATTGAACCCTGGGCGTAATTTTATGTGTATAGATCAGCAGCACCTCAGAAGGATTTATAAGAGTTGTTCATCCGCAAAACTATAATATTCTGAGCCATGTACAATTAAATGATCCAGGAGCTTGATATCCATAATGGCTGCCGCCTTCTTCGTCTTGCGGGTAATCTGTATGTCGGACTTGCTCGGCCGAAGGTTCCCCGAGGGGTGATTATGGGCCAGAATAAGCCCTACCGCACCCAATTCAAGAGCCTTTCTAAGGATGATTCGCACATCGACCAGGGTACTGGTAAGCCCTCCCTTGCTCACTTGAAATCGAAATTGAACCCGGTTGGCATTATTGAGATAGAGTACCCAGAATTCTTCATGCAACAAATCCGCAAACAAAGGTATTAATTGAACATGTGCATCCCGGCTCTGGCGAATAGTCTGACTCACCGTTACAGGGCTTTGGGTATACCTTCGGGCGAGTTCCATGGCCGCTACAACGGTTACTGCTTTTCCCGGGCCCACGCCCTGAAAGGTCATCAAATGTGCCGCTGGCATACGTCCCAGGGCTTTCAGGGGCTCTTCTCCGTCTCCCAGAAGACGTCTGGCCAGGGCCAGCGCGTGTTCTTTTCTGGATCCTGTCCCGAGCAATATGGCCAGGAGTTCTGCATTTGAAAGGCTCCCTGCACCTTTATGGAGCAACCGCTCCCGGGGTCGCTCCGACACATTCCAGGATCTGATGGATTTTGGAGTGGACTCATTTTTCATATCTGCCATAGGTACAGTAATACCTTGCAATATTCCAGCGGGATTTTCCCGAATTTTGCTATTTCAAAGAAACCCGCCAAAATATGAAGTCTTTTTTTGACTCCTCAGCCCATACAGAAATCCTGGAGCGGCTGAGAAAACCGGAATGAGGAATGCCCCTGGATCCGAGTCAAACCTTTTTGAGGGTTCCCGGCGTTTCCCTGGCCCTCGGCCATCTTATAACGCATTGAAAGTCTTCCGGACAGGGAGATCGCAAAAAACCTAGCGGACCCGGGATAACAATTTATCCAGATCCAGGCCCCCGTAGTTTCCACTGCTCATCAGAAGTAAGACCGTCTCATCCAGGGAAGTATCCTCCAGGTGTTTCCGAAGGGCCTCTGTCCGGGTGAATACCTGAAGGGTATCCCGCCCAAAAGCTCTTTTAATATCCTCGGTGGCAATCGGCTCCAGCCCTTTAATCTCAAGGGACTCAGGAACGTAAAACACAATGGCCTCATCCGCCTCGTTAAGACTGTCCCGGTACTGCTCGATAAAGGCGCGGTTCAGACTGCTGTAGGTGTGCAATTCCAGGCACGCGACGATGCGGTGATCCGGGAATTGTTCCCGAACCGCAGCCGCTGCCGCACTCACTTTACTCGGGGCGTGGGCGAAATCTTTAAAGATATAACTTCCCGAACCTTTGGCGAGGAGCTCCAGGCGTTTCGAAGCCCCTTTAAAACTCCCCATGGCCTCATAAAAGTCGACCTCATCCACCCCCATCTGTTGACAAATCCATTTAGCCCCGGCCATATTGCTGAGATTGTGCTGCCCAAAGACCTGTAAAGGCAATTCTCCTTCAGGGGTCTCCAGCAGCGTTGCCCCGTCCGCTACGCGGTACTCCGGTGTGCGATACGGGAATTTGCGAACGGGGGCATCCCACCCGGTGACCAACGCATTTAACACCGCATCTTCGGAGTTATAGGTAATACTGCCTCCGGGAACAATGGTATCCAGGAAAATCCGGAATTGCTCGGTATACGCCTCAAAAGTCTTGAAGACATTGATATGATCCCATGCAATACCGCTTAAAAGCGCAATATTGGGCCGGTACAAATGAAACTTTGGCCGGGGATCCAGGGCAGAAGAAAGGTATTCGTCTCCTTCCAGTACGATAAAATCATTGGTCTCGGTAAGCCTGACCATTCGATCAAAACCTTCGAGTTGTGCCCCAACCATAAAATCCACATCCCGATTCCAGTAGCTCATTACATGAAGAATCATAGAAGTAATGGTCGTCTTCCCGTGGCTCCCTCCGATCACAACCCGCGTTTTGTTCTTGGCCTGTTCAAAGAGAAATTCCGGATAAGAATACACAGGAAGGTCCAGTTCCCGTGCTCGGGCCAATTCCGGATTATCGCCCTTGGCGTGCATCCCCAAAATCACGGCATCCAGGCTGGAATCAATCTTGTCCGGGAACCAGCCTTCACGCTCAGGTAGAATTCCCGCTGTCGCCAAACGCGACCTGGAGGGTTCAAAAATAACATCGTCACTCCCGGTAATGGTGTACCCTTTATCGTGAAGCGCAAGGGCCAGATTGTGCATGGCACTACCCCCTATGGCTATAAAATGTAATTTCATAAAGTAAAGATACATATCCTGTAACCCCAAAACCAATCTAGGGGATTTAAGAAGTTTCGAGTACCTTAGGGTCATTATAAAATCAATCCTATGGATTTCTCTCTTAACACACTACCGGCACAGGAAATTATCCCCGGATTTCAGGGCAAACTGGTCCATGGAAAAGAAATGAGTCTGGTGTTCTGGGATGTAACGCCCGGATCCGAAGTTCCGCAGCACCATCATAAAAATGAACAAATCATGCATGTGATCGAAGGCCGGTTTGAGTTTACACTCAACGGAAAAACAAGAGAGTACGGACCGGGAGACATCGTGCTCATCCCAGCCCATACACCACATAGCGGTAAGGCACTTACCGCCTGCAAGCTCATGGATATATTCAGTCCGGTAAGGGAAGAATACCTATAAATCATTTCAAATGCATATTTCATTAGAAGGCAAGCACGCCCTGGTAGGAGGAAGCAGCAAAGGCATCGGGAGGGCCATAGCACTTCAGCTCGCCTCCAGCGGTGCAGAGCTCACCCTTGCCGCCCGCAGCGAATCCGTATTGAAGGAACTTTGTGACACACTAGAGCAGACCACCGGAAAATCCCACAGGTACCTGGTTGTCGATTATACCGATCTGCATGCGTATAAGCGCCTTATTCACTCGTATATCAAAAAACACCCCGTAGATATCCTGGTCAACAATACACAGGGGCCCCCGGCCGGTACCAGTCTGGAAAAAACGAATGAAGACTACCAAAAGGCGTTTGACCTCCTTTTTCAAACGGCCGTCTATACCACGGAGCAGGCCATGCCACACATGCAGAAATCCGGCTGGGGTCGGATTATAAACGTCGCCTCTGTTTCTGTCCGTGAGCCCCTTAATTATCTGGTGCTTTCGAACAGCATCCGCGCGGCCCTGGTCAGTTGGGCCAAAACCCTTGCCGGGGATGTGGGACCTTTTGGAATCACTGTGAATTCCGTCCTCACAGGATATTTCAATACCGAACGCCTGAGTGCCCTCAATCAGAAGAAAGCTGAAACCCTTGGCGTTTCCCCGGATGAAGTTACGGGCAAACTCCTCGAACAGGTCCCGGCCAGGCGACTCGGCCGGCCCGAAGAATACGGGTATCTGGCAGCCTTTCTGGCTTCAGAACAGGCCGCTTACCTCAATGGGGCGACGATCCCGCTCGACGGAGGGTTGCTGCGATCTTATTGAATGGAAAGGTGCTTCGCCAGGGCGTTTGAGCCGCACGGATGAATTCGGGGCATGCGCACTTTATCATGAAACGCACAGCACTAACCCGCCTTTGACAAAATGAAGTAGTTTTAACTCGCTTTCTCAGGAATTGAGCAGCTCCCAAAGACGGTCTTTCAATTGCGACATACCCAATCCGGAGACCGAGGAGATAAAAACCGGGGTTACCCCGGGTAATTCTTCCAGAAGTACAGCTTTCATTTCTCCTATAAGTTCCTCATCGAGCATATCTGACTTGGAGATAGCCAGCATCCGGTCCTTATCCATGAGCTCCGGATTGTATTTACGCAACTCATTAAGGAGGATATGGTACTCTTTAGTTACATCCTTGCTGTCTGCCGGTACCATAAAGAGCAAAACGGAATTCCGTTCAATATGCCTGAGGAAATAGTGCCCAAGGCCTTTTCCTTCGGCCGCCCCTTCAATAATGCCGGGAATATCGGCAATTACAAAACTGCGGTAATCGCGATATTTTACAATTCCCAGGTTGGGTTTCAGCGTGGTGAATTCGTAGTTGGCAATCTTGGGTTTCGCAGAAGTCAGGACGGAGAGCAAAGTCGATTTTCCCGCATTGGGAAATCCTACCAGCCCCACATCTGCAAGGAGTTTCAGCTCCAGGGTGATATTTTTCTCCTCTCCCGGAATTCCAGGCTGTGCATAACGCGGTGTTTGGTTGGTCGAACTTTTAAAGTGCCAGTTTCCGCGTCCTCCCAATCCGCCGCGGGCCGAAATCTCCTGCTGTCCGTCTTCTGTAATTTCAAAAAGGATTTCTCCGGATTCTGAATCGCGAACCACAGTACCCAGGGGTACTTCCAGCAAGACGTCATTCCCATCAGCCCCGGTGCTTCGCTGCTTGCCGCCATGTCCGCCGTGTCCGGCATCAAAGTGCCTTTTAAACTTAAAATTCAGCAGGGTCCAGAGGCTTTTATTTCCGCGAATAATCACATGTCCTCCCCGTCCGCCGTCTCCCCCGTCGGGACCGCCTTTGGCTACAAATTTTTCCCTTCTCAGATGCGTAGAGCCGGCTCCTCCGTTTCCAGAGGAAACATGGATTTTGACGTAATCGACAAAGTTTCCTTCAGTCATCGGTTCACTTTAGAGGTAAAGGTGCATAAGGGTTTAAAGTGCGTCAATCACACGGGCCAGGCGGTCGGTGATATCTTGAATTTCACCTACTCCGTTTATGCTGTGGAACTTACCCTGTTGCTGATAAAACGACTTGAGAGGGGCCGTCTTTTGGTTGTATTCCTCAAAACGATTGCGGATTTTATCCTCGTCCTGATCGTCGGACCGTCCGCTCACCTTCCCTCTTTCCAGAAGTCGTCCAATGAGAATTTCATCATCCGCTTCCAGAGCTATAGTCCCGTCGATCTGCATGCCCCGCGATTCCAGAAACCGATCCAGGGCTTCAGCCTGGGCGGTAGTCCGCGGGAAACCATCAAAAATAAACCCGGGTGCGTTGCTGGCCTTTTCCACTTCGTCCTGCAGCATTTGAATGGTCACCTCATCGGGGACCAAATCTCCCCCGTCTATGTAAGACTTGGCGAGCTTGCCCAGAGGGGTGCCATTTTTAATATTGTAGCGGAACACGTCTCCGGTTGAGATGTGAACAAGTCCGTATTTTTCCTTTAAGAACGCGGCCTGCGTCCCCTTTCCAGCTCCTGGCTTTCCAAATAAAACCAAATTAATCATAAGTGGTTGATTTATATGATAGACATCTCTCAGGTTTCGGCCCTGCTCTTTAAAATCCAACCCGTAACCCACGATAAAGGTGTCGGGGATTTCCATCCCGAAATAGTCGATCTGATATTCTCCGTTATATACTTCAGACTTGTAAAACAGGGTGGCAATTCGGAAATCCTTGACATTTTTATTTGAAAACATATGCCCGAGTTCCTGCAGGGTGCGCCCCGTGTCCACGATGTCCTCCAAAATAATCACATGCCTGCCTTCCACATGGTCGGGAAGGTCGAGGAGGGTTTCCACAATTCCTGTGGAGGTCAGCCCCCTGTAAGAGCTGAGCTTCACAAAAGTTACCTCGCAGGGATACGGATAGCATTTCAGGAAATCAGAAACGAACATAAAAGCACCGTTGAGTACTCCAACGAAAACGGGCACTTCATCTTTGTAATCCCTGGCTATCTCATCCGCTATCTTCTGAACGGCCTGAAGAACTTCCGCTTCAGGCAAAAAGCGCTGAAAGCGCTTCCCTAAAAGGCTTACCGATCGTTCCATAGTCACTTGAAGTGCGAAGATAGTGTTTTGATTTTTCTTTTTTGTCGAGGGCCTGTGCTTTCTGAGATTTAGCCGTATTTTTGCCCAAAGCCACTCTCTGAGGGTGTATAAAGGCGTACTGAACTATGGACTTTTTTTCTTCAAATTTTACCCTTGGAATACTCGGTGGTGGACAGCTGGGGAAAATGTTACTCTACGAAACCCGGAAATGGGACCTGCAAACCCGGGTGCTCGACCCTTCTGCTGAAGCCCCTGCCCGGATCGCCTCCAATGTCTTTGTCCAGGGAGATCTTATGGATTATCAGACGGTGGTGGATTTTGGAAAAGGACTCGACCTGCTGACCATTGAAATTGAAAACGTCAATGTTTCTGCTCTTGAAGCCCTGGAGAAAGATGGCGTTACCGTTTATCCCTCCTCAGAAACCCTCAAGATCATCCAGAATAAAGCCCGGCAAAAATTGTTCTACAGGGACGCCGGGATACCCACGGCTCCATTCAGTCGCTTTGCATACACCAACGAGATTCTGGATAGTATCGAAAACGGCGGTATTTCATTTCCTTTCGTTTGGAAAAGCGCCCGGTTTGGCTATGACGGGCAGGGGGTGAAAATTGTACGCACCAAAGAAGACCTGGCCACTCTGGACAATGTGGAGTGTATTGCCGAGGAACTGATTCCTTTTAAAAATGAACTCGCCGTAATCGTTGCCAGAAATACCGGGGGACAGACGATAACCTACCCCGTAGTCGAAATGGAATTCCATCCTGAGGCCAATCAGGTAGAATACGTACTCTGCCCCGCCCGAATCCCGGAAGAAGTGCAGCTTCGCGCGCGAGAAGTGGCACTTAAAGTCTCCGAACAACTCGGCCATGTGGGTTTACTGGCCGTAGAGCTCTTCCAGACGAAAGAGGATGCCATTTTGGTGAATGAAGTCGCCCCAAGACCCCATAACAGTGGACACTACAGTATTGAAGGGAGCTACACAAACCAGTTCGAACAACACCTCAGAGCCATTCTGGGACTGCCCCTGGGCAAAACGGACAGTAAGGTTTCTGCGGTAATGGTCAATCTGGTGGGATCTGAGGGATATGAAGGGCAGGTGCACTATCAGGGACTGGAAAAAATCCTGGAACTCCCGGGAGTAACTCCCCATATTTACGGCAAAAGGCTCACGCGACCCTTTCGCAAAATGGGGCATGTAACTATAGTCGATCCCAGTATTGACAAGGCCCGGGAACGCGCCCGGGAGGTGAAAGAAAATATTCAAGTTGTTTCAAAGCAAAAAGTATTATGAACAAAGTAGCCGTCGTTATGGGGAGTACCAGTGACCTCCCCGTCATGCAGGAAGCCATTGACATCCTGAAGTCTTTTAATATCGAAACCGTTGTCGACATTGTCTCCGCCCACCGGACACCAGACAAGCTGGCCGAATTTGGAAAATCCGCCCATCTCAAAGGTTTTGCAGTCATTATCGCAGGAGCGGGTGGTGCAGCTCACCTTCCCGGGATGCTGGCGGCCTACTCTCCCCTACCCGTTATTGGAGTGCCCGTAAAAAGCAGCAACTCTATAGACGGGTGGGACTCGGTCCTTTCCATTCTCCAAATGCCCGGAGGAGTTCCCGTGGCCACCGTAGCCCTCAATGGTGCTAAAAATGCGGGTATTCTGGCTGCACAAATCTTAGGTTGTCATCAGAAAGAGGTTTTAGCCAGGGTTCAGGAATATAAAAACAACTTAAAGGACAAAGTGACCCAGGGGGGCAAAGAGGTACAAGCCCGCTTCAATACCTGAAAGCCCACCCGGGCTATCCGAATTCACCTAATTCTAAAAAACGCTATCAAAATCCTTCTCAACCATGCGCAATCCGCTCTTGGAACCCTTTGATCTGGCCCCCTTTTCGAAACTCAAAACAGCACATTTTAAACCTGCCTTTGAAGCCGCCCTGGATAAGGCGAGGGTAGAAATCGATACGATTACGAGCAATCCCGAGCCCCCTAACTTTGAAAATACCATTGCCGCTTTGGACTATGCAGGCTATGAATTAGAAAGGATCGCCAGTATCTTTTTCAATCTGAATTCGGCCGAAACCAATTCAGAAATCCAGAATCTCGCCCAGGAAATTTCCCCTATGCTGGCTGCCTTTGCCAATGACATTACCCTTAATGAAGCCCTTTTTAAAAGGGTGCAAAGAGTTTATGAAACTACGGACAATACCGGGCTCAGCGAGGAGGAGCACATGTTGCTCACCAAAAAGTACCGCAACTTTCAGCGCAATGGCGCCCTTTTATCGGATTCCGCCAAAGAAGAGCTGCGCGCGATCGATAAATCGCTTTCAAAACTCAAACTGACCTTTGGGGAACACGTCCTGGCAGAAACCCAAAAATTCAAACTCCACCTTACCGATCCGGCAGATCTTTCGGGGCTCCCGGAGTCCGCCCGGGAAGGAGCCCGATCGCTGGCGGAGGCTGAAGGTTTAGAAGGATGGCTTTTTACACTGGATTATCCGAGCTACCTGCCCTTTATGAAATATTCCACCCGGCGGGAATTGCGAAAGAAAATGGCCATCGCCTTTGGCAGTCGCGCCTTCCATAAAGATACCCTGGATAACCGGGAAGTCCTTAAAGAGATTGCCTCTCTGAGATTCCAGCGCGCCCGCTTACTCGGATATGCGAATCACGCTGAATTCGTACTGGAAGAACGCATGGCTAAAACGCCGCAAGCCGTACAGGTCTTTTTGCAGGACCTCCCCGAAAAAGCCCTTCCTGCAGCGCGGCGGGAAATGGAGGAATTAAAGGATTACGCCCTGAATACCGATGGGGTTACCACCTTTGAAAAGTGGGATAGCAGCTTTTATTCTGAAAAGCTCAAAAAGGAAACTTTTGATCTGGAGGAGTCGGAGCTCAAACCGTATTTTGAACTCAATAGCGTGCTGGAGGGAATGTTCCGGATCGCAGGAGATTTGTTCGGGCTTCATTTTGAAAAGGATCCGTCTATAGAGACTTATCACGAGGAAGTCATTGGGTTCAGGGTTCGCGATGTGGCGGATAACTTTACGGCCATTTTCTATGCCGATTTCCATCCGAGGCCGGGCAAGAGGGCCGGTGCCTGGATGACCTCGTACAAACCTCAATTTCGAAGGGAAGGTAAAAACGAAAGGCCCCATATTTCCATTGTCTGTAATTTTACGCGACCCACTCAAAACACGCCATCACTGCTTACTTTCAATGAAGTAACCACCTTGTTTCACGAGTTCGGACACGCCTTGCACGGCATGCTCGCAGACAGCACCTATCCCAGTCTGTCAGGCACTTCGGTATACTGGGATTTTGTGGAGCTCCCCAGTCAGATGATGGAAAACTGGTGTTATGAACCCGAGGCTCTGGCTCTTTTTGCCAAACACTACCAAACCGGCGAAGTGATTCCCGAAAAACTCGTAGAGCGCATCCGGGCGAGTGCTAATTTTCTGGAAGGGATCGCTACAGTTCGTCAACTGAGTTTCGGGATGCTCGATATGGCCTGGCACAGTGGGGACCCCGCAGCCGTAAGCGATGTAAAAGCTTTCGAAACAGAGGCTTTCGGAGAAACCCGGCTCCTGCCCGAGCACCCCCAGACCTGCATGAGCACCTCTTTTTCCCATATTTTTCAGGGTGGATATTCCGCGGGCTACTACAGCTACAAATGGGCCGAAGTGCTGGATGCCGATGCGTTTTCGTATTTCCGGGAAAAAGGGATTTTCAACCGGGAAGTGGCGGATAAGTTTAAGGAGTATATCCTGTCCAAAGGAGGCACGGAGGACCCCATGGATTTATACATTAAATTCAGGGGGCGTAAACCCGATCCACAAGCCCTGCTGGAACGGGCCGGTCTGGCCGATACCAAATCGTGAACGGTGCTGGAAGAACCGGCCCTGAAACGTTATTCCTGCTCAGCAGTCAGGGCATCCCAACCCCCGGTAAGGTCTACCACCCGGTAACCCAGTGAATCCAGTACATGAGCTGCCATAGCGCTGCGGCCACCTTTTTTGCAATAGAGGTATACCTTTCCTCCTTTGGGAATAGTATCCCAGGACGCCATAAAATCATCCGACATCCAGTCGATATTCACCGCACCTTCAAAATGTCCTTCTGCAAATTCTCCGGGGGTGCGGACATCTATCAAAAGATCTTTCGCACCAAGCGCGTCGTTTGAAAAATCGGTGATGGGCATTTGGCGTTTCTGCTCACAGGAAAAAAGAAGCAGTGCCAGTACGAAAAGGGATAGTATTTTTTTCACAACATCTGGTGTTAGAGCCCTAAAGATAAATCTATTCTTGAAAATTCCTTTACTTTACGGGTGTGGATTCAGAAGGCAGACAAACGATATTAAATCCGGAAGCCTGGGTAGATCGCTACGCGGACTACCTGTATAACTACGCGATTTCCAGGGTGGGAGATGAAAATATCGCGAAGGACATTCTTCAGGATACCTTCGTCGCTGCCCTGCAGGCCTCAAAAAGTTTTAAGGGAAATGCGGCCGAAAGGACCTGGCTGGTGGCCATCCTCAAGCACAAAATCATCGACCACTACCGGAGATCCAACAGCCAGAAGGCCAAAGCTGAGGTGCCTTTGAGTTCGGAATTTGATTTCAGTGGTGAGGGGAACCCGCTTCAAAGGCAAATTGCAGATCCGGAGAGTATCCGGGAAAATGACTCCATCGAAAATTCAGAGCTGGGTGTGGCCATTCAGAATTGCCTTTCCCAAATACCCCAAAATCACGCCAGGGCTTTTTCTTTGAAAACCATAGAGCACTGGACAACAGAAGATATTTGTAAAGAATTGAATATTTCACCGTCTAATCTGTGGGTGATGGTTCACAGAGCGCGAACCGCTCTGATGGAATGCCTCAATACACAGTGGTTTAAAAATAATTGAGATGATTTCATGTGACGAAGCCGCAGTAATTTGCAGCAAAACACAGTACCGTGAAGCGGGTTTGTGGGAGGGGTTGCAACTTAGGATGCACCTGCTTATTTGTAAATCCTGTGCTTCTTTCTCCAGGAATAATAAGCAACTCTCCAACCTCTGTGATCAGGCCGTTATTAAAACGCTCACCACAGAGGAGAAATCCAGGTTAAAAGAGCGCCTTCAATCCAGCCCTTCCAAAGATGCTTAATGCTGGAACAACAGCAGGAGTCCCAGGGCAGCCAGGGGAATCCCCTCTACCCAGAATGCCGCGTAATACCTGTGCTGCTTTTCAGTAGCAAAGGTTATGGAAAGTCCCATCAGCACGGCCACGATGATCTTCACCTCGTACTCTCCCACGGCAGGGGCATCTTTCATCCCCGTAGCCAGTGCAAATAAAACGGCGATCCCCCAGGCGATATATCGGGTAGCCCGCAGGCCAAACCGCTGCGGTATAGATTTCATTTGGGGCGGATCAGACTTCATATCGCGAATTTCAAAGGGAAGCATCAAGAGGAAAACCCATACTACACGCTGAAAACTTTCGACCCCTGCATCCCAGCTTTTCAGATCTTCCAGACCCCAAAGGGGTGCCCAAACACTGAGAATAGTCCAAACCAGGGCAACCAGCATCACCTTGAGTAAGCCATAACTCCTCAGGTTTACGCCACCGGGTTTCAATGGCACGGCATAAAGGGCCGTAATAAATCCGGCCATGAGAAAAAGCAACCAGACACCCGGGGGAAGTTGTATCAGAAAATAACAGCCCATCCCAAGGCTCAACGCACTCAGGACCATGACAAATCGCCGTTCCCGGGCCACTAAGCCCCAGTACTTTCCGGATTCCAGACCATATTTAATCGTGTTATACCCCGCTATGCTCCCAAAAAACAAGGCCAGGTAATACGCTGCAGATACCTCAGAATCAAAAACGGCACTGGTAAACCCAACAAGGGCAATGAGGCATAGGGAGACGTGTATACTCGCCCTGACATACCACTGAAAAACCATCCGGAACAGCTGCACCTGACAAAGGTAGCCAAAGTGTTAATAAGCCCTTGAAATCGTTAAAAAGTTTCAGGTTTTGGTCCTGGGAAAAAAGGAAAGGAATCCGAGAATAATAGTTAATTTTGTCAAGTTAAAAAGCGCAACGCACACGGCTATGAAAACAGATCAGTTTGCTTCAAGACACCTGGGTATTCGAACGCGGGATCTCCCCCTTATGCTGGACACCATCGGTGTGGACAGTCTGGACACCCTTATAAACGAAACGGTACCGGATGACATTCGCCTGAATGCTCCCATGAACCTGGAGGCGCCTATGAGCGAATTTGAGTTTTTAGAGCACATCCGGGAGATGGCCGCTGAAAACCAAATTTTTAAAACCTATATCGGTCTGGGATACCACCCGTGCATCACCCCTTCGGTGATCAAAAGGAACATCCTGGAAAATCCGGGATGGTACACTGCTTACACCCCCTATCAGGCTGAAATAGCCCAGGGAAGGCTCGAAGCGCTGATCAACTTCCAAACCATGGTAAGCGACCTGACGGGGATGGATCTCGCCAACGCTTCCCTGCTCGATGAGAGTACGGCCGCGGCAGAGGCTATGACGATGTTGTTCGACCTGAGAAGCAGGGATCAGAAAAAGAGGGAATGCCTGAGGTTTTTTGTAGATCAGAGCGTTTTACCCCAAAATCTCGCCCTGTTGGAAACGCGTTCGGCCCCTCTGAATATTGAACTGGTCACCGGCACTCCGGATACCGCAGAGTTGGACGACTCCTATTTTGGAGCCCTCTTGCAATACCCGGGGGCAGATGGGGCCATTGTCAATCATCAGGCCTTTATTGAAAAAGCACACAGCCTCGACATGAAAGTAACGATTGCTGCCGATCTTTTGAGCTTGTGCCTGCTCGTGCCCCCCGGGGCTATTGGGGCAGATGTTGTGGTGGGAACCACCCAACGTTTTGGGATCCCCCTGGGTTACGGAGGACCTCACGCCGCATATTTTGCCACCCGGGAAGATTACAAACGACATATCCCGGGTAGGATTATCGGTATCAGTAAGGATATGGATGGGAAGCCCGCCATGCGGATGGCACTTCAGACCCGGGAACAGCATATTAAAAGGGATAAAGCTACCTCCAATATTTGCACGGCCCAGGTTTTGCTGGCAGTAATGGCAGGGGCATACGGCGTCTATCACGGGCCGGAAGGTCTGAAGGAAATAGCTAACCGTATCCATGTGGCGACTACTACTTTGGCCGAAGGCCTGGAAGCCCTGGGTATTTCTCTCAGACACGATTTTTATTTCGACACCCTCAGCCTGGAATTTCCATCCGAAAAAGTGCGTTCCCTGGCAGAGCAGGCGGAGATAAATTTCTTTTACAGAAGTGAAAACGAAATTCTGATTTCCCTGAACGAAACCACCAGCCTTTCGGATGTCTCTGACATTCTGAAGATCTTTGAAAGCGCATTGGGCAAAAAGGGAATCTCCCTGACCCGGTGGAGCGAAAAAACAGCGCTCCCAGCAGAATTAAGACGAACCACCGGCTTTATGGAGCAGGAGGTTTTTAACCGCTACCATTCTGAAACCGAATTGATGCGGTACCTCAAAAAACTCGAGCGCAAAGACCTGGCCCTTAACCATTCGATGATTTCCCTGGGCTCGTGTACCATGAAATTAAATGCGGCTTCTGAAATGCTGCCCCTCAGCATGGCAGAATGGAGCAACATTCACCCGTTTGTTCCGGTGGAACAGGCCGGCGGTTATCACAAAATGCTTCGCGCCCTCGAGGACTACCTCACTGAAATTACCGGTTTTGCGGCCACTTCCCTTCAACCCAATTCGGGAGCACAGGGGGAGTACTCCGGCTTAATGCTGATTCGCGCTTATCACGAGTCCCGGGGGGAAGGACACAGAAATATCTGCATTATTCCGGCTTCAGCACACGGCACGAATCCCGCATCGGCGGTCATGGCCGGAATGAAAGTGGTGGTGACCAAAACGGACGAAAAAGGAAACATCGACCTTGCGGACCTGGAGGAAAAAGTAGAGGTCCACAGCGCAAATCTCGCGGCTTTGATGGTGACATATCCCTCCACGCACGGAGTATTTGAGTCGGCCATCCGTAAGATTACCGCTCTGATTCACAAGCACGGGGGACAAGTCTATATGGACGGAGCCAATATGAATGCTCAGGTTGGACTGACCAACCCGGCCATCATTGGTGCGGATGTATGTCATCTGAACCTCCATAAGACTTTCGCCATACCCCACGGCGGTGGAGGCCCCGGGGTTGGCCCGATCTGTGTAGCGCCTCAGCTGGTGGAATTCCTCCCTGGAAATCCAGTGATCCAAACCGGGGGGGCAAATGCCATCCCTGCGATCTCTGCGGCGCCCTGGGGTAGTGCCCTGGTGTGTCTGATATCCTATGGCTATATCCGAATGCTCGGAGCTGAAGGACTGACGAATGCCACGCGGATTGCCATCCTCAACGCGAATTATATCGCCGGGCGACTCAAAGGCGCCTACCCGATTCTCTACACAGGTGAAAAGGGACGGGCCGCACATGAGATGATCATCGATTGTCGTCCGTTTAAAAAACACGGGGTTGAAGTTACCGATATCGCCAAAAGACTTATCGATTACGGGTTTCACGCGCCTACGGTCTCTTTCCCAGTGGCCGGCACGATGATGATTGAACCTACAGAAAGTGAAAATCTGGAAGAGTTGGATCGTTTCTGCGAGGCCTTGTTGTCTATTCGGGCGGAGATTGAAGTCTCTGAAGAGAACACCCCCAATATGGTTCTTAAAAATGCACCCCATACCCTGGACATGGTCACTGCGGATACCTGGGAATATCCCTACAGCCGAAAGCAAGCTGCCTTTCCGTTGCCCTATGTAGGTGAGAACAAGTTCTGGCCATCGGTGCGCAGGGTCGATGACGCTTACGGCGACCGAAATTTGATATGCAGCTGCGAGCCTATAGAGGCATACGCGGAGCTCGAACACTGAATCTAAGGCCTGTATAAACAGGCCTTTTAAATGCTAATAAATGTACGCTCACTACCCGGAGAAGCGCTATCGCAATACCCTGGAATTCCTGAAAAAACACATCGATACCGATGAGCGCATTCTGGATTTAGGGGTTCCGAATCCTTTTTCAGAAATCATGACTGAAGAAGGCTATACCGTCCTGAATACCGGGGGAGAAGATCTGGATCTGGAACTGGATCCAATTCGAAAAACCGATGCGACCGTCGTTACCGCTTTTGAGATTCTCGAACATCTGGTTGCCCCTTTCAATGTGCTGAGGGAGATCCCTTCCAACAAAATTCTGGCGAGTATCCCCCTGAGGTTGTGGTTCGCTTCTGCATATCGCTCCAAAACAGATCCCTGGGACCGTCATTTCCACGAGTTTGAAGACTGGCAATTTGACTGGCTTTTGGAGAAAGCGGGATGGGAAATTAAGGACCGTTTACAGTGGACGCATCCCGTTGGAAAAGTTGGCTTTAGACCCCTTTTGAGAAGATTTACGCCCCGGTATTATCTGATCTATGCGGAGCGCCCCCAACCTGTAGATTCCACCTCCCGATAATCAAAGAATATTCATGAAAGAGGACGCGGACAGAATACTGATCGTTATGCCCGCCCACAACGAAGAGGCGCACATCATTCAGTGCCTGGAGTCTTTTGCAAATCAGACCCGAATCCCGGATGAGCTCCGGGTCGTAAATGACAATAGTTCAGACCAAACGGGTGCTCTGGTCGCAGAGTTTGCTAAAAACAATCCCTGGATCAAACTTATAAACCGCATTTCCTCCGAGGAGCACCTCCCCGGGGCTAAAGTCGTACAGGCTTTTCGTGAAGGACTCGGAACAGATTGGAGCTCCTTTGATTTTATTGGCAAATTCGATGCAGACATCCTGCTCCCCCCGGACTATTTTGAAAAAATACAGGATACTTTCCTTAAAAATCCGAAGACCGGGGTCTGTTCCGGCCTCCTCTATATCGAGAAGGCGGGGCAATGGATCTATGAAGCCATCTCGAACACAGAACATGTCAGGGGTCCGGTCAAACTGTATTCCAAAGCTTGCTTTTTGAGTATTGGGGGCCTGCGCCCTTTTATAGGATGGGATACGGCCGATGTGCTTTTGGCCCGGTACCGGGGCTTTGAGGTCCGAACGCTCCCCAGTCTTAAAGTGAAACACCTCCGGCCCACAGGAAGCGGATATTCCACACAAAATGCGGAATTTCAGGGTAAGGCCTTCTATCACCTGAACTACGGCTGGCTCCTGAGCCTGATTGCCGCCGGTAAAATGGGGATGCAAAGAAGGAAAAGCACTTTGCCCTGGTACGCCATGAAGGCATATCTTCAGGCCTATATAGCCAAGGCTCCCAGAATGCTCGATACAGCAGAAGGCAAGTTTGTGCGCCGGTGGCGCTGGAAACAAATACTGGGGCGCTTACTCTAGCACTTCAGCAATAGGGGTGCCCGTAGATCCATTGGGAAAAGCGATGCCCAGCATTACCGCCAGAGTGGGCGCAATATCCCGTATATACGTCTTCCGTACTGTACTGCCCGGGGCTACTCCTTTCCCGTAAAAAATCAAGGGGACATGGGTGTCGTAAATATAGGGGGATCCATGGGTAGTCCCGGTTTGGGAATAATCGATATGGGCGGGAGGGGGGACCAGGATCAAATCACCGGAACGTTTTTGATTATACCCATTTTTCAAAACAGCTTCAATACCCTCTGTAAAAGACCCATTGCGCATCTGCCCGGAAGTGTACACCTTGTAAATCCCGTCGTATTTTAAAAGCTCTTCCGCAAACTGCGCACCTACGTATTCCGGATCCAACTCGAGATTGCGCATCAGGTCGTGATCGAGAAACAACTGATTGTTCGAGAACGCTTTCAGCAAATCCGTAGTTCCGTACGTAAAAGACATAAATTCCTCCAACCGCTCGCGCATCTTATTTTTATACAAATACCCCGCGGGAATTCCTGCCTCCGACAGGTAGGCCGGTACCGGGGATACCCCGTGGTCCGCCGTCAGGAAAACAGTATAAGCCCCCTCCCCTACGGAGCGGTCCAGTTCTTTGAGAAGGCGCTCCAAATCTTCATCCAATCGGATATAGGTGTCCTGAACCTCTTTAGAATTCACCCCGTACATATGTCCGACGTAATCCGTACTTGAAAAACTAATAGCGAGAAAGTCCGTAATCTCATCGGTCCCGAGCGCTTCTTTTTCCAGGGCCTCTATGGCAAAATCCAGGGTCAGACTGTTCCCAAAAGGTGTCGCTTTCAATAGGTCATACCCCCCGTTAGCCGCCCAAAGCGCAGGGAGGTCATGTGGGAATACAGGGGAAGTCTCGCCGCTAAACACCCCTTCATACGGTAGGTTATCCGGACCGCTTTCCACATAAGTCTCCGGTTTATGGCTCAGCTTCCAGACTTGTTTATAACGCTCCGCCGAATTGGAGGCATTATATTGCTGCACCCAGGAAGGCAAGACATCCATATAATGCGAACTGCTGATCCAGTTTCCTGCGGCACCCCCTTCAAACCAATAGGCTGCATTGGCGGTATGCCCTCCGGGTAATACAGCTCCGCGATCTTTAATGGCGACTGAAATGACCTTGGAACGCATCTGATAATGAAGCCTTAACTGATCGGTGATCGTGGTGGTCATGAGTCGGTGAGGGGAATGCTGTCCTGCATTTGAAGTGGTGCCTACGGAGGTTTGGGATGTATCCCCCACACAATACACCCCGGAATCTGTGTATTTGTCATACCAGCTGTTCCCAATGATTCCATGACCACTGGGCGTGGTTCCCGTATACACAGAAGCATGGCCCGGGCCCGTACTGGTCGGGGCATACCCGAAATGATGGTTCTTGCTCAGAAATCCGTCTCCAATCAGTCTTTTGAACCCCTTTTTTCCATAGTGATCCCAAAAACGGGTGAGATAATCGTACCGCATCTGATCCACCACAATCCCTACAACCAAACGGGGCGGGTTCTCAAAGGTATCTGCAGTCCCGGAGTCCTCACGTTCCCGGTTATTTACCTGAGCTTCAAGACTTATAAAACCTCCCAGAAACAAGGTTAACACAACGGCATTCAAGCGGTAAAAATGGATTCTCATAGGTCGTAATTTCTACCCAAAAATACATATTAAACAAGATGATAAAAGCCTGTGAGGTTAAATGAGTGTGAATATTGTTATTTTTACCACACAAGGGTTAAAAGATCTTAATGAATTACCTCACCTCGATTGGAAGTTATGCCATAATGGTCCGCGAAGTTTTCAGAAAACCCACCAAATGGGGGATCATGAAATCTTTAATTCTCAAAGAAATTGACGAATTGATATACGGTTCCATGGGGATTATCATCTTTATCTCCTTTTTTATCGGGGGTGTAGTTGCCATACAAACGGCTCTGAACATCACCAGTCCGTTTATCCCCCGGAACCTCATAGGATTTGCTACGCGCCAGTCTGTCATTCTGGAATTTGCGCCGACCTTTACCTCAATTATCATGGCGGGGAAAGTAGGCTCCTATATTACCTCCAGCATTGGTACCATGCGGGTGACAGAACAGATAGATGCCCTGGAAATTATGGGTGTTAACTCCCTGAATTACCTGGTCTTCCCTAAGATTGTCGCTATGATGCTCTACCCCTTTGTAATCGCTATCGCCATGTATATCGGAATCTTTGGGGGTTGGGTCGCAGGGGTCTTTGGAGGTTTTAGTTCCAGTGCTGATTTCGTGGAAGGGATCCAACTCGA
Organism: uncultured Bacteroidota bacterium; assembly: GCA_937136025.1. Classification (GTDB taxonomy): domain Bacteria; phylum Bacteroidota; class Bacteroidia; order Flavobacteriales; family Flavobacteriaceae; genus Robiginitalea. The sequence continues at coordinate 23,384 of CAKZOC010000135.1, forward strand.
TTTTATCCCCTTTCACGTCACCTATTCTTTTATTAAATCTATAGTCTTTGCCTTTATCATAGCCACGGTTCCCTCCTATCATGGTTATTATATGAAAGGAGGAGCTCTGGAAGTCGGAAAGGCGTCCACCGTCTCATTTGTTTGGACCAGTGTAGTGATTATTCTCCTGAATTACGTGCTCACGCAGTTAATGCTCGGATAGCCCATGATAGAAGTATGCGATCTTAAAAAGTCTTTTGAAGGCACCCAGGTGCTCAAAGGGATTAGTACCGTTTTCGAAAAAGGGAAAACGAATCTGATCATCGGGCAGAGCGGATCCGGAAAAACGGTGTTTATGAAATGTCTGCTCGGTCTGATAACCCCTACGAGTGGCACCATCCGCTACGAAGGCAGGGACTATGCGGAATTTAACATCGAAGAGCAGCGCAACCTGCGTCAGGAAATGGGAATGGTCTTTCAAGGGAGCGCTCTTTTTGACTCCAAAACCGTTGAAGGGAACGTCATGTTTCCCCTGGAGATGTTCACCAAACAAAGCCGGGAGGAAATGCAGGAGAGAGTTGATTTTGTCCTGGAGCGGGTCAATTTGATTGACGCGCATAAAAAGTATCCTTCAGAGATCTCAGGTGGGATGCAGAAACGCGTTGCCATAGCCCGGGCCATCGTAATGAAACCAAAATACCTCTTCTGTGATGAGCCCAATTCCGGACTCGATCCGAAAACAGCCATACTCATCGATAACCTTATTCAGGAGATTACCAATGAGTATCAAATTACCACCGTTATAAATACCCACGACATGAATTCAGTCATGGAAATCGGTGAAAAAATAGTCTTTCTGAAGGATGGCCTTAAAGAATGGGAAGGCAGTAGTAAAGACATTTTTAAAACAGACAACGAAGCGGTAAGCAATTTTGTCTACTCTTCAGAACTCTTTAAAAAGGTCCGGCAAATGTACCTGGAAGAGCGCGCCTAAGGACTCACCACTTCCCGAACCTGAATCCGTTCGTTTTTTAAACGAAGTTTGAGCCATTCTGTAAGTTTTTTGAGCTGATCTTCCCGCTTTTCGGAACTGGCATCTTCTTTCCACCGCGCCTCAAAAACAGGAATCGTATCGGTTTTAGTGAAGTCTGTCTGCAGGGTGTAGGCAAAACCCAGGCCCGCCAAAGCGTCGTAGTTTACCCGGGCCTCTTCCGAAACTGACGCGAATGGAAATAAGCCCTCCGCAAGGCTGCTCATCTTGGACAACTCCTCCTCTAACAGCCGGATCCGCTCGTCTTTGTTCAGCAGTTCCGACTTTTTGGCTTCGTAGAGTTCACTTACATAACGCAATTTTTCATCGCTATCCGATTGTGCACCCTGCACTACCCTGTATTCCGCTTCCTTGAGTTCAGAATAGTCTTGCATCTGACTCCTCCAGGTTGAGACTATGTTATCTGGAATACGTTCATTACCCATACAAACCACCTCCACAAAGGACTGACCTTTAGGGTCGTAATTAATTTCGGTGAGGTTGTCAATATACCGGCCATTCCCTGAAAACTGGTATACTCCGATCGTTTCCTGAACCAGACGCTGCGCCTGACTGCGGAAACGGGATTCCTTAAACTCAAGGTAAAAGGCGTAAATCGCGGGAATCATGACTAAAACCGCAATGACCGAAGCCATCCTGGAAATAAAGGTCCTGCGCTTTGAATTGGCGTAGCGCACCATAGGAAATCGAAGGTATTTGAGGACCAGAAAAGTCGCCAGGGCTATAAAAATAGCATTGATAAAAAACAAGTACAGGGCCCCCAGGGCGTAATCCCAATTGCGGATGGCAATACCGAATCCGACTGTACAAAGGGGAGGCATCAGGGCCGTGGCAATCGCCACACCAAAGATTACGCTGGCAATGGTTCCCTTCCGGGCCCGGGCAATGACAAGTGCCAGGCCTCCAAAAAAAGCGATCAGTACATCCCGGATATCCGGTTCGGTTCGGGCCAGTAACTCTGAGGATTCATCCCGAAGCGGAAAAAAGTTAAAGAAGAGGTAGGCCGTGAGCACACTGAGCACCACCATGACCGTAAAATTCTTCAGCGACCGTCTCAGCGTATCGATATCATTGGTGGCTATGGACATTCCTATTCCCAAAATAGGACCCATAAGGGGGGAAATTAACATCGCTCCAATAACGACAGCCGTTGAATTCGCATTCAATCCTACGGAAGCGATAAAAATAGAACAGACCAAAATCCAGGAGGTGTGGCCCTTGAAGGGAATATCCTGTTCAATGGCCGCGCGAGTCGCCTCCTGATCCGTATTGCTGCGGATGTTTAAGAGATCGCTGAGAAAAGTTCGGGCACTGCCCAGGAGTCCTTTAAAATCCTTCTTGACCTCATCTCCTTTTTCCTGAGATTCCCGGTCGCTTTCAGTGCGTTCTGCTTTCTGACGATCCAGTTCTTCCTTTTCCGATGCTTCCATAACCCGCTTAAATAAAATCCGGTCCAAAAGTGTCTTTCACTCTGGATACCCATTGTTTAATTTCCTGTTCTTTTTCTTTTGGGAGAACCAAAAGTGCTTTGTCAGTATCGACCACAATATAGTCCTTCAGACCTTCCAAAACTCCAATTTTACCCTCTGGCAGACGCACCATGAGTCCCTCACAGTCCCTGGTGAGCACACGGCTTCCCGCACCAGCGTTTTCAGAAGCGTCCTTCGGGAGTTTATCGTAAAGTGAACCCCACGTACCGAGGTCATTCCAGTCAAATCCTGCAGGTAAGACGTAAACGGAATCGGACCTCTCCAAAATGGCGTAATCTATCGAAATATTGGCGGCATGGGGATAGTTCTCCGCAATAAATCCTTCTTCTTCCCGGGTGTTGTATACCGCGGTTCCCTTTTCAAAAAGGGCATACTCTTTCGGTTGATACGCTTTAAATGCCTCGATGATCGCCGATGCACTCCACATAAATATCCCGGCATTCCAGAGAAAATTCCCCTGATTCAGAAAGTGCTTTGCGGTAGCGTAGTCGGGTTTTTCCCGAAACTGTTGCACTTTTTTTACTCCCGGTTTGGATTTTTCCTGTGCATCGAATTCAATATATCCAAACCCGGTATTTGGAAATGACGGAGCGATACCCAGGGTACAAAGCACCGGGGCCTCTGAGCACTTTTCGAAACAATGGACCACGTCATCTTCAAACGCCTGTTCATCTTCTATCCAATGGTCGCTGGGAGCCACCACGATAAGGGCCTCCGGATTCATTTTCCGGATTTTCAGAGCGGCATAGAGAATACATGGAGCCGTATTTCTCATGGCGGGTTCAGCCACTACCTGGGACGCTTCAATCCCCGGCAACTGTTCCATCACCAGTGTGGTGTACCGCTCGTTGGTCAGGATTAAAATGTTTTCAGCAGGTATGAAGCGAGAGAGCCGCCCGAAGGTTTTCTGAAGCAGGGAAACGCCTGCCCCCAACATGTCGTGAAACTGCTTGGGGTATTCCGTGGTACTTACAGGCCAAAAGCGGGATCCAACCCCACCAGCCATCAATATTGCGTAGTAATTTGAATTCAAAATAGTTTCTTTAAAATTTGTGAAATCAGGATTTGGCCAGCCATTCCACCTCTGCCTGAGGTTGAAAAAGATACAATTTTCCACTTGCAACCTCAACACATTGGTATCGTTTTATTTTCTTGGGACCCCGGCGAAAAATACGACCATTATACATGCGAAACAGACTGCCTTCCGGGATTTCAAAAACGTAGTGTTTATCCCGGTCTTCCAAATCGTATTCCCTAAGGGCCAGGGAAAGCACAGAATCCGTACTGCTGCTCGCCTTTGGGTTCTTAAAATGCCGGGCGAGCAGGGGAAGAAGCTGATTGGGAAAAACTTCAGGTCTTAAAAAAGGGAGCATCATCTGCTGAAAAGTGTATTTCCATTCTTTCCCATGGGGTTTTATCCGCCTTCCATACGTCTCAAAAGCCACCAAATGGGCAAATTCGTGGATGAGGGTTATCAGAAAACGATACTTATTAGACATGGAATTCACGGTAATCATATGCCCGCCCCCGGGAAGCATCCGATAATCTCCATGACGGGTAACCCGCTGATTGACGATTTTTAAATGAATGCCATACTTTTTAATAAGTTCCAGACAGGGTCCGATGGCCCGTTCCGGAATATAGCGCTCCAACACCTTTTCCATTGAGGTAAAGTTAGAAAAATAACGCGTGTATTTGCCTTTGCTTAAAGTGCCCGGGCTCAGGGCGTAGAATTACTCACAGGTAGAATTTTTCCATTGTAAAAGGCATGTCCGGTGAGTGCAAAATGTCCTATATACGCAGCCATTTCCCCCGCGCTTAAAGGCGCCTGATATCCTGGAAATGCAGCCTCGAGCATTTCGGTTTGCACCGCTCCCAGCGCCAGGACATTAAACGAAGGCCCGGTGGCTTTATACTCTTCTGCCAAGAGCTCTACAAGAGTAATGACGGCTCCTTTACTCGAACTGTAGGCAGCCAGACCCGGAAACTTGGCACTCCCCTGTACACCCCCCATAGAACTTATGGTAAGCACATGGCCGTCTGTTTCCATGAACGGGATAAGGGCGCGGGTCAGTTCGGCCACCCCAAAGACATTGACCTCGTAAACAGCTCTGAAGTCTGCAACTGTTGAATCCGTAAACGGACGATTTAACAACACTCCGGCATTGTGAATCAGCACATCGGCTGTTCCCCATTCCGATTGTACCCAATGTGCGGCCTTTTCAATATGGGCAGCATCCGTAATATCGAAGCCCCAGGTGGTTACCCCGGGTAAGCCCAGTCCTAAAACCGGGGTTTCATTTCGGGACAATGCCAGTACCTGATGACCCGCTGCGGCCAGCTGGGTCACCAACTCAAAACCAATACCCCGGCTTGTACCTGTTATAATAATCTTCGACATGCCTAGTTTAGTTTGATCTCTTCATTCTCCGCGTTGGCGATACCCTGAATGACAGGGATCATCCGACTGACCACTTCCGAGAGATGCTCATAATCCATTCGGGATGCCTCATCTCCGGGTTGGTGGTAGTAGTTGTAATTCTCAAAGTCAAAAGATGAAAAAGTATGGGAGGGTACGCCAAAAATTTCCCAGAAGGCGTAATTATCTGAGCGTTGAAACAGGTTAAACGCTTCGGCCTTCGGTAAAAAACCGATCAGATCTGAACCCCCGTAGGCATTGGAAATAGCAGCGAGATTGGATTTTTCATACCCGGTGAGATAGAGGAGGTAGTCCTTGCCCTGCATGGGGACCCCCGTCATCTCAAAGTTGAGCATGGCATAGAGGTTTATCCCGGAATCCTTTAGAACGGTCGCCAGATGTTTTGACCCCAATAACCCCTTTTCCTCTGCACTGAAAAACGCAAAAATCAAACTTCGTTTCGAAGCCTTTTGTTTTCCAAAAAAACGCGCCAATTCCAGTACCGTAGAAGTTCCGGAGGCATTATCATTCGCCCCGTTGGCAATCTCATCCCCATCCTTGGGGGGAACAATACCGATATGATCAAAATGGGCCCCGATAAGGATGTACTCCTCTTTCAGAAGGGGATCAGATCCTTCAATAACTCCGACCACGTTGTAAGCCAGGGCACTCGAATTGGAAAGGGTGTCCCGAAAACCGCTAAAAAAGGGAGCTATCCCATAAGCTTCAAATTCATCTTCCAGGAATTCCGCGGCCTTCTCAATACCCTCAGATCCGGTATCCCGGCCTTTGAGTTCGTCTGAGGACAGGTACGTCACCACCTCGTTCATTTTCTTGGCGCTGGGCACGCTCCCGCAGGAACTCAGCAACAACCCGAACGACGAGAACAGGCATACAATCTTGAGCTTGTGCTTCAGAAAAACAGTCCTGTTCAAACCGGAAAGGATAGCGTTGAGCATCAGGCCAGCATGGTTACAGGGTGTTCCAGATACGCCCTCAGCGTCTGCAGGAACTGAGACCCGGTAGCCCCATCAACCGTGCGGTGATCGCAAGCCAGGGTGACCTTCATCGTATGTCCTACTTTTATTTCTCCCTGGCGCACCACGGGTTTTTCAACAATGGCACCCACAGATAATATGGCTGAATTCGGCTGGTTGATAATAGAGGTAAATTCAAGAATCCCGAACATTCCCAGATTCGAAACGGTAAACGTACTTCCCTCCATTTCGGCCGGGGTAATTTTTTTGATGCGGGCCCTGCCTGCAAGATCTTTAACCGCTGACCCGATCTGCGTGAGACTCATCTGATCTGCAAATTTAAGTACCGGAACCACCAGTCCTTCATCCACGGCTACCGCAACACCAATATGGATGTGCTTATTGTATTTCATCGCTTCCGCACTCCAGGACGTATTTACCTGTGGATGCTTCCTAAGCGCCATGGCACATGCCTTGACAACCATGTCGTTGAAAGATACTTTCGTATCCGGGAGGGCATTTATACTTCCTCGAGAAGCCATAGCCTGTTCCATATCCACCTCTATCGTAAGGTAGTAATGCGGGGCCGTAAACTTGGATTCACTCAAACGCTTGGCAATCACCTTGCGCATTGTAGAGTTCTTGACTTCCTCGTAAGCCTCTTCCCCTGCAGGGATATACGAAGTGACAGGGGCCGCAGCCGCTTTGTCAGAAGCTTCAGGTTGTGCAGCGGCTGCCGGGGCCGATGCAGGAACAAAGTTCTCACTATCCCGCTTTACGATGCGGCCTGAATCCCCGGATCCTGTAACCTGATTCAGATCAATTCCCTTTTCTTCGGCCATTTTCCGGGCGAGGGGTGAGACGAAAATCCGATCTCCATTTGCCGTTTCGGTCTGTTGAGGTTCCGAGGGAGTCTGTGGTTCATGAGTCTTGACTTCAGGCTTTGCAGGGGCGGAATCCGACGGGGTCTGCCCAGCCGAAGAAGGCGCGCTCAGCACAGCCGAAACATCGGTGCCTTCTGGCCCAATTACGGCCAGGACGGCATCCACAGGGGCAGATTCACCTTCCTGTATCCCTATATGCAGAAGGGTTCCTGTATAGAAGGATTCAAATTCCATGGTCGCCTTATCTGTTTCGATTTCAGCCAGAATATCACCTTCCTCGACACCGTCTCCCACTTTTTTCAACCAGGAGGCCACGGTGCCTTCTTCCATAGTATCGCTGAGTCGGGGCATGGTGATGATTTCAACACCTTCGGGAAGTTCATCCGAACCGGACGCAGGTGCATCCGCATCTTCCCCAGCCGATGCCGCCTGAGGTGCTTCCTCGGGAGCCGCGCCGGAAGGAGCGCTTGCCTGCCCATCGAGCAATCCTGAGATATCTTCACCCTTAGCACCAATAATGGCGAGCAGAGCATCCACAGGAGCCCCGTCACCTTCGGCAATTCCGATATGCAGTAAGGTACCCTCGTGAAAGGATTCAAATTCCATGGTCGCCTTGTCCGTTTCAATTTCGGCAAGGATATCTCCTTCCTCAACGGTGTCCCCAACTTTTTTGAGCCATTTTGCCACGGTGCCTTCTTCCATGGTATCGCTCAGTCGGGGCATTGTGATAATCTCAGCCATCTGACTTTCTGTTATAATTTATGTTTCAGGAATGGATAATCCTTTTGTTCGTAGACCACATCGTAGAGTTGTTCTACGGGAGGGAAGGGAGATTCCTCTGCAAATTTCTCGCATTCCTTCACCCGTTCTTTTACGCGGGCATCTATTTCCTTCAGCTCTGCTTCCGTGGCGTATTTTTTTTCCAGGATGACCTCCTTGACCTGACTGATCGGATCGATCTTTTTATATTCCTCCACCTCATCTTTGGTTCGGTAATGCTGGGCATCCGACATAGAGTGTCCGCGATACCTGTAGGTCTTCGCCTCCAAAAAAGTAGGGCCTCCTCCACTTCGGGCCCGCTCAATAGCCTTATGCACTTCTTCCGCTACCGCCACCGGATTCATACCATCCACAGGACCGCAAGGCATTTCATACCCCAGTCCAAGTTTCCAGATATCGGTGGTGTAAGCCGTTCGGGCTACAGAAGTCCCCATGGCATAACCGTTGTTCTCACAAATAAAAACCACCGGCAACTGCCATAACATAGCCAGGTTAAATGCCTCGTGAAGGCTACCTTGTCGCACAGCACCATCACCCATGTAGCACAAGGTAACGGCATCTCTTCCAAAATATTTGTCCGCAAAGGCAAGGCCTGCACCTAAGGGAATTTGCCCTCCGACGATTCCGTGTCCTCCATAAAACCTGTGTTCTTTGGAAAAGATATGCATGGAACCTCCCATTCCTTTGGAGGTTCCGGTCACTTTCCCGTAGAGCTCGGCCATCACTTTTTTGGGGTCTTCCCCCATCCCAATAGGTTGTACGTGGTTTCGGTACGCCGTGATCATCCGGTCTTTTCCGAGTTCCATAGCGTGCAGAGATCCCGCCAGAACAGCCTCCTGCCCATTGTAAAGGTGCAGGAAACCCCTAACTTTTTGCTGGATATATACCGCGGCGAGTTTGTCTTCAAACTTCCGCCAGAAAAGCATATCCTCATACCAGTTCAGGTATACCTCTTTGGTAATTTTTTTCATGAAGGCCTGTTTCTTTCGTTTTTGGGGTCAGAAAACCGAGACAGACTGCCTGTTTTCCCGACGTAGAAGAGCAAAAATACACATTAAATCAATTAGGAAAAAAAAATGGAACCCAAAGACTGAACCTCCTGAAAGTTAATTAATATCGGGAGTTCAGATAACTCTGATCAAAGCCTAAGGGAAGCAGGGCTGAAACCGAAGGACATTCATAAACCGATCCGTTGTCGGCCTGAAGCAGGATTCTAATCGGGCTTTCCTGACGGTGCTCATATTCCAACAGGGATTGACGGCAATTCCCGCAAGGGGCGGCCGGGATCTTCAAATGCTTGCCCGGCGACAAAGCAACAACAGCCAAAACCTCAATGACACCCTCCGGAAAGCGGGCGCCTTTCTGAAATACAGCCACCCGTTCCGCACAGAGTCCGGAAGGGAACGAGGCATTCTCCTGATTACTTCCTATGATTACTTCTCCCGATTCCAACAACAGGGCGGCGCCTACCCTGAAACCCGAGTAGGGTGCATATGCACTTGAAGTGGCTTCCCGTGCTTTTGATAAAAGCTCCCGATCCCCGGGAGGCAGGGATTGTTCTCCCTCATATATGGTAAGGTCAAAACCCACATGTCGTTTCTCCATAATTAAAGATACATTCCCCTGACCAAAAAGCACGGCAATGCGCAAAAAAAAACCCGCCATGTCGCTGGCGGGTCCGAATATATGTGGATGCAGTTTTAGTCGTTGTAAAATTCCTGTCCGAGGTAAAAAGTGAGCGAAAACCGCAAGGTATTCTCCAGCGGGTTCCGCACCTGTGCTGTCGAGAAAAGATAGGAAAGGTCAATTTGTGCATTGTTATACCGGAATCCGGCACCCAGGCTAAGGAACTTTCGAAAACCTTTCTCCTCACTTTCATTAAAATACCCGGCCCGGAGCATAAAAGCCTCCCGAAAGACGTATTCGGCTCCAAGAGCCCAGGTAATTTCCTTTAATTCTTCGCTAAACCCATCAGGGGCGTCCCCAAAGGATTTAAAAACTCCTTCGAACCAACCGATTTCCTGATAGATAGCGTTGTCTTCCTGGTCCAAAAACCCATTCCCATTAAAATCCTGAGGGGTTGGCACGAGTAATTTATTGAACTCTCCACGGAGGGACAGGGCGTTGTCCATGTCAAAAATAAAATCAAACCCTCCGCCTAAACCGAGATTGGTGGGAATAAAATTCTCCTGTCCTCCGGCATCGTATTGTATTTTAGGGCCCAGGTTGGAGATATTGAACCCCCAAACCCATCGGCCGTCAAAATTATCATAGGCTCGTTCCCTGCCGTAGTAGTACCCTGAAATATCCACAGAAAACGTCTTTCCGGACTGCACAGCATTACCCAGCTGGGGAATTTCCAGATTGGAACTGATAAACCGTCCCGCAACGGCCATGGAAAACTGATCGCTTAATTTCAGGGAATACGAACCGTCTATAGATAATTCATTAGGTTTAACCAGGGTGCCGATTTCCTCAAAGGAGTTTCGCAACTCGATTTCCCCTAACGTAAAATACCGTATGGATACTGCAAAGGCACTTTGGTCATTGATTTTATTGAAGTAACTGCCGTTAAGCAGGGCGATATCCGTAATAAGACTCTCCAAATAGGGCGTGTAGCTGATCCCAATTCCCATTTTGCGCTCCGCAAAGGCAAATTTAGCGGGGTTCCACTGCTGAGAAAAACCATCGACAGAGCTGGCCACTCCAATGTCGCCTATGGCCGAAGACCTGGCATCTGCTGCAATCCTCAAAAAAGGTACTGCCGTCGTTATAACTCTTTCATCCTGAGCAAACCCCTTGAATGAAGCGGTGAGTAAAAGTATTACGCAAAATTTTTTCATCGTAGCCATGTGCTTCTTAAATAAAAAACCCTTTTTCGCAAAGGGCAGAAACCCGAAGAATCCTGTTCCTTAAATACTCCGGTGTATTCTATGGTAACGGCAATTTTCGAAATATCTTATGTGACACTTCCCGAAACCTTCAGGGTTTTTAAGAAGTTTAAAGTTGATTTTATACCTATTATTATATAGCATCTGAAAAATGGCCATAACTTTGCACCGTTGAATTCCCCCAACTGGCTGGTTTAAAAACCTATCCGGGCTTATACTAGATCGACGAATTACTCGTTATCTATGCACACAAGGCCGGAAACAATTCGGCTTTGGCCAATTAGAGTTTTTGTTAAAGGTGTAAAATATAATGAACTTTTACCCGTTTAATTAGCCGAATAGCATTTAAAAAACGACTGAAGGCCCTTAAAGGCCCGATCCGAAACTTAAGTCCGAAATACAGATGAAACAAACACGTACCAGCACATTCCTTATGGCAGCCATTGTCGTCGGATCCCTGAGCATGCAGAGTTGCAAGAAGTCTTTAGGATCCAAAGATACTTCAAGAGCTACAGGTTGGAAAATTAATGATAAGGAAGGAGGATTTCAGTACAATTCCGATTTCAAGGAGCAGGAAACCGCTCCCGGACTTGTCTTTGTAGAGGGAGGAACCTTCACTAAAGGTAAGGTTCAGGACGACGTTATGCACGACTGGAACAACACTCCCACAACGCAGCACGTCCAGTCCTTTTATATGGATGAGACAGAGGTGACCAACGTGATGTACCTCGAATACCTGGACTATCTTAAAAGCGTTTATCCGCCTGAAGATCCGAAGTACGCCAATATTTATATAGGTGCCCTTCCGGATACATTGGTTTGGAGAAACCGCCTGGGTTATAACGAAACCATGACCAACAACTACCTGAGACATCCCGCCTATGCGGAATATCCGGTTGTCGGTGTGAATTGGATTCAGGCCACTCAGTTTGCTGAATGGCGTACCGACAGGGTCAATGAAGCCATGCTGGAGCGTGAAGGTTATTTGGCTGAGGACGTTAAATACAGGGCGATGAATGGTGAGATCGCTGGTAATTTCAGTACAGAGACTTATCTGAATGCACCTAAATCTGTGTATGGAGGTCAAATCGATACGCTGATGGGCAAGAATGTTAAGGATTCGGTTCCCTCCTTTGCGAAAAGAAGTAGCGGAATTCTGATGCCGGAATATCGTCTGCCTACAGAAACAGAATGGGAGTATGCAGCGGCTGCCTTGGTGGGAACCCGTGAATACAACAACTACCGTGGAAGAAAGAAATACCCATGGGAAGGCGACTACACCCGTAACGGCCAAAGAGTCGGAAGGGGAGATCAGCTCGCAAACTTTAAGCAGGGTAAAGGAGATTACGGCGGGATTGCCGGATGGTCAGATGACGGGGCCGATATTACAGCTCCTGTAATGTCTTACAAGCCCAACGATCTGGGATTATACGATATGGCTGGTAATGTTGCTGAATGGGTAGCTGATGTCTACCGTCCGATTGTAGATGATGAAATCAGCGATTTCAATTACTATCGCGGAAACATATTTACCAAAAAAGCCATCGGTGAGGATGGAAAAGTAATGGTCCTTACTGAAGGAGAGATCGTTTACGACACCCTGCCGAACGGAAAAATAGTAGCTCTAAACCTTCCTGGTGAAGTAAAAATGGTTGCTGTGGACGAAGAGGACACTTACCTGAGAACCAATTTCTCTAAGAGTGATAACCGTGGATACAGGGACGGAGATCCGGGATCTTCAAGATTCTTTGACCGCTTCAGCGATGAAGAAGAGGGCGCCGACGACAGAAAACAGATGTACAATGCTCCTAAACACAAGGTAGAACGGGACTCAGAAGGTCAGATGGTTCGGGAATACGACAAGAGCAATTACCGCACATCCCTGATCAGTGACGAAGTTCGCGTCTACAAAGGAGGATCGTGGCGAGACCGCGCCTACTGGTTAGATCCGGCTCAAAGGAGGTACCTGCCCCAGTATATGGCGACAGATTACATCGGATTCAGATGTGCCATGTCCAGAGTGGGAAGTAAATCCAAAGGAAAGAACAAGACGATTCGGGGTAAAAAAGTTAAAGGATAACAAACCCCTGACATAGCATAAAAAAAGCCCTGACTTTTCGGTCGGGGCTTTTTATATTTACCCGATGAATATCGAAGAAATATATTCCCGCTTTCTGGAATACCCCTCAATTTCTACAGACAGCAGGAACATCCTGCCGAACAGTCTGTTCTTTGCCTTAAAAGGACCTAATTTTAATGGGAACCAATATGCGGCGGAGGCCCTTGATAAAGGAGCTGCCTTTGCTGTGGTGGACGAGGCTCAATACGCTGTGAATGACCGGACCCTTTTAGTTCCTGATGTCCTGAAATTCCTGCAGGATCTCGCCACGCACCACAGACGACAAAGCAAGGCTACCATAATTGCACTAACGGGAAGCAACGGTAAAACCACAACGAAAGAGTTGATATCGCGCGTTCTGGAGCGCACCTATAAAACCCAGGCCACGGTTGGAAATCTAAACAACCATATCGGGGTAGCCCTTACCCTCTTGCAGATCCGTAAGGACACTGAAATGATGGTTGTGGAAATGGGCGCCAATCACCAAAAAGAAATCGCTTTTTTATGTGCTTTGGCAGAACCGGATTTCGGATACATCACCAATTACGGAAAGGCCCACCTTGAAGGTTTCGGGGGTGTGGAAGGTGTGATCAGGGGAAAGAGTGAAATGTATGACTATCTCATTGGGGAAGGAAAAACAATTTTTCTCAATGCCGATGACCCCATTCAAAGAAAAAAACTGGAATCTTATGCAAACACAGTAGGGTTCAGCACCTCAGACCCCGGTTATTTCCGTATTGAGAATCAGGGAGCGGATCCGTTTGTGACTCTGAAAATAGAAGATACGATTATAGAAACGTCCCTTAGCGGGGCTTATAATTTCAGTAATTGCGCCATTGCCGCGCTCATTGGAAAGCACTTTAACGTCCCCCTGCCGGAGATCCGAAAAGCCATAGAATCCTATGTTCCCGAGAACAATCGGTCGCAACTCCTGCGAAAAGGCTCTTTGGATATATTGCTGGACGCCTACAACGCCAATCCGAGCAGTATGTCTGCAGCCCTCGAGCACCTGAAGGCTCTTGAAGCTCCGAAAAAATTCGCGGTTCTGGGAGATATGTTTGAACTCGGAGCAGATTCGGTATCTGAACATCAGCAGATTGCTGAACAGGCCCAATCGCTTGATCTGGATACCCTGATCCTGGTGGGGAATGCTTTTTCCGAGACCACTGTAGACGCGCACAGATTTAAAACCTTTGAAGCCCTGGTGGAGTTCCTGAAATCCAATCCGATATCAGGGCCGGGCACTATTCTTATCAAAGCCTCCCGGGGCATGGCCCTGGAGCGTTTAAAGCCTTATTTATAAGTCTTTTTTGCGGGTCCAGTCCGCGGGGCCGAGTGACCGCCGAAGGTCCACTGGATTACGGCTTGCGCCGTGATCCAGATACATCCCCCTCCTGCAAATAGAAAACGAAAACCCACAGCCCCTTACGGGTCTGTTGTTTTTTTCCGTTTCGCCCTTGCTTACGAGTACACTCGACGCAGGTCGAAACGGAAAAACCCACGTCCTGCGGACGTGGGTTTTCTGAGTGATGTGGGATATACTGGATTCGAACCGGTGACCTCTGCCCTGTCAAGGCAGCGCTCTAAACCAACTGAGCTAATATCCCCTTTAGGAAGGCGCAATTTCGTAAAAAAACCGGGAGTGAGAAAACAGGGGGAAAGAAATCTTTTCCCCAGCTTTCAAAATCAAAAAAAAGAAGCTTGCTGATCTGGGTCATTTTAAAGAACAGGACTCCTTCTTACATTCGCTTTGACATGCGAACCCACATTGTTTAATTTAAATTTCGTCTCATGGACTTAACTAAATTCAAAAAAAGACATCCCAGTAGTCTTTTGTCGCAAGATTTTTTTGACCTGGATAACTTCTTTGATGATCGCATGTGGAAATCGGGTCTTATGAATGCCGATTTTTGGAATGGTAAGACCGTTGAACCCGCCCTGAACATTAAGGAAAATGAAAAGGGATTTGAAATTGAACTGGCCGCTCCGGGGTTCTCAAAAAAGGACTTCAATATTACCATTGAAGACGGATGCCTGAATATCGCTGCCGAAAAAGAAGGATCTGAGGAGGAAACATCCGAAGATTTTACGCGTCGCGAATTCAACTATAAAGCCTTCAAAAGATCGCTTCAACTTCCCGAATCAGTGAGGGAAGAAGAAATAAAGGCCGAATACAACAACGGTATACTCAACTTCCGCCTTCTCAAAAAAGAAGTACCCCAAAAAAGACCGCCTAAGGTGATTGAAGTGGGCTGAAAAATGTCTTTTCAATACTCCTGTCCCTGTACTGCAAATCGTCCATAAGTGCGCAGTGCAGGGATTTTTATAAGGTTTTTATCGTGTCCGAAGCCTCTTGAAGGCGCTCTTTAGCCTCCTGGTATCCCAGTTGAAAAATAGTGTCGAGATCTTTTTCAAGAAACGTGCTGAAGCGACTCAGTTCCCTGGGGTAAACCAGAAGATCGCACAACGGAAACTTTTTTATGGAATCGGAGGCTGTTTTGATCTTCAGTACGCGTTCCAGGACCGCAACGGAGTGTTTTATTTTGGCTTTATCCGCCGGCTCAAAAGGATTGACATAAACGCCTATGAGAAAGTCTGCCTGTTCTCGGAGTAAGTCAACAGGAAAGTTATTGAGTACCCCTCCGTCTACGTAGTAGCCTTTTCCGATCTCTACGGGTGCGAAAAATCCCGGAAAAGCCGCTGAAGCCAATATTGCCCGGATTAAAGGACCTTTGCTGAACACCTTCAATTCCCCGCTCAGGATATTGGTCGATGTAACCTGAAGGGGAATTTTGAGCGCTGAAAAATCATCTTCGGGAAGTATTTCGAGAAAGCGCTTATAAAAACTTTCAGGATCAACCCATCCCGGCTTTCCAAAGGCATAATTTCCAAAACTCAAAAATTGGATACTTTTAAAGAACTCGAGCATATCCCCGGTTGAAATTCCATAGGCATAGAGCGCTCCAACCACAGACCCCGCACTGGTGCCCGCAATAGCTTCCGGTCTGATCCCCGCCTCTTCCAGGGCCTTCAAAACCCCAATATGGGCAATTCCTCTATACCCTCCTCCCGATAATGCCAGGGCTGTTTTCATAATTCAGATGGACCGGTAAATAAACTGAAAGAGGGCTCTACTCGCTGCATGACCATTATCATATAAAACATATGTATACGCGTAGTATCTTTATAGATGGCTGCTTAGGTTCCCTTCAATTTCAGCCGTAGTGCAAGTTAAGATATATACACCATGCATCTACAATTGTAGCGAACTTAGGGAAATGATAAATGGGGATTCGAGCGGACCAGAATTTGTAGCAGCATGAAAAACTCCAAAAAAGGGTCGGGATTGTTGGATGCGCTGCCTGACGGCAAGGCCGAGGCTGTGCTTATCCTTGATGCCCAGGGGTGTTTTCTGGACTATCTCCCCGCACTTGATCAGGAGTTTCTCCTGCAAAACAAACACCTTAGAGGAAGCCCGCTAACCGACTCCCTTCCCGCCCATGTCGGCCCCCTTTTGCTCAAGGCATTACAGGGCGTCCGGGAAAACCAAAAACCACAACACCTGGAATTTTCCACAAAAGGCGAACCGGAAAGACATTACGAAGTGCGGTTACTTCCTCTGGACGATGAAAAAAATATTATCGCCTTTCGGGATATTACCGAAAGGGTACAGAATAAGCAGGATCTCATCCGGGAAAAAAGTCGTCTGAGAAATTATCTGGATTCGGCGGGCTCGATGTTTATCGTGCTAAAACCAGATTACCGGATTGCCCTTGTAAACCGCAAAGCCTGCGAGGTACTGGGATATCCGATGAAAGATCTTTTGAATCAAAACTGGCTGCCCTTTATCAGTGGTGAGAAAGAACAGAAAAGGCTTAAAATCCTCTTTGATCAAACTTTCAGGGTCAAAAAGGAGTTATCGGATTATTTTGAGAGCCCCGTAACTTCAAAATCGGGAACTACCCACATCATCCGCTGGCAAAATGCCCTTTTAAAAGATGCTTCGGGAAATCCGACAGGGCTGATTTGTTCCGGAGTAGACATTTCTGAACAGAAAGCTGCCGAAAACCAGTTCCGCAAAAGTGAGGAAAGAAACCGGGCCATACTGGAAGCCATTCCGGACGTTATCCTGCTCCACGACCGCCATGGGCGCGTCCTGAGGGTAAAAGAATCTGCCCATTCTCCCCATTGCTTTCAAAAAGAGCGGATAGAAGGGAAATGTGTTGCGGATATCTTTCCTGGAAAAACAGGTCGGGAAATGCTCTTAAAAATTCAGGAATCCTGCCAATCAGGACAGACAAAAGTCCTGGAAACAGACCTGGATACGGACCAGGGGAAACTGTCTTATGAAATCCGATATGTATGTATGGAGGACCAGCAGGTTTTAGCTGTAGCCCGCAATACTACCGACACCCGTACGACCCAACAAGGTCTCAACCTCAGAAACCGGGCACTGGAGGCCGCAGGTAACGGCATTATTATAGTGGATGCAATCCTGCCGGATTTGCCGATAATTTATTCCAATAAGGCCTGTACTGAAATCACTCAATATTCCGCAGAAGAATCGATTGGGAAAAATTGCCGTTTTCTTCAGGGACCACAAACCGATCCGGAAAAGGTAAGGCAGATCCGGGAAGCCCTTGAACATGGTACTCAGTGCCGGGTAGAATTGAGAAACTACCGGAAGGATGGCTCCCTTTTCTGGAATGAACTCACCATAACCCCCATTCGCGATCATACGGGCGCGCTTACCCATTTTATCGGAGTTCAAAATGACATCAGCACAAGAGTACTCGAAGGGGAACGCAAAGACCATATCCGAAAGATTCTGGAGGCCATAACCCACGACAAACCTTTGGAGAAAACCGCTGGTATGATCGCTTCCTTCCTTCGCGCCTATTTTCCTCATACGGGCATTCAGATAGCACTATGGCAACCGGGAGGCGAAGTACTGGAAACGCTTTCCGAAATAGGACTTCCTCCGGTCCTGAGTCACAAACTCAGGAAAGTTGGACTAAAAAAAGATACGGGCTGCCCATGTGCTATGGCGGTAAGAACAAAAGAAGCGTCGGTACTCGAGGATCTCGAAAAAAATGAAGCCTCGGGAAAATTTATCAAAACCATAAAAGCTGTGAATATTAAGAGTTGCTGGTCCTTTCCCGTATTGTCTTCGGAAAACAAGGTGCTCGGGACCTGTACTTTTTATGGCCCGGCGTCTGCCAAACCCGACAAAGAAAAGCAGGAAATGGTGCAGGACGCCACGCAGCTCGCCGGTCTTGCTATCGAAAGGTACTTCACCCGTATTCATCTGGAAGAAAGCAATTCTAAACTCGAACAATACGCCAAAAACCTGGAAAAAGACGTGGCGCAGCGTACCGAGCAAGTGGAGTCTACGCTACAGAAACTCACAGAGAGCAACCTGTCCCTTCAGACCCAGATTAAAACGACTCAGAAAGCAGAAGAGCGGGCTCTGGCCAATCAGGAACTCTTTGCGGCAATCGCCAGGAACTTTCCCAGGGGCGTCATCATGGTATTCAACGCCTTAGGGCATTACGTGCATCTCGAAGGGGAAGAACTGGACCGGATGGGGCTCCGAGACTGGTTGTTTTTGGAAAAACCGATAGTCAAAACTCCGGGCTTTTCCCCAGAAAAACTCAAGGACCTGGATCACAAGGTTCGTCAGACGCTGCTGGGGCAGCACCTCTCTTTTGAAGTTCACATTAAAGAAAATACCTATGCAGTGAATTCTATGCCGCTATACGCAGGGGAAACTCCCGGATGGGCGCTTTTGGTACTGACCAATGTCACAGAGCAAAAAAAGTCAGAGGAAGACCTCTTGCGCGCCCTTCGGATTGAACAGGAACTCAACGATCTCAAATCGCGCTTTATCTCTATGGCTTCTCACGAATTTCGCACCCCCCTCAGCGCCATTCATTCCTCAGCCATCCTCATTGGAAAACAGAACACTCCTGGCTTGGAAGACAAGCGGTTACGCTATCTGAGACAGATTAAAAACAACGTGCGCAATCTGGTAGTCATCCTGGACGACTTCCTCTCCTTGAGTAAACTCGAAGAAGGGAATATAGAGGCTCAACCCGATACCTTTGACGCGCTCGACCTGATTCGGTCCGTACTCGAGGAACTCGAAAGCAATCTGAAAGTAGGACAACATTTTACAGAAACTTTTGAAATGTCCGCGCTGCAGGTGTATCAGGATCCTAAACTTCTGCGTCAGATTTTGGTAAATCTCCTGTCTAATGCCATCAAATACGCCCCGGAGAAAACCGGTATTTTTATTGCTATTGAAAAAGGGGAAACCACTTTTACCATTTCTATTAAGGATAAAGGGATAGGGATCCCGGAGCAGGAGCACGAGCAGTTGTTCAATCGCTTCTTCCGCGCGCGTAACGCTATAAATATTCCGGGTACAGGGTTGGGACTGCATCTGGTTAAACTCTATACAGAACTGATGGGGGGAAGCATTACATTTACGAGCGCACTGGATAAAGGCAGCACCTTTACCCTCAGACTGCCCCTGGTATTTAATCCGAACTGAGATGAAAAAAATTCTGATTATTGAAGACAATGCCGATATCAGGCAGTTGATCAGGAAAGGACTAACTGAAACGCAAGGCGAGATTCCCTATGTTTTCGTGGAGGCCGACAACGGTATTACCGGCATCGAGTTGGGAAACCAACACATTCCCGACCTGATTATTTCAGACATCATGATGCCGGGGAAGAATGGGCTGTAGCGCAACAAGCATGGATATCACAGTTTATGCTCCGAGAAAAACAATTGCGCGTGCGCCAAAGAACTGGGCAAGGAATGCTTGGTCTGATGTTTATCGGCACG